>CAZEMI010000021.1:0-36736 GCA_964513235.1 uncultured Acidobacterium sp.
ATCGACGCCCAGGTTTGGCACCTCGATGTCGGCTCATCGCATCCTGGAGCTGTAGCAGGTTCCAAGGGTCCGGCTGTTCGCCGGTTAAAGCGGTACGTGAGCTGGGTTTAGAACGTCGCGAGACAGTTCGGTCTCTATCTATGGTGGGCGCAGGAGATTTGAGAGGATCTGACCTTAGTACGAGAGGACCGGGTTGGACGGACCGCTAGTGTACCAGTTATCACGCCAGTGGTACCGCTGGGTAGCTAAGTCCGGAAGGGAGAAACGCTGAATGCATCTAAGCGTGAAACCCACCTCGAGATGAGATCTCCCTGGACGCAAGTCCCTAAAGGCTCGAAGTAGACTACTTCGTCGATAGGTCGGGTGTGGAAGCGTGGCAACACGTTCAGCTAACCGATACTAATCAGCCGTGAGGCTTGACCATTTATTCACTTCGCGTGATTCAACGCGAGTGTGTGGTCAAACAACTATCGCATTGCAGAGTATTCAGTAGGGCGGCACATTTGTGCCGCCGGCTCTTTTACAACAAGATGCTCTGGGACGACCTTCCTCGAGCGCCGCATAAGAGGCGTTCAGGAGGGACCCCAGACACCAAGTTTCCCGGTGGCCATAGGAGCAGGGTCACACCCGTTCCCATTCCGAACACGGAAGTTAAGCCTGCTACCGCCGATGGTACTGCCCGCGTAGGTGGGTGGGAGAGTAGGTCGTTGCCGGGGATTCATCACAAGGCCCCAGTGAGAAATCACTGGGGCTTTTTCCTTGTACGCGTTGCTGCCGCCGAAGCGGTCGACGGTCTCGAAGCCGAGACCAAACCCCAGTCCGTTCGCCTGCGGCGGCGATTGTGCCATAGCGGCCCCTCATGGAAGAATGTCTGCGCTTCCATTGAGACGCCCGTCGTTTATCTGCCTGGTGGTCGTGGCACTGCTCGCCCTGCCGTCACGCGCCACCGCCCTCGACCCCGCGAAAGCCATCACGCAGTTCATGCGCAGCGTGTGGCAAACCCGCGACGGCTTGCCGCAGAACACCATCTCGGCGATCGCGCAGACCCCGGATGGCTAGCGGCCACCGATTGACACCGGCCACTGATTAGACACCGGCCACTGATTAGACACCGATCAGACACCGGCCACCGATAGGCACAGCTTAGACGCCGATTACCGAGATCTAATCGGTGTTCAATCGGTGTCAATCGGTGGCTTATCATCTACACAGGAGTCGCCATGCTCGTCCGCATTCTCACGCTCATTCTGTTCATCTCGGTCGCGGCCGTACCCAGCGCGCAAGGTCCGCGTCTCACGACGCCGAAGGAGCAGTTCGGCTTCAGCTTCGGCGATGACTACCAGCTCGCCACCTATCAGCAGCTGGCCGCGTACTGGCAGAAGCTCGACCGCGAGTCCGACCGCATGATCCTCCAGGAGATCGGCCGGACCTCCGAAGGCCGCCCACACCTGATGGCGATCGTCACCTCGCCCGAGAACCACCGGAACCTCGCGCGCATCAAGGACACGTCGCGGCGACTCGCGCTGGCGGAGGGCCTCACCGACGACCAGGCCCGCGCGCTGGCGCGCGATGGCAAGACCGTGGTCTGGATCGACGGCGGCCTGCACGCCAGCGAAGTGCTCGGCGCGCAACAGCTCGGCGAGATGGTCTACCAGATGGTGAGCCGCACCGATGAAGAGACCATGCGGTTCCTCACCGACACGGTGATCCTGTTCGTGCACGCGAATCCCGACGGCCACGACCTGGTGGCCGGCTGGTACATGCGCAACCCCGTGCCGGAGAAACGCAGCAGCGCCGGCTTGCCGTTGCTCTATCACCACTACATCGGCCACGACAACAACCGCGATTTCTTCGCGTCGACACAGAAGGAAACCGAGAACATCAACCGCGTGCTCTACCATGAGTGGTCGCCGCAGATTCTCTACAACCATCACCAGAGCGGCCCAGCGGGCACCGTGTTCTGGTCGCCGCCGTTCCGCGACCCGTTCAACTACAACCAGGATCCGCTGCTCGTGCTGGGCCTGCAGCAACTGGGAATCGCGATTCACACGCGGATGGCCGCGGAGGGGAAGCCCGGCGCGTCCGCGCGGGCTTCGGGCGCGTACGACGGTTGGTGGAATGGCGGCATTCGCAACACCGCCGCGTTCCACAACATCCTCGCCATCCTGACCGAGATGATCGGCAGCCCGACGCCGATGCAGATCCCACTGGTGCTGCAGCGTCAATTGCCGACCAGCGATCTGACCTTCCCGATCCTGCCGCAAACCTGGCATTTCAGGCAGTCCATCGACTATTCGATCACCGCCAATCGCGCCGTGCTCGATCTGGCCTCCCGCTATCGCGAAACGGTGTTGTTCAACGCCTACCAGATGGGTCGCAACTCGATCGCGCGCGGCAGTACGGATAGCTGGACACCGGCGCCGCATCGCTTCGCCGCGGTGGCCGCGAAGATGGGCGTGCCGATGGGTGGCGGGGGACGCGGGGCGGCGCCGGATCCGTCCCGCGATAAGGCGGTGATGGCGGAGCTGCGCAAGCCAGAGTTCAGGGATCCGCGCGGCTTCATCATTCCTTCGAATCAGGCCGATTTCCCGACCGCGGTGAAGTTCATCAACGCGCTCCGTGAAGTCGGCATCAAGGTTCAGCGCGCGACCCGTGACTTCGAGGTGCAGGGCAAGAAATATCCAGCCGGTTCCTTCATCGTCATGGGGGCGCAGGCGTTCAGACCGCACGTCATCGACATGTTCGAGCCGCAGGACCATCCGGACAACATCCCGTATGCGGGTGCCGCGCCGACGCCGCCGTACGACCACGCCGGATGGACCCTGGCGTTCCAGATGGGCGTGGAGTTCGACCGCATTCTCGACGGCTTCACCGGTCCGTTCGAGCCGGTGACCGACTGGAACGTCAAGCCGCCGCCGGGCAGGGTCACCGCGGTCAACGGCGCTGCTGGCTACTTGCTGAGCCACACGATGGTCGACTCGTTTGTCGCGCTCAACCAACTGCTCAAGGCCAAGGAAGAGGTCTACTGGTTGCCCGACGGCGCCTGGTATGTGCCGGCGCGGCCATCGACGCGGGTCATGCTCGAGAAGATCGCCGCCGATCTTGGCGTTGGCGCGACGGCGACCGCCGAGAAGCCGGTAGCCGGGGCGCGGAAACTGCGGAGCCCGCGTGTCGGACTTTGGGATCAGTACGGCGGCTCGATGGACTCGGGCTGGGCGAGGTGGATTCTCGAGCAGTACCAGTTCCCGTTCGAGAAGGTGTTTCCAGGCACGCTGGATGCCGGCAACCTCAACGCGAAGTACGACGTGCTGGTGTTCGTCGAAGGCGGCATTCCCGCGGTGGGCGCGGGCCCAGGCGGTGCGCAACCGGCCGCCGCCGATATTCCCGCGGAGTACCGGCCGATGCTGGGTCGCGTCAGTGCCGACCGTACCATTCCGGAGTTGAAGCGGTTCGTCGAGAACGGCGGCACGGTGATCACGATCGGAGCTTCGTCGACGAACCTGGCGCGGCATTTCCAATTGCCGATCGCCGATCACCTCGTCGAGAACGGCACGGCGTTGCCGGCGGCGAAGTTCTATGCGCCAGGATCGATCATGACGGCCAGGGTCGATGCCACGCATCCGATTGCGCATGGCATGAACGAGCGGACCGACGTCTTCTTCGACACGAGCCCCGTGTTCAGGCTCGAGCCGGCCGCGGCCGGCCAGGGCATCACGAGCGTCGCGTGGTTCGATAGCGCTACGCCGCTGAAGAGCGGATGGGCGTGGGGACAGCATTACCTCCAGAACGGGGTCGCGGTGATCGAGGCGCCGGTGGGCAAGGGGCGCGTGCTGCTGTTCGGGCCCGAGATCATGAAACGTGCGCAGCCGCACGGAACGTTCCCGTTCCTCTTCAACGGCATCTACTACTCGGTCGCTGGATCCTGACGGCCGGCGCGGGTCCTCGGCATCCGTGAAATCCGTGAAATCCGTGGACAACTCTACAGCTGCTGCGACGCGCCATCGACGAATGGGCCCGCGATCGGGTAGGATGGCGCTCTTTCAGGAGGTTCACCGTGGCGCACACCTACGAGGAGCTGAAGAAGAAAACGGTCGCCGAACTGCGCGAGCTGGCGAGCGGCCTGCAGCATGAGGCGGTCCAGGGCTACACGCAGCTGAACAAAGACCATCTGCTGCCCGCGCTGTGCAAAGCGCTCGGCATCGACGCGCATGAACACCATGCGGCGGTCGCTGCGGAAAAGGGCCTCATCAAGGCGCAGATGCGCGAGATCAAGGTGGCCTACGATAAGGCGCGAGACGCCGGCGATTACGAGACGCTGCATCGCCTGCGGCGGCAGCATCACTCCCTCAATCACGCGCTGCGCGCGTCGGCGAAGCGCGCGATGCTGCAGCGGCACTGACCGACGCACCGGCGCTAGTTGCCGATCATCGGCGCCCTTGGGCCATGGGCCTTCAGCCGCTTGCCGGCGCTGACGTGAAACATCCGCGCCTTGAGCTTGTCGGTGTGGCAGTAGGTCGTTGCCGGGGATTCAATTAGTCTTGTCGGCCCTCAGGGCCGGCGCGGGTCCTCGGCATCCGTGAAATCCGTGGACAACTCTACAGCTGGCTCGTTGGCCGAGTAAGCACTCACAGGATGAATCAGCGACCGCTGGTCGCGAGCTTCCCGATACTTCCTTTGCTTCCGGCGCCGAAGCCCGCTCGCCCTGACTTCGAGAAACTGAACGCGTGGAAGCCCGTGCCCTCAATCGGTGTCCATGTCCGTCCAACGTCCTTCGACCAATCCGAGCCCTGGGGACCGACGGCGATCACGGACATCTTCGTGCCTGGCACGTACGCCACGACGGAGCGGAAGCCGGACAGGCCGCGTTCCTTGACGAGTGTCCACGTGCGGCCGCCGTCGCTGGTGACAGCGAGGTTGTCGATGGCCTCCGCCTCCTTCTGGTAATCACCGCCGACGACCACGCCGTGACTGGCGTCGCGGAACGCCACCGAGAACGCGCCCGCGGACTTGCCCGCGACGAGCGGCGTGTCGGCGATCGTCCACGAGCGACCGCGATCGCGCGTGTGGAGCACGCGTGCCTTCGCCGCCGCGCCGGTCGCAAACCACGCATCGTTGGCGCCATGCACCGCCACATTCGTGCCGCTCGCCGCGAACGCCCCCTCGCCGGGCAAGGCCGTCGGCAGCCCGGCCGGTGGCGCCGGCGTCCACGTCTTGCCGCCATCCGAGGTGAGGAGAATCGAGAACGCGGCGTTGACCGAGTCGCCCACGACGATGCCGTGCGTGGCGTCCCAGAAGGCCATGGCGTCGAGGCCGAGCAACGCCCGCGTGACCTCGATCGTACCGGTCTGCAGGTGCTCGCTGCCGCTCGGCGGATTCGCGTGCACGTAGAGCGTAATCGTCTGGTTTTGAAAGTCGGCGGTTCGGGCGCCGAGGCTCAGCACGGCGTTTTGGCTGGCGGCGATCTTCTTCCGCGCCGCCCCCCAGCGGCGTTCGGAGAACTCGCCGATGCTCGGCTTTGCGGCCATTCCCGGCTTCTTGGTCCAGCGAGACCACGGCGCAGCCGGGAAAGACCAGGCGATCGAGGAAAGTGTCGGCCAGTTCGAGCACGAGCTGGCCGTCCACTGTCGCGGAAGCGGCCAGGACCAGTCGCAGCGTGAAATGGGTTGCGTCCTGGCCGTAGAGTTTTCCCGACTCCATTCAATCGACAAGCATAGAACCGTGGGCCTCTCAGTTGCCGATCAGCGGTTTGACATGAAGCGCAATCTGTTCGTGGGTCGCGAACCACACGCCAGGCTTGCGTTTGATGTATTGCACCAGCCGCTCGAGCAGCGCCACGCGCGAACGATGGCCGATGAAATGCGGATGCATGGTCAGCAGATACAGGCCGCCCTCTTCGTACGCGACATCGAACTCCGATTGAAAGACCTCGTAGACCTGGCTCACCGACGGCATCGAGCCATCCGCGTTGCCGCCGAAGTACGGCGCATCGTCGAGGATGCGTTCGATCGGCAGCTCGACGACGCCGGTGGGCTTGCCGTCGAGGAGTAATTCATAGGGATCGTCGCTGGCCATCAGGCTGCTGTCATACAGAAAGCCTGCGGCCTTCACCTGGCCCATCGTCCACTTGCTGAATTTCCACGACGGCGCGCGATAGCCGGTCGGGCGCTTGCCGGTCATTTTCGTCAGCGTGTCGATCGAGAGGTCGAGCAGGCGCTGCTCTTCCTTCTCGTCGTTGAGCAGCGGCAATCGCTCGTGAATCCAGCCGTGCACGCCGATCTCGTGGGCGAGCTTGCTCGCCTGGATCTCCTTGATCATTCCGGGATGCAACACCGCACTGGCTGCGGGAAAGAAAAATGACGACGGGACCTGATGGCGATCGAGCATCCGCAAGATCCGCGGCAGTCCGTCGACCGCGCCGTACTCGCCACGCGACAGGATCTCGTAATCGAGATTGCCGACCGAGAGCGCGGCGGTGGCGTTGTCGACGTCGAACGACAGTCCCACGGCCATGCGAGCGCCGTTGGGCCACGGCCCTTTCAGCCGCTTGCCGGCGCTGACGTGAAACATTTGCGCCTTGAGCTCGTCGACCGACAGCCTGGTGCCGGGCAACGGATCGGGACGGGAGTCGGCGGCCGGGGGTGTCGCGGGCGCCTGCGCGCAAGCCACGGCCGCGGCCAGAACGAGTGCGGCGAAGAAGGATCGCATCATCGGCGCAGTCTACTCCAGGGTAGCGGCGCCGTCGCGGTCAGACGGTGAATGTCACGACGCCATTGGCGACCTGGGTTGGAAACTGCCGCAAGGAGCGATTCGCGGGCCCGTTCGCGACGCTGCCTGAGGCATTGAAGGTCGATCCATGACAGGGGCACACGAACTGGTTTCCGGACATGTTGCTGACGGTGCAGCCTTCGTGCGTGCAGATCGCGGTGAGCGCGGTCACGGTGGCGTCGCCGGTCCGCGCCAGCAGGAAGTTGCCGAGCGAGGTTTGAGTGATCGCCAATCCCCCAACGGTTGCCAGTGCGCCCGACGCCAGGGATACGGAGATCGTTCTTCCGGAGACAGATCCCGACGCGGATGCGAGCGGCGTCGACGAACCCGAAGGAGACGTCGGACTGCCGCCGCACGCGGCCGCCCCGCCGACGGCCACCAGGGCCGCAGATCGAGCGCAACGGGCGCAGAACTCCCTGCGGGTTGGAATTCGTTGAAGGTTTAGCACGGTCACGGTGTCACCTCGTCAGGTCAAAAAGGTCGCCTGAAACCTCTTCAGCAAAACCCGTGACAGCCACCGATTCACACTGATTAGACACAGAATCGGTGACCAATCGGTGCTAATCGGTGGCCACGGAACCTCATTGCCATCCATAGCGTCTATAGGCATAGTTAAACTATGCCTAAGGCCGCCGGCTTGCCCCCTGGAACGCTCGTGATGCTGATTCTTCGCGTATTGCGGCAGGAGCCGATGCACGGCTATGCCATTGCGCAGAAGATTCGGCACCTGTCGAGCGATCAGCTCAGCGTCGAGGAAGGCTCGCTTTATCCCGCGCTGCAGAAGCTGCTGGCCAACGGCTGGGTGAAGGCCGACTGGACGACGTCCGAGACCGGCCGGAAGGTGCGCAGCTATCGGATCACGCCCAAGGGCCTCAAGCAGCTCGAATCGGAGCAGGACGACTACCAACGGATGGCCGATGCCATAGCCGCCATCTTGGGTTCTGCATAGGCGGAAGGCGGAAGGCAAAAGTCAGAAGGCAAAAGGAAATACACATGACCAACTGGTTTCGGCGTGTGTGGTACCTGTTGAACCGCCGGCGTTATGAACGTGAGCTCGTGCAGGAGATGCACGAGCATCGCGGACAGATGCACGACCCCGCGAAGTTCGGCGACACGCATCGCCTGCTCGAGCGATCGCGTGATGCCTGGGGATGGAACTGGCTGGATGATGCCGCGCAGGACCTCAAACTGGGTATGCGTGGACTGATGCGCGCGCCGGCGTTCGCGATGACCGCCGTGCTGATTCTCACCTTCGGCATCGGTCTGAACCTCACGCTGTATCAGATGGCGAGCGTCTTCCTGTTGCGGCCTCCCGACATCAAATCGCCGGAAACGTTGGCGCGGTTCAAACGGCGGTCGCCGGGAACCAGCATTTCAGGCGTCCCCTATCCACTGGCACAGCTCGTCGCGAGCGAGAACGCCGTGTTGTCGGCGGTGCTGCTCGAGAACAACAGCGCAGTCGCGTGGGGCACAGAGTTATGGGGTGTCACCGCCAGCTTCGTTTCGCCCAACTGGTTTTCGGAACTCGGCGGTACGCCCGCTGAGGGGCGTCTGTTCGCGGCGGGAGTCGACACGGCCAGGTCCGAGCCGGTTGTGGTGATTACTCATCAATTCTGGCGCGCCAGGCTCGGTTCGGATCCGAACGTCGTCGGCAGCACCGTGGATATCAACCGCATTCCCGTGACCGTGATCGGGATCACGGCTCGCGAGTTCGTGGGCACCGACAACGATCAGCCAACGGTGTATCTCGTGCTCGACCAGCGCGAGCACGTGTTTCCCGACAGCGCGTTCCTTCGCTCATGGGAGACGGAGACCACCAGCCTGTATGGCCGCCTCAAAGACGGCGTCACCCCTGAAGCCGCGCGCGAGAGCTTGCGTGGACTCATGGCGGCGCTGCGCGAACAACAACCGAACTACATCGTCGAGCAGGAGTGGCTCGATCCCGCGATGGGCACCGCGAACTTCATGGATCAGGGCCAGCGCCGCGGCATTGTGGGCGCGCTGTCGATTCTCGGCCTGTTGACGACGCTAGTCCTGGTGGTGGCGGCGACGAATGTCGGCAATCTCGTGCTGTCGCGCGCGACGGGACGGTCACGGGAGCTGGGTGTCCGCGTGGCGCTGGGCGCGAAGCGGAGCCGAATTGTCCGTCAGTTGGTGATCGAAACGCTGCCGCTGGCCATCCTTGGTGCGGCCGGTGGCATCACCCTCGCCAATTGGGCCGCCGGCACGATCGGGGCGCTGGGCGAGTTGCCGGACAACATCAGTTTTGCGCCCGACTGGCGGACGATCGGCGTCAGTGTTGTTCTGAGTGTGGTGGCGTTGCTCGTGATTGGCGCCATACCGGCGTGGAGAGTGGCGCGGCAGGAGCTGATGGCCGCGATCAAGGACGGCGGACAACAGGTCTCGATCAGCCTCGATAAGGCGCGCTTGCGCCGAGTGATGATGGCGGCGCAGGTGTGCGGCAGCTGTTTGATCCTCGTGCTTGCGGCGATGATGACCCGCACGCTGCAACGAGTGCTCTCGGATGATCTCGGGTTCAAATACGAGCAGGCGGCCGTGTTGGAGCCGGGCCTGGGCCGGTACGGGTTTGACACCGCTGGCGCCATTGCCTATTGGAACGCGGTGAAAGCGCGCGTCGAGCAGCAACCGAATACCGCGGCTCTCGCCCTCGCGCTCGCTCCGCCACTTGGCCGCCGAATCCGCGAGAACACTTACGACGACGCGCCCGGGCTGGAAGTGATAGCGAACCACGTCGAGCCGGCATTCTTCGACGTGATGCAGATCCCGCTCGTGCTCGGGCGAACGTTTCAAAACGGTGACGATCCGAAGACCACCGTTATCATCAGCCGGGCGCTGGCGACGGCCATGTATGGATCGGTGGATGTGCCTGGGCGCGGATTTCCGCGATCGAAGCCCGAGGCCACCATCGTGGGTGTGGCCGGCGACGCCCATTCGATCAGAGTTGAATCGGTTTACACATCTGAATTGTATCGACCGTTGCCTGCCGAGGAATACGTGCAGTCGATTCTGATCGCGCGGGCGCGCGGCGATGCCGCGACGCTCGCGCCGGTATTGCGTGAAGCCGCTGCGATTGATTCACGGATTCTTCCGGGCGTGGGGCTGCTGCGAGATTCGTTCGAGCGCCGGGTGGCCGGCACTCGCGTCGCGAGCATCATTGCCGTCAGCACCGGATTGCTGACGTTGATCATCGCGTGCCTGGGCATCTTTGGCGTCGTTTCGTATGGCGCCACGCTCCGCGTCAAAGAGTTCGGCATTCACCTTGCGCTCGGCGCCGAGCGCGGTGCCGTGATCCGCCTGGTCGTGAGGCACATCGTCTGGCCGGTCGCGATCGGCATGACGCTGGGTGTTGCTGCTGCCGGTCCGATCGGCGTAGCGCTGACGAGCGGGCCGATTCAGCTCGAAGCGGCAGATCCAGCGGCGTATGCAGGGGCGCTGGTGCTGTTCGTCGTGGCGGCGTTGGCGGCAGCAATGCTGCCGGCCATGCGCGTTCTGAACTCGGATCCGATCCAATCGCTAAGGCACTCGTGATGACGTTCCTGCGCCGTCTCTGGCATCTGGTCAACCGCCGCCGTTACGAGCGGGAGCTGGTCGATGAAATGCATGACCATCGCGGGCGCATGCACGACCCCGCGAAGTTCGGCGACACCTATCGGCTGCTCGAGCGCTCGCGCGATGCGTGGGGCTGGAACTGGCTCGACGATGCGATGCAGGACCTGGCGGTCGGCGTCCGCACGCTCGTGAAATCGCCGTCGTTTGCGATCACGGCGGTGTTGATCCTGACGTTCGGCATCGGCCTCAATGTGACGCTGTATCAAATGATTCAGGTCGGGATGCTGCGCCCGCCGGCGGTGAAAGACGCCGACTCGTGGGTTCGCTTTCTTCGGGCGGCGCCCGGCAGCACGACGTCGACCGTGCCGTATCCGCTGGCGCAGTTCGTGAAGGATCACAACAACGTGCTGGCGGCCGTCACGGTGGAAACCGGTGCGACGAGCGTCGCCTGGGGTTGCGATGCCGCGGAGCAGATCAGGGCGTCGTTTGTGTCGGCGAACTGGTTCGACGAGCTCGGTTACGGACCCTTGCACGGACGCGTGCTGAGCGACGCGCTCGACACGAGCGCCGACGTGCCGGCGGTGGTGACCAGCCATACGTTCTGGAACACTCGGCTCGGCGCGGATCCAAACGTCGTGGGCACCATCGCCTACATTGACCGCAAGCCAGTAACGATCGCCGGCGTCGCCCCCGCGGCGCTGCCGGGTCTCGATTACAACGTTCCCGACATCTTCATTCCTGTTGCGCAGCACGCGTATTTCTATCCGCAGAGCACGTTCCTCGAGGCCTGGGACGGCGCCACGAGCGGCCACGGCGTTGACATGTACGCCCGGCTGCGCGCCGGCGTGTCGCCGGCGGCGGCGCGCGAGGCGCTGCGCTCGACCATGCAGGCACTTGCCGCCGAACGTCCGGACGTGAAGAACGATGAGTGGCTCGAGCCGCTGCTCGCTCGGCACAACTTCATGCGGCCGAGCGAGCGATACGCCGTCCTGGCCGTCATCTCCTTGATCGGCAGCCTCACCGGCCTGGTCCTGATCGTGGCGGCTGCGAACCTTGGCAACCTGGTGATGTCGCGCGCCACGGGCCGCGTGCGCGAGCTCGGTGTTCGCATGGCCCTCGGCGCCAGACGATCGCGGATTGTCCGTCAACTCGTGATCGAGGCGGTGCCGCTGGTCGTCCTGGGCGTGGCCGGCAGCCTGGGATTCGCATGGGCGGCGGCAACGCTGATCGCCACGCTCGCGGAACTCCCCCCGTACTTCGATTTCAGTATCGAGTGGCGCACGATGGCCATCGCCGTTGCGCTCGGCGCATTGTCGCTCCTCGTGGTTGGCGTGCTGCCCGCGTGGAAGGTGGCGCAACAGCACCTGATCGACGCGATCAAGGACGGCGGCCAGCACGTGTCGCGGACGCTCGATCGCGCGCTGATGCGGCGCGTCATGATGGCGGCGCAGGTCGCCGGCAGCTGCCTGCTGCTGATCGTCGCCGGCATGATGGTGAGAAGTGTGCAGCGCGCGATGCAGTCGAGCCTGGGCTTCGACTACCAGCGCGCGGCCGTGCTGTCGATGCCGCTCGACCGCTATGGCATCACCGGCGATGCGGCGCGGTCGTACTGGTATGCGGTGAAGGAGCGCGTGCGGGCCCACCCCGACGTGGAAGACGCCGCCATCGTCACCGCCGCGCCGCTCGCCGGCCGCGTGAACGAGACGTCCTACAACGCCACGCCGGGCATCCACACGCTGTTTCAAGGCGTCGATCCCGAATACTTCGCGGTGATGCGGATACCGCTGCTCTCCGGCCGCCTGTTCGGTCCTGGCGATGAGCAGACCGCGATTGTCAGCCGGCGTCTGGCGCTCGAGATGTACGGCACGCTCGATGTGCTGGGCCGCGAGTTTCCGAAGGCGGCCTCGGAAGCGACCATCATTGGCGTGGCCGCCGACGCGCATTCGATTAGGGTCGAAGCCAATAACGTCGCGGAACTCTACCTGCCGCTGACGCCAGAGGATTTCTCGTTCGTCTACTTGGTAGCGCGGGCGAGGACCGATGCAGATCGCCTGCCGCCGGTGCTGCGTGAGGCGGCAACGCTGGATCCGCGCGTGATTCCGACAGCGCGGGCGATGCACGAGGATTTCGAGCGACGCATGTTCGGCCCGCGCCTGGCGAGCATGATTGCAGCCGGCATCGGTATGTTGACGCTGGCGCTGGCGTGTCTCGGCATCTTCGGCGTGGTGTCGTACGGCGTGGCGCTGCGGACCAGGGAGATCGGCATCAGGGTGGCGCTCGGCGCGCGTCAACCGGAGCTCCTGCGGTCGATCGTCCGGCAGGTCCTGACGCCCGTTGTGATTGGAGTGGCGATCGGACTGGTCCTCGCCATTCCGACGGGCCTCGCGCTGCGGGGAGAGCCGTTCTATTTACAGCACGCCGATCCCATTGCGTTCCTGTCTGCGCTCGTCGTCTTTATCGGTGCCGGCGCACTGGCGGCGTCGTGGCCAGCGTACCTGGTCCTGCGGCGCAATCCGGTCGACGCGTTAAGGCATTCGTAGGGGGGACTTGGGACTTGGGGCTTGGGTCCTGGGGCTTTGGGAAACTACGGCAGGGCGCCGGCAACCACCTTGCCGCCGACGATGGTGGCCAGGACCTTCGCATCGCGGAGGCGTGGCTCCGGACAGGTAAGCGGATCCTCGTTGAGGATCACGAGATCGGCGAACTTGTTCGGCTCGATCGATCCCTTGGTCCGTTCCTCCATGTTCAGCCACGCGTTGTTGATCGTCGCAAGGCGCAGCGCCTGCTGCCGCGTCACGCGTTGATCGGCGCCGAGCACGCCGCCGGCGATCGTGTCGCGGGTGATGAAGTGATAGAGCGTCCAGAGTGGAGGATACGGCACGACTGGCGCATCGGTCCCCGATGACACCGGCAATCCGGCATCGAGATACATCTTCACCGGCGTGGTGATGCCCGCTCGCGCGGCGCCCCAATATTTCACGAGGCTCGGGCCCGCGAGGTAGAGGTGATTCTGCCCGGCGATCGCGACGCCGAGCGCCTTCATGCGCGGCAGATGCTCGGGGCGGCCGATGAAGGCATGCTCGATGCTCCAGCGGCGCCCGATGATCGAACGCTCCGCGTTGGCCTTCTCGTACGCATTCAGCACGAGGTCGATCGCGGCATCGCCCACCGCATGCGTGGCGACGCGCCAGTCCAGGCGGTTCAAGTCGCGGACCACGGTGAAGAAGCGTTCGGTGTCGATCGTCTGCAGTCCGCGGAACGTGCCGTTGTCATCCCACGGCTTCTCGTAGGGCTCGCGCATCAGGCCGCCCTCGAAGCCGCCGTCGACGCCGAGCTTCACGCCGCCGATCCGCAGCCATTCGTCGCCCTCCCCCGGCGTGATGCCCGCGTTGCCGATCAGCGGCTCCACCGCAGACGGGCCGACCGACGGCCGGAGTAGCGCGTTGATGCGAATCGTGAGCTCGCCACGCTTCTGCATCTCCTGCAGCATGCGATAGTCCGCAATCGAAATGCCGGGATGGCGAATCGACGTGAGCCCGGCGGCGTTCAGCTTCTTGTAATCGGCCACCCGATCGGCGAGTTGCTGGTTCGGTGTCCGGGACGCCGGCGGTGGCAGCCGCACGAGCGACTTCGCCGTATCCACCAGCTCACCGTTCAAGCGGCCATCCGGATAGCGCGTAATGCGGCCGCCGGCCGGTTGCGGCGTCTCTGTCGTGATCCGCCACCGCGTCAGCGCCGCGGAATTGAGGATGTATTCGTGTCCGCCCCGGACCAGGACGATGGGATTATCTGGCGCCACCTGGTCGAGATCGTCACGCAAGGGGAGGCGCTGTTCCTTCAGCTGCGCCTCGTGCCAGTCGCTGTTGGACAGAATCACCTCACCGGGCTTGGATTGCTTCACGCGGGCGTCGATGGCCGCAGATACGTCGGCCAGCGTGCGTGCCCTCGACAGATCGACACCGGCTCCACCACCCGCGCCATGGAGGTGGTTGTCCATGAGTCCGGGAATGACGGTGTTGCCCTTCAGATCGACGATTCGGGTCGAGGGGCCGGCCCGCGCCCTGAGCTGATCTTCGTTGCCGGTGGTGAGGATGCGGGTGCCGGCAACGGCCACGCCCTCGGCGATCGAAAAGTTGCGATCGACGGTGATGACCTTGCCGTTGATCAACACGAGATCCGGCGCCGGGGGGCGAGGCAGCGGACCTTGAGACAGCAGCCCCGCGGCGGCGAGCGAGGCCAGCGGGACCCAGGCCATGCGAATCACGGCCTCAGGATAGCCGTTTAGTGCACGCCGATGCACACGCCGCGGGCGATTGGCTCGTGCCGCCGGTGGTGTTGCCGGAATTGCTTGAGAATGCAGTCACGCACAACCAGCGCACGGCCGATAACCCTCTACAGATCGAGGTCCGCCTGGAGGGGGATCGACTGACCGTTTCGAATGACAAGCGTCCCCGGCGGGGAGTGGTATCGTCCTCGGGAGTCGGCTTGGAAAATCCAGCTCGACGATGTCGTCTAACTACAGGTGTTGCAGCACGTTGGGGTGAGAGCGGCGGACGGTTTGTGGTAGCGCTGCCTTTAGTGGCGGACGGCGGCTCAAACATTGCACAATAGGAAGTTCATGCGGCGAGTTCTGTCCGGAATTTGTTTCACCCTGGCACTCCTGTGCCCGTGGACCGCGCTCGCGCAGGTGACGCCGCCGGCGAATTGTTCGACGACCTCGCAGAATTCGTGGGTGCGCGATCAGCTGACGAACTATTACTACTGGTACCAGCACCTGCCGTCGAATGTGAACCCGGCATCGTTCAATTCTCCGGAAGAGTATTTGAACGCCGTTCGCTTTCGTCCGATCGACAACACCTATAGCTACATCACGTCGGCGGCCGCGAACGACGCCTTTTACAGCGACAGCCAGTTCATTGGCTTCGGCTTCGGTCAACAGACGTTGACTTCGGAACTCCGGGTGCTGCAGGTGTATGAAGACAGCCCGGCGATCGAAGCGGGCCTGTCGCGAGGCGATCGCATCACGCACGTGAACGGGCGGACCGTGGCGGCCATGGTGGCGAATGGCACCATCGCCAGCGCGTTTGGCGCCACGGAAATTGGCGTCGCTGCCGACATTACGTTCGTCAAGGCCTCCGGCGAGGAACGGAACGCGCGGATGGTGAAGCGGCTGGTGACGATCCCCACGGTGTCACTGACGCAGGTCGTCGAAGTCGACGGCCGCAGGGTCGGGTATCTGTTCTTCCGCAATTTCGTGCGTCCCTCGACGGCGGCACTCGACGAGGCGTTTGCGTCACTCAAAGCGGCGGGCGCAACCGACCTGGTGCTGGACCTGCGCTACAACGGCGGCGGCCTGGTCGATGTGGCCGTGCACCTGGCGAGCTTGATCGGCGGCGCCCGCATCAGCGGCCAGGTGATGATCAACTGGACCCACAACGACAAGGTCGGGCCGGTGCTCAATAGGGTCACCCGTTTCCTCGACACACCGGAACAGACCCTCAACCTGCAGCGGCTGGTCGTGATCACGACGCGCTCGTCGGCGTCGGCGAGCGAGCTGATCATCAATTCGTTGCGCCCGTACCTGCCCGTGACCGTGATCGGCGACACCACCTACGGGAAGCCGGTGGGGCAATACGGCTTCAACTTCTGCGAGAAGGTGCTGGTGCCGGTGGCGTTCTCGCTGAAGAACGTGAACCACGAGGGCGACTTCTTCGACGGCATCGCCGTGGATTGCGCGGCGTCGGACGACATCACGCACCCGCTCGGCGATCCGGCGGAAGCGTCGTATGCCGAAGCGCTGACGTTCATCCGCACGGGCGCCTGCAGCGCGCGCGCTGAAGGCGCCGCACGAACGCTGCGATTCGGCCGCGTCGTTGCGCCGCGACTGACGGGATTCGCCGCGCTGATCAACGCCCAGTAATCGGTGCCGGAACTGCCGGACATCGAGCTTTATCTCCACGCGCTCCGGCCGCGCATTCTCCATCAACACCTCGAACGGATTCGCCTGGCGAGTCCCTTTCTCGTTCGCTCCTTCGATCCGCCGATCGATCATGCCCACGGCAAGACGGTGATCGGCTTGCGCCGGCTGGGCAAGCGGCTGGTGTGGGCGCTCGAAGGCGATCTCTTTCTCGTCATTCACCTGATGATCGCCGGCCGCTTCAAGGCGCTGGCGCACGGCGCGAAGGTCCCCGGCAAGGTGGGCCTGGCCGCATTCGATTTTCCCGATCTGTCGGTGATCCTGACCGAGGCCGGTTCGAAGCGCCGCGCATCGCTCTATCTCGTGCGTGGCGAGGCCGAGTTGGCCACACACGATCCCGGCGGACTTGAAGTGCTGACGTCGTCATTGGAGCAATTCGGCGCGGCACTGACGCGCGAGAACCATACCCTCAAGCGCGCGCTCACCGATCCGCATTTATTGAGCGGCATCGGCAACGCCTACTCCGACGAGATCCTCCACGCCGCGAAGATGTCGCCGATGCTGCTGACCAGCAAGCTGACGCCCGAACAGATCGAGTGCCTTCACGCACAGACGATTGGCGTCCTGACCAAGTGGCGTGATGGGCTCATCGCGGAGACCGGCGGGAAGTTTCCGGAGAAGGTGACCGCGTTTCGCGAGGGCATGGCCGCGCACGGGCGATATCGGAAGCCATGTCCCGTGTGCGGCACGGCGATTCAGCGCATTCAGTACGCGGATAACGAGGCGAATTACTGCCCGACCTGCCAGACCGGCGGCAAGCTGTTGGCCGACCGGGGCCTGTCACGCCTCTTGAAAGACGACTGGCCGCGCTCGGTCGACGAGCTCGAGAAGCACAAGGCCAGCCGTCGGTCGTAAAGGAACCCTCGCGGGGCGGGCGGATGCGACTAGGGCGTGACGTTGAAGCCTTGCTTTGCGAAATCGGCGTCGAGGGTGAAGGCCTTGGAAATGTCGCGCCGACGCATCATCTCGAAGCTCACGCAGTCCACCAAACTCAGCTCGCGCCGATTGGCGGTCAGTAGCGACGCCAGCCCGGCGCCGTGAACCGTCTCGTCAATCCAATCGACTGCCAGCAGCGGCACGTAATCGGTTGTCAGTGTTCGCACCGCGTCAATCCCCAGCCGCCGTTGCGCGAGCGCATAGGTCTCGACCAGCACGTAACTCGACGTGACGAGCGACTCGTCGTCGGTCAACAGTCTTCTCCACGCGCGGGCGCATGCCGTGTGTTTGCTCTCGCTCCCATCGAGCAGCGCAATCAATGCGGACGTATCGACGAATGTCGTCATGCGTCGAAGTCTTCTGCCAGGTGGTCGTCGTGCTTGCTACCGAGGTCCCGGGATCCCGAGCGAAAGCGGCCGATCGCGGCCAGGCTTCGCGCTTTGACCGCGTCACGATCAACTCCGCCCCGGGCGCGCAGAATCACGTCGACAGCGTCGCGGATGAGATCCGCCATCGAACGGCCTTCTGCCGCCGCCAAGGCCTTCAGCCCCCGCGCTTGGGCATCCGTGAGTTGAATCTGCGTACGGATCATGTTTGTAATCATAACATCATTACCTACATAATGTTATCTGTATGGGCAACCCGGGAGCCAAGCGGCTCCCGAGTGCCCGAGTTCTCCTACAAGTATCGGCCCGGCAAAATCTCCGCGTACTCGTCATCCTCATCATCAGTCCGCGCGGTAGCGTCAAATGTCTTCGCATCGGCTTCGTCGGTCGCAGCATTGCCTGTGTGCTGGGTAATACGCTCGTCGATCAACTTCACGATTTCATCCGCCGTCACATCGAGTCTCAAGCCTTCAATCATGGAATCCTCCTGAGACAGCGTCATGAAGCAACGCCCGGGCCAGCGGCTGTCGCGGGTATTTCCGAGACTTTCCGGCGATCGAACGATGTGATGTGGCGGTTATTGCAATCGAACGCGAGCCGAGGCGTCGCAATTTCTGAAACGCGCGTGCGGCGTGGCTAGCCTTCCGCCTCGACGAAGTCGGGTTCTTCTGCTTCCTGTGTGCGTGGCGCCGCGGACGGATCGATCTCGCGCTCGAACGTCAAACAGTCCGCGAGATACTCGTGCGCCGCTTCGTCGGTGCGCGCGAGGAAGGCATCGAGCGGCGTCGGGTAGTGCCGCTCGCGCTCGCGGATCTGGATGTTCGGAAAGGTTCCGTCGGCGCGTCGCGGCAGGTAGCGATGCCAGAAGTCGATGTGCCACCGCGTGAACTGGCGCACGCGCTCGAGGCCGTGCGCGTCGCCGCCCCAATGCTCCTTGGCCAGCGTGACGTAGCGCCGGTAGATCTGGACGCGCTCGTCGGTGCTCAGATCGCGATAGCCGCCGGTCACTTCGCGAAATAACCACGGTTTGATCAGCACACCGCGCGCGCTCATCACGCCCGCACAGCCCGACAGACGGCGCGCGTGGTCGATGTCCTGCGGGAACAGGACGTCGCCATTGCCGACCACGGGCACCGGCACGGCGCTCACCACCGCGCCAATTGCCTCCCAGTCCGCGGCGAACCGGTAACGCGCATTGCGCGTCCGGCCGTGCACGAACAAGGCATCGGCGCCGCCGTCCACGGCGGCGCGCGCCTGGTCGAGGACGTTGCGCATCTCATCGTTCCAACCGAGACGCAGCTTGACGGTCACGGGAACGTGCCCCACGGCCTTCTTCATCGCTTCGACGATGCGGCGGATGCGGGCGGGCTGGCGGCCGAGGGCGGCGCCGATGCCCTTGCGCGTGAAGTGATCGATCGGGCAGCCGCAATTCAGATCGACGAGATCGACGCCGCGCGACTCGACCAGCGCGGCGGCCCAGCCCAGCTCCTCGGGATTGGTGCCGGCCAGCTGCACGCCGAAGAACGGCTCGCCCTCGAACTTCCGGATCAGCGCGAACTCACCCTTGCGGCGCTGTTTGAGCCGGCGCGCCACGGTCATCTCGCTGATCGTCACGCGCGCGCCGAGCTCGACGCACAAACGGCGGTAGGGAAGGTTCGAACCTCTCGTCATCGGTGCCATCACCAGGGCGCCGGTGAGCACCTCGCGAAGATCCATATCGGTATTTTCTGTGCTTTCTGTGCCTTTCAAGCTTCGCGCTTCGCGCTTCGGCGGACCAGCTGTAGCCATGGTACTCTGGCGCATGCGCAGCGTCGTTGCCGTTCTCGTCCTGTGCGCGAGTCTCTCGGCCCAGGCGCCGCAGAAGCACTTCCTGTGGAAAGTCGAAGACGCCAAAGGCGGCAGCGCCTACCTGCTTGGATCGCTGCACGTGTTGAGCGCCGATGCGTATCCACTGCCGGAGGTCATCGACAAAGCCTTTGCCGAATCCAAGACGCTCGTCGAAGAGGTTGATCTCGACGAGATGAACGATCCCATGCAAATGATGGCCGCGCTCGCCAAGGCGATGCTCACCGACGGCCAGACCCTCGATCAGCTGGTGTCGGCGGAGACGTTCGCGGAAGTCAAGGAGCGCGTCGAGGGCTACGGCATGCCGATGGCCGCCATTCAACGCATGAAGCCATGGCTCGTCGCGGTCACGCTGATGGCGCCGACGCTGCACGCCGCCGGCTTCAAGCCTGAGCTCGGCATCGACAAGCACTTTTTCGATCGCGCGAAGGAGAAGGGGCTCAAGCGCCAGGCGCTCGAGACGCTGGCGTACCAGCTCGATCGTTTCGATCAAATGCCGCCCAAGCTGCAGGAAGACATGCTGAAGGCCACGATCGAGGATCTCGACACGCAAGTCGGCGGCGTCAAGGAGATGATGCGCGCGTGGGCGACCGGCGACATCGCCACGATGGAGAAGCTGGCGCTGGCGGCGTTTCAGCAGTCGCCGGAACTGTATCAACGGCTGCTCCCAGAGCGGAACCAGAACTGGATGCCGCACGTGGAACGGTGCCTCACCGAGAACGCCGGGTGTTTCGTGGTGGTCGGTGCCGCGCACCTGGTAGGCGAGGACGGCCTGCCGATGTTGCTCCGGAAGAAGGGCTATAAGGTCACTCAACAATAGACCGGGGTTGTTCGTACCCGGACACCCGGTTTCGCGTCTGGACGCCCGCCGTTCATCCCTCGTCAATTCGGGCCTGATTCGACGGTTTTCGTGGCATATCGCTTGATAGATCCGGCCGTATGAGCGGAGTGCTTCGCGACCTCCTCCACGCCTGGCGCGGCCTGCGGCAGAAGCCGGGGTTTCTCGTCGCCGCGCTATTGACGCTGGCCATCGGGATTGGCGCCAACATCACGATCTTCAGCATCGTCAACGGCCTCAGCCTGCGGCCGATGCCGTTCGGGGAGCGCACCGACCGTCTCGTCACGCTGCATCCCACCCATCCGACGCAACCGCAAGAGGAGCCGAGCTGGGGTGAATCGGAAATCTCGATCCCCGACCTGATCGACTTCCGCCGCGCGTCCACCGTTGAGGGGATCGGCGCGTATTTGTTCCGCAATTTCGTCCTGAGCGGCGACGTCACCAGCGCCGATCGGGTGCCAGGCGGATCGGTCACGCCCGATCTGTTTCCGATCCTGGGCGTCGATCCCATCATGGGCCGGCACTTTCTGCCGGAAGAAGCCGCGGCGCCCGGTCTCGAATCGGTGGTGATGATCACGCACGGATTGTGGCAGCGCCGCTACGGTTCGGATCCCGCCATCATCGGCAAACCGATCATCGTCAACGATCGCGCGCGCGCGGTGATCGGCGTCCTGCCGCAGGGCTTCAAGTTCCCGCTCGTCGATCAGTTGTACATGCCGCTGCGGTGGGATGAATCGCCGCGCGGCAACCGCAACGTCAACGCCGTCGCCTTGGTGAAGCCAGGCGTGACCGTGGCCCAGGCACAAGGCGAGTTGAGCGGCATCGCCGAGCGGCTGGAGCAGACCTATCCATTGATGAATCGCGGGTTTGGTGTGCAGGCGGTGCCCATTCGCCGCTCGTACGTCGATAGCGATACCGACCGCGTGAGCGTGGTGTTGATGACCGGCGTGGGGTTCGTGCTGCTAATCATGTGCGCGAACCTGGCGAACCTGATGCTGGTTCGGGGCGCATCGCGCCAGCGCGAGTTGGCGGTGCGTGCCGCGATGGGTGCCGGACGCGCGCGGCTCCTGTGGGTCTCGCTGGCTGAGAGTGTCTTGCTCGCCGTGCCCGGAGCGGCCATGGGACTTCTCGCGTCGCAATGGGCCGTCGACTGGATCATCGCGTCGTTCCCCGAAGAGCCGCCGTATTGGTTCAAGTTCGGCGTGGACGGCAACGTGGTGGCCTTCGCGATCGGCACCGCGGTGTTCACGACGCTGGCGGTCGGGTTGCTGCCGTCGCTGCGCGCGGCGCGCCCGGACCTGGTCAACGATCTGAAAGAAGCGGGCCGTGGACTGTCGCTCGGCCGCGGCGGGCAGCGGCTCCAGGCGACGCTTGCCATTTCGCAGATCGCGCTGTGCTTCGGCCTGCTCGTCGGCGCCAACCTGATGGTGCGCAGCTTCATGGCCATGCAGCGCGCGGACCTCGGCTTCGATCACCGGCCGATCCTCTCGGCACGCGGGTATCTGGCCGGCGATGCCTACGACGAGGTGACGGCGCGGGCCGCGTTCTACCGCCAGGTGATCGGCGCGCTGTCCTCGCTCCCGGGCGTGTCGGCGGCGGCCATCACCACCAGCATTCCCGGCGACGATGGCGGATCGGAACGACGGCTGGTGATTGACGGACGGACCAGCGAACGGGACGAGATCTACGTGCAGTCGATCGGCATTTCGCCGGCGCTTTTCGACGCGATCGACCTGCCACTCGTCGCGGGCCGGACGTTTACCGAGCAGGAGACCGAGAACCCCGGCGCCAATGTCGCGTTGATCAACCAGCGGCTCGCCGAGCGGCTGTGGCCGGGTGCCAGCCCGATCGACCGCCGCATCGGTTTCCGCTTTGGCGACGACCTCTTCTGGCTGCGCGTGGTCGGCGTGGCCCCCGACGTGCATTACGAGGAGATTGGTGAGGATACGGAACAATCGCGGCTGAACGTCTACGTCCCGTACGCGAGGGACGGGTCTCGCTCGATGGCGATGCTGGTCCGCGCGCAGGGCTCACCCGACGCGCTCGTGGCGCCGGCGCGCGAGGCGTTGCAGCGCATTGGCCCGACCTTCCCGATCTACCGGCTGATGCCGATGCGCGAGCTGCGCCGCTACACGACGTGGGAGCAGGAATTCTTCGGCAACCTGATGGCGGTGTTTGCGGCCTTCGCGCTGCTGCTCGCGTGCCTCGGCATCTATGCGCTGATTTCGTATTCGGTCGGCCGGCGCTCGCGCGAGATTGGCGTGAGGCTCGCGCTCGGCGCCCGGCCGGCGGACGTGATCGGCATGCTGTTGCGCGAAAGCGTTAAGGTCGGCGGCACTGGCCTCGTCGTCGGGCTGACGCTCGCGCTCATGATCGCCCGCGCGCTCGTCGGAACGCTGTATGGCGTGGCGGTCGACGCGTGGCTCTTTGCGTCGATGGCGGCACCGCTGGCATTGGCAATCCTCGCGGCCACGTGGCTGCCGGCCCGCCGCGCGGCGCGCGTCGAGCCCACCGTCGCCCTCCGGGACGAGTAATTTCGCTAAGTTGGGGCCAGGCCGCGAAAATTAGCGTTTCGCTAAGTTGGGACTAGCACAGACTCCCTGTTCGACGAAGCCGATAGCTTCCAGTTTCGTTGACGATCCGGCTGACTGTGGTGGGATGAAGATCCAGGTAGTTCGCGATCTCGATCAACAGATATCCGTGGACCACGTGAGCTCGAATAATGGCCGTACGGCGTTCGGCACGTTTACAACCTGCGAAGAGCTCCGACAGGGGTGGCCTGCCAAGTGCCCGATAAGATCTTGGCAACTCCGCTCGGTATAACGTCGCACCAATTACTTTGCGGACGCGCTTTTTGAATTCGTGCGGGCCTTCGGCGGCGGCACGCACCAGGTCTGAATACTCTTCCGGCTCCTTCCTGACGTGTTCCGCCAGCAGCTCGCGCGATTCCTCAAGAGTTTCGGCCCCGAAGAGCGATTCGAGCCACGTCAGCGTCAGGAACCTCCGTTTCGTATTGCCCATCGTCGCGTTATAGCTACTCCATTGCCAGTTTCCGGCATTTGCTACGAGTCCTGCCACAACCGGATTGCGCAAGACGTACCCGATTGCGTTTCGGAGGTAATCGGTATCGTCTATGACGATCGCGATATAGGGGCTTTCGAATAAATGCCCGGTAGCACGGTGCCGCCAGTTCACGTACTGCGCGTAGAGGCCATCCATGTGGTGCATGACCTGGGAGATATTGGCGCGCGGTGTGTGAAGAACCAGATGATAGTGATTGCCCATCAGGCAATACGCGAAGCACTCCGCGCCAAACTTCTGGAGAGCGATAGCAAGAATCACCAGGAATCGCCTTCGATCGACGTCGTCGGCGAAGATTGGCTGCTTTCGATTGCCGCGCGCCATTACGTGATAGATCGCGCCGCAGAATACGATTCGATGCTTTCGGGCCATGCCCCGGTTCGATACAAACCGAAGGCCTGGCGCCAACGCTCGAAAATCCAAGCAAATTGCCCGGTGGCGGCCAAGCTCGGCGCAATTTCTGCGGCGATCGCGCGCCGCAGATGACGCATTTTTTGAAACGTGATCTGCCGGTAGGGCGATTGACTACGAGGCCGAGGGCTAGCCCCAACTTAGCGATTCGCTAAATTTCGCGGCCTGACCCCAACTTAGCGAGGGCGCGGAAACCGGGTGCGGAGTCGTTCGATGTCGGCGCGCACGTCGCAGCCCTCAACGTGATCGTTCACGAGACCCATCGCCTGCATGAACGCGTAACAGGTGGTGGGTCCCACGAACGTCCATCCGCGAGCCTTCAGATCCTTCGATAGCGCGATCGATTGCGGCGTGGTGCTCATCTTCATGAGCTCGGCGTGCGTGAGCCGCTTGGGCCGCGCGGCGGCCGGCGGCTCCCACGACCAGAAGTACGCCGCCAGCGAGCCTTTCTCGTCGGCGAGCTCGCGCGCGCGCTTCGCGTTGTTGATGGTCGATTCAATCTTGCCGCGGTGACGGACGATGCCGGCGTCCTTCAGCAGGCGCTGCACGTCGCGCGCGCCAAAACGCGCCACCACCGCTGGCGCGAAGTCCTTGAAGGCGCGACGGAAGTGCCCGCGCTTGCGGAGAATCGTGATCCAGCTCAGGCCCGACTGAAAGCCTTCGAGGCAGATCTTCTCGAACAGCCGCCGGTCGTCGGTGACCGGCCGGCCCCATTCGTGATCGTGGTAGTGGATGTAGAGTTCATCGGCACCGGGCCACGAGCAGCGTTTCATTTCTTGTTGACCTTGACGCGCTTCTTCGACGAGGCTTTGGCTTCGGCGTCGAGTGCGGCCTTCAACTTCCCGAACTCCGCCCGCACCTTGTCATCGACCACCGGGTAGCGTGGATCGAGCGACTCGATGGCGTCGATGATCACCGCCGAGACCACCAGCCGCGTAAACCACTTCCGATCGGCCGGCACCACGAACCACGGCGCCGTCTCGGTGGCGGTATGTCGAATGGTGTCCTCGTAGGCGCTCATGTACTCGGTGAAGTGCGCGCGCTCGCCGACGTCGGCCGGCGAGAATTTCCAGTGCTTCTCGGGCTCGGCGAGCCGCTCCAGGAACCGCTTGCGCTGCTCCTCCTTCGACACGTGCAGAAAGATCTTGCGGAGCACGACGCCCTGTCGCGCCAGGTATCGCTCGTAGGCGTTGATGTCCTCAAAGCGCTCGCGCCAGATGTTCTTGGTCAACAGTCCACGCGGCAACTGCTGGCGGGCCAGGATGTTCGGATGCACGCGAACGACGAGCGTCTCCTCGTAGTACGAGCGATTGAAGATGCCGATGTGGCCACGGCGCGGCAGCGCCCGCGACGCGCGCCACAGAAAGTCGTGGTCGAGCTCCTCGCTTGACGGCGCCTTGAACGAGTGGACCTCGCAGCCTTGCGGGTTGACGCCGCTCATCACGTGCTTGATGGTGCCGTCCTTGCCGGCGGCATCCATCGCCTGAAAAATCAACAGCACGGACCACTGATCCTGCGCGTAGAGCCGCTCCTGGAGCTCGCCCATCTTCTTGCTGCCCTGCTTCAACATCTCCCCGGCGATGGGCTTGAAGCGCGTGCCCCACGCGTCCGACGGGCTGATGTCCTTGAGTCGGAAGCGCGAGCCGTTGGTGATGCGATAACGCCCGGCCAGGTCGGCCGGCGATGGGATGATCATGAAGGCCGATCCTACTCCGACTTCTTCAGAACTGTCCGCGCGGCAAAGGCCAGCGACCCGATCATGATGACGATCCCGATGGCATGGGTCCAGCGGCCGATCGCTTGATCGAGATGGAGGATGCCCAGTTGCGTGAGGATGAACTCCCAATCGTGGCCTTCGACCTCGGCGCCGGTCTTCCCGCCGAGGAGGACCAGTTGCAGCGATCGCGAGTCGGCGATGTACGGCGCCAGGTCAACCAGGTTCTGCCCGGCCCACCAGGTGCAGATCGCCGCGCCGAACCCCTCCGGCGGCTCCTGGCGCATGAACGCGATTGCGGCAATCACCGGAATCAGGAACTGCAGCAGGCTGCCGCCCAGCACGGTCATGAACTGGCCGAACATCGCGAAGATGAAATGGCCGGCCTCATGGAAGATCAGATTGGGCAGGTGAAGCCAGGAGTCCATCGCGTCCGGACTGATCGGTGTACGTGCGAACTGCCAGGTCCAGATGGCGAGCCCGGCCAGCAGCGCAAGGCGCGTCCACCTGGTCACGCCGCTCAGTGCTTCGTCCTCGAGATTGCTGCCCATCGTCACTTGTGCGGGGCCGGAGCCAGCATCGCGAGCACCAGCAGGCGGGCTGGCCCCGTGTTCCGCACCCCGTGTGCAACATTTTCAGGGGCGACGAGCAGATCGCCTGCCGTCATTGGCAATTCGTTGCCCGCGAGCAGGAATACCCCGCTCCCTTCAACGACCAGATAGACCTTGTCCTGTCCCGCGTGCGCGTGCAGCGCGTGTTCCTGGCCGGGCTCGAACGCGTTGAGCCCGACGAGCAGACGTGGCGACTCGAAGATGGTGGCCTTGCCCATCTTCTGAGGCGAGTACACGGCCAGGTCCTGTGGGTGAATGATCGAAGGGTGATTCATGGTTTGCGGGCCGCCATGTTGAGGCGCCAGTAGTCGAGGGTGAATGGGGGATCTTCCCTGGACGACAGTTCGGTGACGCGATCGATGAACTGCCGCTGCAAGGTTGCCGACGGCAGGCGTTCCAGGTGCGGATGGTAAATCACCGTGGTCACGAATTCGCGATAATCGGCTTCGGTGGCCAGCGTGGTGGGCGCCTCTTCGAGGCTCGTGTCGATGTCCACGAAGCCGGCCGCGCGCAACCGCGCGGCGGTCACCTCGGCATTCGCGAACTCCCAGGGCCCCGGCCAGTCGGTGAAGAATGCCGCGAACGGCTTCGCGTGCATGACGCCCTCGGCGAGCTGGTGCGCGCGGGCGAGGTTCGGCCCGCCGCCGCACTGCGCATGCAGGCGCCCGCCGGATCGCAGCGCGCGGAAGATGCCGGCAAACAGCGCCGGGTGATCCTTGATCCAGTGAAACGTCGCGGTGCTGAAGACCAGATCGGCGGCGTTGGCGAACGGCAGGTCGGGAAGCGACACGTGCGCGAACGTGACCCGCGGGCCATACACCGGCCGTAAGTTGGCGCGCGCGGTCAGCAGCATGTTCCAGGATCGATCGATCGCGATGAGACGTCCCCGCGGCAGCCGCTCCATCAGCGCGCCGGTGAGCCGGCCGCTGCCGCACCCGGCATCAATGGCGAGCTCATCCCCGCGAATGTTCAACCGCGCGAGTACTTTCTGCCCCCAACTGGTTTGCGGCCCGGATACCTTGTGGTACGCCGTGGCATTCCATTCGGTCACGGTCTCTATAGTAGCCTTCCACTCATGAGCTTCCCGGCCACACGCCTTTCCGTGGTGGAGCGAACGCGCAGCGGTGATGAAGACACCCGCCGCGTCGCCCTAGCCACGATCATCGAAGCGTACTGGAAGCCGGCCTACAAGTACCTGCGCATGAAATGGTCGCTCACGCCCGATCAGGCCGCGGACCTGACGCAGGAATTCTTCACCACCACGCTCGAGAAAGAGGTGATCGAGAAGTACGAGCCCGAGCGGGCGCGGTTCCGCACCTATCTGCGCATGTGCCTCGACGGTTTCGCCGGCAACGCCCGCAAGGCCGAGCGCCGCTTGAAGCGGGGCGGCGGCGTGACCATCGTGCCGCTCGACTTCGCGACCGCCGAAGGCGAGATCGCACACCACGAGCCCGCGGTCGACGCCGATGTCGATGAGCTGTTCTATCGGGAGTGGGTGCGGGCGCTCCTTGAGCGATCGGTGGCCGATCTCAGGCAGGCGGCGCAGTCGTCCGGGCGTCCCGTGATGTTCGAGGTCTTCGCGCGCTACGACCTGCTCGGCGACATCGGGTCCCGTCCGACCTATGTCGAGATTGCGCGCGCGCTCGGCCTGACGCCGGCCACGGTCACCAACCACCTGGCCGCGATGCGGCGCCAATTTCGCGCCATCGTGCTCGAGCGGCTGCGCGAGCTGACCTCGAGCGAAGAGGAGTGGGAAGCCGAAGCGGCCAAACTGCTCGGCCACCCTTCGACTCGCCGTCGGGTCTCGCGCGACCCGACGGCTCGCTCAGGGCAAGCCGATGATTTCTGATCGCGCCATTGAACGCTTGCGAGAAGCGGCGGCGTGGCCGGAGCTCGATGCCCGCTATGCCATCACCGGCGTGGCCGGCCGCGGCGGCATGGGCACCGTCTACGTGGCGCGCGATCACGTGCTCGATCGCGACGTCGCGGTGAAAGTGCTCGACGTCGCCGATCAGAAAGGCTCGCGGGCGGCCCGCCTCAAGCGCGAGGCCCTCATCCTCGCCCGCCTCGACCATCCGGGCATCGTGCCCGTTCACGATGCCGGTCAGCTGCCGGACGGCCGGACCTTCTACGTGATGAAGCTGGTCAAGGGCCGCCGGCTCGACGACCTGGTCTCGGAGAATGCGAGCCTCTCCGATCGCCTGAATGCGTTCGGCCGCGTGCTCGATGCCGTGGCCTTCGCCCACGCGCACGGCGTGGTGCATCGCGACCTCAAGCCGGAGAACGTGATGGTCGGCGGCTTCGGCGAGGTGTACGTGATGGACTGGGGCGTCGCGCAGGACAGCAGCGCCGAGAGCGAAGCCACGGTGGTCGGCACGCCAGGGTTCATGCCGCCGGAGCAGGAGCGGCCGGGCGCGCCGGTGGATGCCCGCGCCGACATCTTCGCGCTTGGCGCGCTGCTGGCGCACCTGGCCGGCGAGATGGCGCCGCCGGCGCTGAAGGCCATTGCCGAGAAAGCGCGCCACCCTGATGCCGACCGGCGTTATCAAGACGTGGAGTCGCTGGCAGCGGACCTGGCGAGATTCCGCAACCAGGATCCGGTCGCGGCGTATCGCGAGTCGCTCGGCGAGCGGGCGGTCCGGTTGTACCGGCGGTACGAACTGCCCATCCTGCTGTTGCTGGCCTATATCGTGATGCGGTTCGCGTTGCTGGTGTTCCGCGGAATCTAGGCCACCGATTCACACCGATTCCCCGGATATGCTCCTCGGGGCGGTACACGCCGGCCACCGCGCCGTTGAAGAGGTCTTTCAGGAGGAACGAATGAAGAAACCGGTGTTTGCGATGCTGCTCGGCGGTTTTCTCGGCGTGTTCGACGGGCTGAGCGCGATGTTCTCGGCGCCCGAAACGAGGCCGATGATCGCCGGTATTGTGGCGGGCTCGACGTTCAAGGGCGTCGTGGCAGGATTGATCGTGGGCCTCGTGGCGCAACGCACGCAGTCGCTGGGCATTCTTGTCGGCGTCGGGCTGGCGGTTGGCGCGTTCTTCGCTTACCTCGTGACGCTCGGCGAACCCTATTTCTGGGAGATCATCCTGCCGGGATCCATCGTCGGCCTCATCGTCGGGTTCGCGACGGCGAAATACCGCGGCCCCACTCCAGCACGGACATGACCGTGACTGTCAACTGTCGACTGCCGACTGAACTCTCAACTGCCGACTGTGGACTGCCGACTGTCAGTAACTCCACGGCCTGAACGCGAGCATGCCCCACGCCGACAGGTAGCCGGAGACGATCAGCGCGGCCACCGACACCATCAGCGCGTAGGCGCGCAGCCATTTGCCGGCGCCGCTCATCAAGGCGTCCACGGTGAACAGGAACGACAGGATCGCGGCGGCGGGAAACAGGATCGACCCCGCGAAGATCGCCGCGGTCCAGATGTTGCGCGTTCCCAGTTGCGAAACCCCTGCGTTCATCACGGCAATCACCGGCAGCGCGAGCCCGATGCTGCAGAACAGCAGCCAGAGCTTCAGCCACCAGAACCCCTTCGGCTGGGCGCGACGCGCGTGGACGATCCAGGGAATCATCATCAGCAGGGGTGTGAGGGCGAGCCCCGTCGACACGAGCACCGGCCACCGCACACTCTCGATGCGCCATCGCGGCTTCCGCTCGGCGTACAGACTTCCACCGGTGAACACCATCGTGCCGGCGTCATCGGTGGCAAAGACGCGCGTCGGTTCGGGATCGGCGTCGAGACGAAACAGGTTGTTGGCGACGGGCACGAGCGGCGCCGGCCGGCCGAATACCGGCGTGGCCTGAAGCCGCTGGCCATCCACGGCAATCGTCTGGCCGCCCAGCAGCCATTCGATGAACGCGAACGCCTGGTTGCGCGGGTTGGCCTGGTGGTAATACCCCTCGTAGTCACGAAGGATTGCGTCGGGCACGTCCGCTGCCATCTTTGGCGGCGGCTCGACATCGGCTTTCAAGTACCTGATAGCGAGCTGCGAAATGCGGCGAATGGCCTCCCCCGAGTGGGTGGAATTGAGCAACACCACATAGCCGACGTCCCGTGACGTCGAGTACGCGAACGACGAGATGAAGCCGTCGATGCCGCCGTTGTGGCCGAGCATCGGGAAACCGTCCACGAATGAGTTGAACAGGCCCGTGCCGTATCCCGAATGGAGTCCTGCCCTCGATGCGAGGGATGTCGTCGGGTGCTCCATGTTGCTCAGGTACTCAGGGTCAATCACGAGCTCTTCGCCGATCTCCCCCCAGTTCAACAGCACGTGGACGAACTTGCCGAGGTCAGCAGCGGTCGTGTGAAGATTGCCGGACGGCCTCAGGTAGATCTGCGTGTGGGGCACCGGCGGACCATTGCGCGATGAGTAGCCCTTGGCGAGCTTGGGGTAATCGGCTTCGGTCAGGTGAAAGCTGCTCTCCGTCATGCCGACGGGCTCGAAGATGTGCTCGGCGATGCGGTCCTCGTACTTCTCGCCGGTGACCTTCTCCAGGATGTAGCCGGCGATGCCGTAACCGGGGTTCGAATACGACATGCGCGTGCCCGGCTTCCAGCGCACGACGCGCGACGCCGGATTGAGCCGCAGCACCTCCGCGAGCGGCAGGTCGGCCGGATGCGACACGTTGTACATCTCGTTGAAGTGCATGTCGTCGAAGCCGGCAGTGTGCTGGAGGAGGTGGATCAGCCGAACCGGATCGTCGACCATCCAGGCGTTGTCGATCTCGACGTCGGAGGCAAGCTCGACGACCGGCGCGTTGAGATCGATCTCACCGTCCTCGTATAACTGAACGAGCGCCCCCGCGATGAACGTCTTGCTAATCGAACCGGCGCGGAAATGCGTGTCCGCAGTGACCGGCGTGCGCGCATCGCGGTCGGCAAGGCCGATGCCGCCGGCCCACTCGACCCCGTTCAATCGCACCAGCGCGATCCCGGCGCCCGGCACGCCAGTGTCGTCCAATACCTGCTGCACGGCAGCCTTGAACCCGTCGACCGTTGTTGGATGAGGGTCAGACGAGGGCGCCTGGCCGTACAAGGTGTGAACGGCGGCACACGAAAGAGCCAGTATGAACGGGATGGAGGCGCGCATCGGTCGTTAAGAGTTGACGGTTAAGAAACTATACTCAGGAAACGCCATGGACATAGCGAAGCCACCGGTGCGTCCGCGTGGTGTGGAATTTGGGTCCGATTCGATACGTATTGAGCTCGACACCGAGCGGACGATCCGGACTCGCAACAAGCTGTACTATCGCTTCAATCATTGGCCGATCTGGATCTTCGTGTTCTTCATCGCGCCGGGCCCGCTGACGTTCGACTTGTTCGAACGCGGGTTTGACGCGCGGCTCCTCACCTGGCTTGGCATCGTGCTGGTCGGTACCGGGATTGCCGGGCTGTTCGGCAAGCTTCCGGGTTGCGAGCCCGCGCCATACATCATTCGCTTCACCGAAGATCGGCCAAACCCTCTCTATCGGCGCATTTGCTATACCGCCGCCTGGGGTGAAGTCGTGGCGTTCGCGGTACTGAACGCGGCCGGGCTGCTGTACGCCATCGTCACCGGCGAGTGGCGGCTGAAACAGATGTACGAGTGGTGCTACTTTGCGATCGCCGGCACAATGTGGGCCCTCGGAGCGTTTGGTTTGCTGCCGCGCGTGAAGCCATCGACGAAAGGTGAGGGACACGAGCGCCGTTACTTCTATGGTTCCGTGTGGGCCGTGACGATCGCCCAACCGGTGCTGTGGTTCATGTGGAAAGCTCTGCCACGAAGCCCGATATTAGACGTCGTCAAACTTCTCGTCTTCATCGGCATTCTCGCGTTTGTCGGAAATCTCGCGCGCCTGGGTCTGCTTCCGCGGACTCGACCCATCGTTCCCGGCGAGCTGGCGATTTCGGATTGAGATGAAGGGCCATGAGGGCTGGGACGATTACGCGGCGTACTACGACTGGGAGAACGCGCAAACGGTCGGACGTCGTGACATTGCGTTCTGGTCCGCCTTCGCGCAAGGCGCTCCGGCGCGACGAGCAGGTCGTCGGGCGCCCATTCTGGAGCTTGGATGCGGCACTGGGCGCGTGGCCGTTCCAGTCGCGAAGGACGGCGCCACGGTGGTTGGCATCGATCGATCCGAATCCATGCTGGCGCGCGCGCGAATGCGCGTGCGGCGCGCGCGGCTTGGCGGGCGCGTCAAGTTGATCCGCGGCGACATCCGTCACCTGCCGTTCCCCGACCAGTCGTTTCCGCTCGTGATGGCGCCGTATGGCATCCTGCAGTCGCTGCTCGATGAGCGGTTGCTGTCGGCCACGTTGAGGGATGTCGGTCGCGTCCTCGCGCGGAAAGGCACGTTCGGCGTCGAGCTGGTGGCGGACCTGCCGGCCTGGGATGAGTATGCGAACCGCGTCACGTTTCGGAGTAAGCGGGGACCGCATGGCAAGCCGATCCAACTGATCGAAAGCGTGAAGCAGGATCGCCGCAAGCACATCACCAGGTTCGAGCAGGAGTTCGTCGAGGGTCGCGGCAGGAGCGCCACGCGCAAGAAGTTCAGCCTCGCGTTCCGGACCTTGACGGTGCCGCAAATGGTCCAGCGGCTCGAAACAGCAGGCCTGGAGGTCGCGGCCCTTCTCGGCGACTATCAGGGTGGCCCGTGGGACCTTCGTGCCGAGGTCTGGATAATCCTGGCCCGGCGAAGGTAAAATGACCTGTTTTCCACCCGCCTTCGCCAAGGCTTCGGCGGGTTCCCGAAGGAGTTTCCGCATGTCTGGCCATTCCAAATGGCACACGATTAAGCACAAGAAGGGCGCGGCCGACGCCAAGCGCGGCAAGATCTTCACGCGCCTGATCAAGGAATTGACGGTCGCGGCCCGCGGCGGCGGCGGCGACCCGGGGATGAACCCGCGCCTGCGCACCATCATCGCGGCGGCCAAAGAAGTGAACATGCCCGCCGACAACATCAAGAAGGCGATCCAGCGCGGCACGGGCGAGTTGCCTGGCGTTGTCTACGACGAGATCACCTACGAGGCGTACGGCCCCGGCGGATCGGCGCTGATCATCGAAACGCTGACCGACAACAAGAACCGCACGGTCGGCGAGCTGCGCCACATGCTCGAGAAGCATGCCGGCAATCTCGCCTCCACCAACGCGGTGGCCTGGATGTTCTCCAAGAAGGGTCTGATCGTCGTCGAGAAAGCCAAGGCCGACGAGGAGAAGCTGTTGAGCATCGCGCTCGAAGCCGGCGCCGACGACATGGCCGATGAAGGCGACAACTGGGAAGTGCTGAGCGATCCGGCCACGTTCGAAGCGGTGCGCGACGCCGTGAAGGCTTCAGGCGTTGAGCCGGCCAGCGCGCAGGTGGCGATGCTGCCGCAGAACTACGTCAAGCTCACCGGCGCCCCGGCGAACCAGATGATCCGCCTGATGGACGCGCTCGACGATCACGAAGACGTCAAGCAGGTCTGGTCGAACTTCGACATCGAGGAGAAGGAGATCGAGGCCTCACTGGCGTGAGGGTCTTCGGCATCGACCCCGGCTCTGACCGCACCGGCTACGGCTGCGTCGACAGCGACGGCCGCACCCATCAGCTCGTGCAGTGCGGGGCCGTTCGAGCCGGAGCCGGCGCCACGTTTCCCGATCAACTGTCGATCATCTACCGCGAGCTCACCGCGCTCCTGGCGGAATGCCGACCGGAGTGCGTGGCCATCGAAAACATCTTTCACGCCGTCAATGCGCGGAGCGCCTTGAAGCTCGGGCACGCGCGCGGCGTGGCCATGCTCGCGGCGATTGAGGCGGGCGTGACGGTGTTCGAATACACCCCCGCGGAAATCAAGCGCTCGGTGGTCGGCTACGGCCGCGCGGAGAAGCCGCAAGTGGCGCAGATGGTGAAACTGCTGCTCGGCCTCGACGCGATTCCGAAACCGCTCGACGCCACGGATGCGCTCGCGGTGGCCATCTGCCACTTGCACAACGGCAAAGCGACACTCGTCCGCTCCGCGGCGCCCAAACGGTGGCGGGACTACCGCCCGTGACCCTTCGACTCGCGTCCGACCGGCGGCGCCGGCCGGACACTCGCTCAGGGCGCGGCCGATGATCGCAAGACTCTTCGGCCGCGTTGCCGACAAGCATCCGAATCGACTGGTCGTTGATGTGTCGGGAGTGGGTTACGACGTGCAGGTGCCGCTGTCCACGTTCTACGTCTCGGCCGAGGTCGGCGGCGAGATGGCGCTGCGGATCCACACGCACGTGCGCGAGGATCAGCTGGCGCTGTACGGGTTTGCCACCGAGCTCGAGCTGATGATGTTCGAGCGATTGATCGCGGTGAGCGGCATTGGTCCGAAGCTGGCGTTGTCGGTGTTGTCGGGGATCGAGCCGCGCGACCTGGCCGGCGCGATTCAGCGCAACGATCTCGCGCGACTGACGGCCATTCCCGGCGTCGGCAAGAAAACGGCCGAGCGGATGTGCGTCGAGCTGCGCGATCGCCTGCCGAAAGCGATCGAGGCGTCGCCCGCCTCGCCGGCCGATTCGCTGCGCGAAGATCTGGTCTCCGCCCTCGTGAATCTCGGCTACCATCGTCAGGCGATCGACAAGTCGCTCGACAAGCTGTCCGCCTCCGCCAAGGCTTCCACCTTCGCCAAGGCTACGGCGGACAAGACGGTGGACAAGACGGCGGACAAGTCGGCGGGCCAGGGGCCCCGTTTTGAGGACGTGCTGCGAGCGGCACTCAAGGAATTGTCACGCGCGTGAGCGATGAACGACTGCTGACACCGTCGCGCGTGGACGATGACGCGCAGGACGAAGGCCTTCGGCCGCGTCGCCTGGACGATTACATCGGCCAGGACCGCATTCGCGAACAGCTCGAAGTGGCGATGACCGCGGCGCGCCAGCGCGGCGAGGCGCTCGATCACACGCTGCTCTATGGCCCGCCGGGCCTGGGGAAGACCACGCTGGCGTACGTGATTGCCAATGAGCTGGGCGTGCCGATCCGCACCACCGCGGGGCCGGTGATCGAGAAGCCCGGCGATCTCGCCGGCATCCTGTCCAACCTCCAGCCGCGCGAAGTGCTCTTCATCGACGAGATCCATCGCCTGTCGCCGTCGATCGAAGAGATTCTCTATCCGGCCATGGAGGATTTCGAGCTCGACATCGTGATCGGGCAGGGGCCCGGGGCGCGGTCGGTGAAGGTGCCGGTCGAGCCGTTTACGCTGGTTGGCGCGACCACGCGGGCGGGCTTGCTGACCTCGCCGCTAAGGGCGCGGTTCGGCATCGTGCAGCGGCTGGACTTCTACTCGGCCGCCGACATCGAAGAGATCGTCCGGCGATCGGCGCGGATTTTCAACGTCCAGATGGACGAGGCCGCGGCCGTGGATATCGCCAGCCGCTCGAGAGGCACGCCCCGCATCGTCAACCGGCTGCTCAGGCGCGTTCGCGATTACGCGCAAGTGCGGGCCGATGGACGAATCACCGCGGCGGTGGCGCGCGCGGCGCTGGAGCTGCTCGACGTCGATCAGTTCGGGTTCGACGACAGCGATCGCCGCCTGATGCTGACGGTGATCGACAAGTTCGGCGGCGGTCCCGTCGGCCTCGGCAGCCTGGCCGCCGCGCTCCACGAAGAAGCCGACGCCATCGAAGACATGTACGAGCCGTATCTGATCCAGATCGGTTTTCTGGAGCGCACGCCGCGCGGGCGCATGGCCACGGCGCGCGCCTACGAGTATTTCGGGCGCACCAGGCCCGGAGGAGGGTTGTTTTGAAGGTTCGTCGCGTTGAGATCAAGAGCCTGGCCACTTACGTGCCGCCGAAACTGCTGACCAACGCGGATCTCGAGAAGATGGTCGACACCACCGACGAGTGGATCATGCAGCGGACCGGCATTCGGCAGCGGCACATCGCCGAGCCGGGCGTGGCCACCAGCGATCTGGCGGCCGAAGCCGCGCGCGAGGCGATCAAGCGCGCCGGCCTGACGCCCGACGACATCGACGTGATCGTGGTCGGTACGGTCACGCCCGACATGCTCTTCCCCGCGACGGCCTGCCTCGTGCAGCACAAGATCGGCGCGAACAAGGCGTGGGGCTTCGATCTCTCGGCGGCGTGCTCGGCCTTCACCTATTCCCTGACGGTCGGCAGCCAGCTGGTGGCGACCGGCGGCGCGAACCACGCGCTGGTGATCGGCGCCGACGTGATGTCGAGCATCATCGACTACACCGATCGCGCCACGTGCGTGCTGTTCGGCGACGGCGCCGGTGCGGTGGTGCTCGGCCCGTCAGCCGACGAGAACATCGGCATCCTCGACTACGACCACAAGATCGACGGCAGCGGCGGTGCGGCGCTGTGCATGCCGGCGGGCGGCAGCCGGATGCCGGCCTCGCACCAGACGGTCGACGAGCGGCTGCACTACGTGAAGCAGGAAGGCCAGGCGGTGTTCAAGTTCGCGGTGCGCAATACCGGCGAGATCTGCGAGCGGCTGCTGAAGCGGCACAACCTCACCGGCGACGATCTCGACCTGTTCGTGTCGCACCAAGCCAACAAGCGCATCATCATGTCGGCCGCCGAAAAGATCGGCCTGCCCGCGGAGAAGGTGATCATCAACATCGACAAGTACGGCAACAC
>CAZEMI010000022.1:0-25400 GCA_964513235.1 uncultured Acidobacterium sp.
GGCAACACCGAGGGCCTGCCCCGCCGCGAGTGGTTCAAGCACCAGATGTATGCGCCGGGTTTCTACACCGGCTACGGCGTGAAGACGATGCCGCAGATTCGCGAGGGGCTTGAAGAAAATCGCTTCACCGAGGCGCAGGGCGGCGTGCGCACCGTGTCGTCCGCCATCAACGCGCTCGCGGCGCAAGTGAACGACGCCGCGCGTGCGCTCGAACAAGTCGTGAGATAGCGGCTAGAGCTGGACGCCGAGCCAGCCAATCACGACGAGGAAGGCGAGCATGCCGCCGACGAAGAGGACCTGGGCCTTCCAGGGCTGGCGCCTCGTCAGCCAGAGCGGCGCCGACATCACGATCGGCCCGAAGAGGGCGAGGTTCTGCAGGATCTCGGCGGACACGGGCCAGCCCTCCTGCTTCGCGGTATTTGCGGCTAACGCAAAGATGGCCGTGAGGCCGATGACGATCGCTGCGGCGATGAGCGATTCGCGGACGGTGTAGCGCGCACTGGCGCCACCGCAGACGAGCGTTCTCACGGTCATGGTCCCTCCTCCAGTTGGCGCGGAGCCGATCACCCGCGCCGCATTGCGCACCTCCGCCGACAACCACGCGTCAGCGGCCGCAAAAATGATGTCGACGATCTGCTGTGTCCGCAGGCGGGTGTCGCCGGCGGTGGCGAGGAACTCGTCACCGTAGCGTGAGCGCCACGCCGGAGGAAACAGCCGAAGCAGACGATTCGCCTTCATCGCTTCAACCCTCGGCCAGCCGCGCCCGGCCGACGCGCGCAACCGCTCGCAGGTTTTCGAGCCGATGGCGAAGCACCTTCTGGCCGGCGGTCGTCAGGCGATATGGCCGCCGGCGATCTTCCGCCGGCAGCGGCTCAATCCACTTGCGCGATTCGAGCCTGGCGATCGCTCCGTATAACGTGCCGGGCCCCAACTTATGACCAGCCACCGCTTCGATGTCCTGCGTCATGGCGTAGCCATGCTTCGGGCCGTCGGCGAGCGAGATCAGGATGTACAGGGCTGGCTCCGAGAACCTGCCGAGCGCGGCGAGAAGATCGTCCTGGGAGGCCATAACTACTACGCCATACGTAATACTACGTACCGCGTAGTAATGTCAATCTTTGGGGTCCGCTGGGCTGGTGAAGCGCTTTACAAGCCCTTAACGGGAGCGTATAAAACCGTCATGGGAAGTGCTCTCACTGTAGGGATGGCCCTGGTCCTGGGCGCCACCCTCATTGCCCAGGAACCGGTCATCAAGCGGAGCGCGCCGATGACGCTGACCGGCGAGATCGTCGACATCTCCTGCTACAAGTCGAAGGGCGTGGCCGGCGGCACCGGCGCCGCGCACGTCGACTGCGCGAAGATTTGCATCCTTCAGAAGGACGGCAGCGTCGGGATCCTCACAGACGGTGACGGCCTGTACAAGATTTGGGGCGCCGCGGCAAAAGACAAATACGCGAAGGTGATGCCTTACATCGGTCAGACCGTGGAAATCACCGGCACCGAAGTGACGCTCTCGAATAATTACGACGTTCGCTCGTTCGATCTGCAGACGGTCAAGCGGAAAACCACGAAGTAGGGGGCTCGATGACAGCCAGGTCACTCGTCTTCGCATCGGCCGGCGCGTTACTCCTCTCCGTTGTGTCGTCGCCCGTGAACATCACGGCGCAGACCACGGCCCTGGGAAAGGCCGTGCCGCCGACGCACACCTACACGAAAGACATCGCGCCGATCATGCAGCGCTCGTGTCAGACGTGTCATCGGCCCGGCACCAACGCGCCGATGTCGTTCCTCACCTACGAGGACGTGCGGCCGTGGGCGCGCGCGATCAAGAACAAGGTGACGCAGCGCCTGATGCCGCCCTGGCACATCGAGCGCAACGTCGGCATCCAGCAGTTCAAGGACGATCCCTCGTTGAGCGACGCCGAGATCGCCCGGATCGCGGCGTGGGTCGACGCCGGCGCGCCGCGCGGCAACGCCGCCGACCTGCCGGCGCCGCCGGCATTCCCGGACGACGAGGCGTGGCACATCGGCACGCCGGATCTGATCGTCGAGATTCCGAAACCGCATACCGTGCCCGCGGCCGGCGGCGATCTGTGGATCGATTACATCGCGGACTCGGGCATGACCGAAGATCGCTATCTGCAGGCCGTGGAAGCGAAGCCGGGGCCGGGCGCCCGCGCCGTGGTGCATCACCTGCTCACGTATCTGATCCAGGACGTCGATCAGGATGAAGTGCTGGCCGGCCGGCTCGACGATCGCCCGACCAACAACGAGAGCTTCCTCAACGAGTTTGCCGTCGGCAAGAACGGCGACATCCTGCCGGAAGGCACCGCGAAACTGGTGAAGGCGGGATCGAAGATCCGCTTCAACCTGCACTATCACCCGTCGGGCAAGGAAACCGTCGACCGCGCGCGCGTGGGACTCAAGTTCTATCCCAAGGGCTACAAGCCGAAGTACCACCAGATCTCGCTGCAGATTGCCAACGCGCACGAAGAGCTGGACATCCCGGCCAACACCGTCACGCGCCACGACGGCTACTACACCTTCTCGAAGCCGGCCCGCATCACCGCTTTGCAGGCCCACATGCACAACCGCGGCAAGCGGATGTGCGTGGAGGCAATCCTGCCGAACGGACGCGCCCAGACGCTCAACTGCATGTACTTCGACTTCAACTGGCACAAGGTCTACAACTACGCCGACGAAGTGACGCCGCTGCTGCCGGCGGGCACCGTGCTGCATACCATCCTGTGGCACGACAACACCGCCAATAACCGCAGCAACCCCGACCCGCGCAACTGGATCGGCTATGGCCAGCGCACCATGGACGAAATGGCGTTCTCCTGGGTGACGTGGACCTATCTCGACGAGCAGGACTACAAGACGATGGTCGCCGAGCGCGCCGCGGCGCGCACCACGGCGTCGCAACGGTGATCGTGATGCGCCATTCGTTCGTGACTGCGTGGGTATTGGCTGGCGTGTGCGCCGGCGTGGCCGCCGTGGGCGCGCAGCAGCCGCCCGCGGCTTCGCCGGGCCAGGACAACATCTATAACAACTCGGTCCGCTATGCGCGCGGCCAGAGCCTCCAGCCGGTGTTCGAAGGATGGGAGAAGAACCCCGACGGCACCTACTCGATGTGGTTCGGATTCCTGAATCGCAACTACGAGGAGCGGCTCAATATTCCCGTGGGCGCGAACAACGGCTTTAACGGCGAAGACATGGGCCAGACCGAGGTGTTCGAGCCGCGCCGCACGCGTTTTGCGTTCAAGGTGGTGGTGCCGGCGAACTTCCCGAAAGATCGCGATCTCGTCTGGACCGTGACCGCCAACGGCGTCACGCAGAAAGCATTCGGATCGCTGTGGCCGGTGTGGGAAGTCGATCAGAGTACTATTTCGGCGAACCGCGGCAGCCGCACCGCGATTGACTTCGACGCGCCGCCCAACGCGGCACCGAAGGTCGTCAACCCGCCGCCGAAGCAGACGGCCGAAGCCGGCAAGCCGCTCGAGCTCACGCTCTCGGTCGAGGATGACGGTAACCCACAGCCCCGCGCCGATCGCGGCGCCCGTGTCGCCGGCCTCAAAGGGCGGCCAGCCGAACGCCCGCTCAACGATTCGCTACGTGTGAGCTGGGTGCAGTGGCGCGGTCCCGGCATTGCGAAGTTCGACCCGAGAGTCGTGCGCGTGCAGGATGGCCGAGCGACCACGAAAATCACGTTCGACAAGCCCGGCTCCTACGTCCTCCGCGCCTACGCCGAGGACGCGAGCATCCACACGCCGCACGACGTGAGCGTCACGGTCACTGCTCCGGTGACCGACCGACCGCACCAGTGAATCCCTTCGACTCGCGACGGGCGTCTGGTCGACGCCCGCCGCTCGATCATCCCTCGACTTCGCTCGGGATGACCCTGAGCTTGCCGAAGGGTCAGGACAGGCCGCAGCGACGCGCTTTCATCGCCGGCGCACTTGGCGTGTGCGCATCGGCACTGTGGCCGCGACGGCTCACCGCTCAGAAGCCGAAAACCCGATTGATCCTGCTCGGCACCGGCGGCGGACCGCGTCCGAAGAAAGACGTTTCGGCCAGCGCCCAGGTAATTATCGCCGGCGGCGCCGCCTACGTCGTGGATTGCGGCGACGGCGTGGCGCGGCAGCTGGTCTCCGCGGGAGTGCCGCTGGGGACCCTGCGCCATGTCTTCCTGACGCATCACCACTCCGATCACAACGCGGATTTCGGCAACCTCCTGTTGTTGTCGTGGGCGGCCGGGTTGAAATCGCGTGTCGACGCGTGGGGACCGCCGCCGCTCGCGCAGATGACCAAACTGTTCCTCGACATGAGCGCGTTCGACATCAATACACGCATTGCCGACGAGGGTCGAGTGCCGCTCGCGCCGCTGGTGCATCCGCACGAGCTCACCGCCGGCGGCCTGGTGCTGCAAGACGCGGCCGTCACAGTGACGGCCGCGCTCGTCAATCACCCGCCAATCGAGAAGGCGTTCGCCTATCGTTTCGATACCGCGGACCGATCGATCGTGATCTCGGGCGACACCGCGATGTCGAAGAACCTGATCGCACTGGCCAAGGGCGCCGATGTCCTCGTGCATGAGGCGCTGTGGATCCCGGCCGTGGATCGCCTGGTGGCGATGGTTCCCAACGCGACCACGCTGAAGCAGCACATCATCGACAGCCACACGTCGGCCGAGGACTGCGGCAGGGTGGCGGCCGCGGCAGGCGTGAAGACCCTGGTGTTGTCCCACCTGGTGCCGCCGGATGACCCGGCGCTCAGCGATCAGATGTGGATCGACGCCGCGAGGAAGTATTTCAGCGGCCGGGTAATTCTGGGCAAAGACCTGATGGAACTCTAAGGTTCCAAGGGTTCCAGTTGTTCCACGGGTTCCAAAGGTAAGGTCCTGACGAGTTCCGTGTTCAAGAAGGAACGACATGTAGCCGACGATTTCGGCCGAACATTGCCCTTGGAACCTTTGGAACTCCTGGAACCCTTGGAACTATCGACCGCCAGCGTTTTTAATCTTCCTCAACACGCGGTCGTCCATCCAGTGCTGATCCCACCATTCCACCGGATTCACCGGCGTCCCGTGCAGCAGCACCGTGAAGTGAAGGTGATCCCCGCCGGCTAATCCGGTGGCGCCGGTACGGCCGATCTCCTGTCCTTTCGTCACCACATCGCCTGCTTTCACGTTCATCGTCGACAGGTGCGCATACAGCGATTGCACGCCGAGTCCGTGATCGACGATCACGCAGTTGCCGTAGATGCCGAGATAGTCGGCGTGGACCACGACGCCGGCGTTGGAGGCGAGCACGGCGGCCCGCTGCAGCGAGGCGAGGTCGAAGCCGAGGTGGACCTGCCGGTCGATCTCCTTGTCGTCATGAAAATACGTGCGGCGATCCGCGAACCGTGACTCGACCTGCGCGTTGCCCATCGGCGCGAACGCGTCGGTCCACAGCATCTTCGGCTGGCTCTTCGCAGCGAGCGCGGCGATGGTGTCGTTGTTCTTCTGCCGCAGGTTGCCGTTGATCTCCAGGAAGCCCTTGAGCAACCCATCCGCGGAGCCGGTGTCGACTTTCAAATCGGGTGTATTCGAGGCGATGGCGGGCACCACGCGGTCGAGAAACGACTGATCGATCGGGATGCGCGACTGCAGGAACCTCTTGGCGAATGGCCTGTGGCCGAGCGGCGTGGTGGCCTCGTTGCCGGCGGGATCGCGCGCGTAGGCGGAAATGCGCGCGCTGAGCTCGTGATCGTGGGGAAGCGCGAAGAACCCGACGCGTAACGCCGGATCCGACAGGCCGACCGCCGAGCCCGGATAGGCCGGATACCGGGCGTCGCCGACGCTGACGCCGGCGTCCACGTCGTCGGGCGTGGCCCTCAGGATCACGAACTCGGCGCCGCCGAGGTTGATGAAGTGGTGCGTCGAGACCACGGCGACCCTCGGCGGGTCCAGTCGCACTTCCACGTCCTGCGTGGCCGTGGTCGACGTTTGCCGAAGACCGAAGAAGACGTCGCGGCGCGCCGTCACGATCAGCCGGGCCGGTCCGTTGGCGAGTGCGGGCTGCGAGGACTTGCCGACGGTGCCGCTGATTGACACCCGTTGGGTCCCGGACCAATCGATGTTCGACGGGGTGACCGGCATCGACTGGCCGGCCTGCTCGATGGTGATGTCGGGAGCGGTGACCGGCGTATCCGCCTCGACCGTGGCGGCCAGCGGCGTCGAACGGCCGACGAATTTCTGTGGCGAGCTGAACGTGATCGTTGGACCAGGCTCGCGGCCGGCGAGAAACCAACCGGCGGCGCCGCCGACAATGACGAGCAGCACGGCTGTCAGAAGGATGAGCTTAAAGAACCTCATCCTGTGATGATACTGATCGCCAGTCCTTTTAACAGAAGGACAGAAAAAAAGCGGCGGTCGCTCGTAGTTGACAGTTGGAAGTTGGCAATGGCCAGTTGAGTTTCGAGTTTCGAGTTTCGAGTTGAGTTGCAGTTTCTGCGCTGCGTTTCGTGCGTTGACGTCGTAATAAATTTGATCTTGAACGTGCCGATCGCCCGATTTCTTCGGAAAATGACCCGGCAGAAGCGTTGCAGCTTAACACTGCATGAAAGAGCCTTCCGCCAAACGTCAACGAACGTTAGCGCTTCATGACCGCGCGTTACGGTTTAGCAACGCGGTCAACATCAGTTGTCCACAGCAATTCTCGAATCTCCCAAGCGAACGCGTGTGGGACCAATTAGTCCGAGCGGCCGACAGCACGTCGAACAACCTAATAGAAGCCGACGACGCTTCGAGCGACGCAGACTTTCTCAGCAAGATGGGCATCGCCTTGAGAGAAGCAAAGGAATCCAGGGCGGCCTTAATCAAGGTCCGGCTTGGTAGCCTCGATGCCTTCCGTGAAGTCGATAGGCGCAACCTGGAATCCGAAGCGGGGCAGCTGGCAGCAATATTCGCGACGATTATCCGCAACATGCGCGCTCGACTTGAACAGGAGAAAAAGTCAGGCAAAGCGAAGCGGTGCCGGTGAACTGGCAACTCGCAACTCAAATGGCAACTGCCAACTCAAATGGCAATTGCCAACTCAAATGGCAACTGCCAACTCAAATGGCAACTGCCAACTTTCAACTGCCAACTTCAGCGCATGCCACTGTGATCTACTCCTCGCGCAGCGTGATCGCCGGATCGAGCGATGCGGCCCGGCGGGCCGGCATCAGACACGCCGCTGCCGCAACCACCAGCAACACGCCAATCACACCGGCGTAGGTGATGGGATCGGTCGGCTCGATGCCGATCAGCAGGCTCTCGAGGCCGATGCCGACGCCCACCGACAGCAGCAGACCGGCGATGAGACCGGCGCCAATCAGCCGCGCGCCGCTGCCGGCGATCAGCCGGAATACGTCGGCGCGCGTGGCGCCGACGGCCAGGCGAATGCCGATTTCACGGCGCCGCATTCCGACGAGGAAGGACAGCACGCCGTAGCTGCCGATGCCGGCGAGCGCCAGTGCCAGCCCGCCGAAGACCACCAGCAGATCGCCGGCAAGCTTCTGCTGGAATGTCGCGGCCTTGACATGATCGGCCAGCAGGCTCACGTTATAGAACGGCACTTGCGGATCGATCTCGCGGAGCGCCTGTTGCAGCGAAGCGGCGATGCCGGTCAGCCCGCCGGCGGTTCTCACGTTCAGCACCGACGTCGAGGCGTAGAACTGGAGGACGGGCACCACGAGGTGCGGGAGGCTGCGTTCGGTAAGCGATCGCTGCTTGACGTCTCTGGTCACGCCGACTACGGTGATCCACTGCGGCTCCTGATCGGGCCGCAGGCCCCCGAAAATGAAGCGCCCGCCGATCGGATCGCGGTCCTTCCAGTAGATGCGGGCCATTGACTCGCTGATCAGGGCCACGCGCGGCCGATCGATCCGATCGTCCACCGACAGATCGCGGCCGGCCACCAGCGGGATCTCGAGCGTGGCGGCGTAGTCGGGTCCCACGTAGTTCAGCCCCACACCTTGTGGGTCGTTGTCGGAAATGACGTGGCCCTCGACCGTGACGTCGGTATAGCTGCCGCCGACGAACCCCAGCGGAATGCGGCGGCTCAGCGACACGGATTCCACGCCCGGCATCGCGCGCACGCGATCGAGGACCCGGGTGTAGAAGGCTCGACCCTCCTCCGCGGTGTAGCCGGCCGAGAACAAATCGAGCCAACCCACCACCACGCCGTCGGCCTGGAACCCCGGCGTCATGCGCGCCGCCTGGTTCAGGCTGCGCAGGCACAACCCGGCGCCGACCAGAAGCGCGATCGACAGGGCGACCTGCGCGGCCACCAGCGTGCGGCGCAACCGGTGGCGGCCGAACACGCGGCCGGCGGTCCCCGAATCGCGCAGCGTCGTGAACACGTCGGCGGGCGCCGATTGCGCGGCCGGGACCAGCGCGAACAGCAGCACCGTGCCGATGGCAACGGCGGCCGTGAACCACACTACCGTCGAGTCGACCGTGACGTCGAGATGGATCGGCAGCTCGGACGGCGGCGCAAATCCGATCAGCAATCCGGAGGTCCACCCCAGCGCCACCAGCGCGCCGGCGGCGCCGAGGCCCGCCAGCAGCATGCCCTCGACGAGCATCTGCTGCACGATGCGCGCGCGTCCAGCGCCCATCGACAGGCGAATGGCGATCTCCTTCTGGCGGGCCGACGCCCGCGCCAGCATCAGCCCCGCGAGGTTGGCGCAGGTGATCAGCAGCACCACGCCGGCCACCGCGCTGAGGATGAGCAACACCGGACGGAGCACCGCGATGCCGCCTTCCGGAGAGTTGTCCATGGGGAACACCGCCGACCGATACTCGATGTAGCGTTTCTGGCCGGCAAACGCCGTTCGCATCCCGTCGATCACCGCATCGAGCTCCGCACGGACCTGGTCGCGCGCGACCCCCGGGGCCATCCGCGCGATCAGCATCAGCCAGCGGCTGCCTCGCAGGTCGAGGCGGTTGCCCACCGCGGCCGTGGCGCCGACCGGCAGCCAGAGGTCGTAGGACAATCCGGACACCGATCCGAAGAAGCCCGGACCGGCGACGCCGACAATGGTGAACGGCTGCGAGTTGATCGTCACCGACCGGCCGACCACGCCCGGATCGCTGTCGAAGCGCCGTTGCCAGTAGGCGTGGCTCAGCACGGCCGCTTGCGATCCCGGCTTTTCATCCTCCGGAATGAAGCCCCGGCCCGTCTGGATCGGCGCGCCGAGCACCTCGAAGAAGTTCGCGGTCACGACCTGCGCCCAGACGCGTTCCGCCTCGCGGTCGATCACGATGCCCACGGCGATGTCGTCGGAGCCGGTGATGCCCGACACCTGTTTCATGCCGCGCGCGATGTCCTGGTAGTCCGGGTAGGAAAAGCTGGGCAGGACGTCGCCACGATAGAGATACGAGAGCTGCACGAGCTCGCTCGTGCGCGCCGACCCGGGCAGCGGGTTGAGCAGCACGGCGTTCACCCAGCTGAAGATCGTCGCGTTGGCGCCGATGCCGAGCGCGAGCATCAGGACGGCCACGCCGGCAAACCCGGGATTGGCGACCAACGATCGCACCGCGTAACGCAGGTCTTGCGTGAGCGTTTGCATAAGAGAATCTCCCGCGGGTTTCTTCGGTTTTCTTCGTCGCTCACGAATCACATCGACGATCGCATCAGCGGTCTGACGCCAATACCAGTGCTTCGCAGCGGTTCGGCCCCGCTCGTTCACGTGGGCATGAAACAGTTCTTCGAGGTCGCCGAGGAACTCATCGCGGCGGCGATCGGGCGTCGCCCGCGACAGCAGCCAGCAGGCGAGTCGGGGTGGACGCGCGGCTTGCCCTCCGTAGCCTTGGCGGAGGAGGGTCATGCCGGCTCTCCCAGCAGATCTTCGAGGCCGTCGGCCATCTTGCGAATCGAGCGATACGAGGCCTGTACGGCCTTCAGCCCCGGCGCGGCCACCTCGAAATGGCGTTTGCGTTTGCCGCCGCGCTGAGGTGTGGGATCGCCGACGCGAGATTTCACGAGCCCTTTTTGCTCGAGCCGTTCGAGGGTGGTGTGCACGGCGCTCACCGACACGCCACGGCCACCGCGCTTTTCGATCTCGCCGCACACCGTGGCGCCGTACGCGTCGGGCCCGAGCCGGAGCAGCGCGAGCATCACCATTTGCTCGAATTCGCCGAGCAGCGGAGGAGGCTGCGTACGAGGCATGAGGCCGTTAATATCCACAATGTAGATTAATTTGTCAACGCGGCCCGCGAATAGAACAGGGGTCGCCGAGAATGAGGACCTTATAACTGCCGCAGTGCGCGCACCGGGTCCACCTGTCCCGCACGCCGCACCGGCAACACGAGCGCCAGCATCGCGGTTGCGCCGAGACTGGCGAAGACGCCGCCGAGAATCAGTGGCATCGGCTGTGTGACGGCTTCCACCGCGACCGAGAAGCCCCGGACGAGCACGACCGCGAGCACGAGTCCCGCGGCCAGTCCCAGGCCCACCTGGCGCGCGCCCTGCGCGGCCACGAGCCGCAGCACGTCGCCGGACGTGGCACCGAGCGCCATGCGGATCCCGAACTCGCGCGTCCGTTGCGTCACGGCGAAGGCGGTGACGCTGTAGAGGCCGATGGCCGTCAACAGGATCGCGCCGATCCCGAAAATGCCGAACAGGCGGGTCAGGACGTCAAGCACCAGCTTGTCGCGTAGCGCCGCGTCGCGCACGGTGAAGGTCTCGAACATCGGCAGGTCTGGATCCACACCCTCGATCGCCGCCCGGATGGCTGGAGCGAGCGACAACGGATCGGCCGGGCCGCGCGCGAGCAGGCGCACGGCGAACGGCCGGAGCTGGAAGATCGACGCGTAGATGCCGTCCTGCGCCCGATCCTGGAGGTCTCCAGGCATGCGATCCGGGACGACGCCGATCACTGTCAGCTCACGTGAGCCGAGGAAGATCCGCCGGCCAATCGGGTCGCGATTCGGCGAGTAGCGGGTCACGAAACTGTCGTTGACCACGGCGACGGCCGGCGCTGTCGCCGTGTCGCCGTCTCCGGGCAGCCGGCCGAGTCGCGCGCTCGCGCCGAGGACGTCGAAGTAACCGGGCGACACCATGGTCAGGTTGGTTGTAGGCAGGGGCCGCCCGGGCTCGGCCGGAGTATCGAGCGCGAAGCTCCAATTCCCGGAGCCCCGGCCCGGGAGTGCGCTCGCGATCGCGGTCGCGGTCGCGCCAGGCACGCGCGCGAGCGCCCCGTCGAGAGCCGCGAGCATCCTCCAGCGCGCCTCGGCGTTGTCGAGCGTCTCGAGCGGCACGCCGACGTTGGTCGTGAGCACCGCGTCGGCGTCGAATGGCCATTCGCGTCCATATAGCGAAACCGCCGTCTGGCCGAGCAGCAGCGTCAACGCCAGCAAGCCGCTCGCGAATGCGATCTGGCCGGGGACCAGAGCACGACCGAGCCGGCCGATGCGAAGTCCCGACTGATCGCCGCGCAGCACATCGGCGACGTTGCCGCCGGCCGCCCGCAACGCGGGCACGAGCGCGGCTGCGGCCGCGGCGAGACCCGCCAGCGCGATCGCGTAAGCGGCGACGCTGGCGTCCACCCTGAAATCGACCCAGAACGCCTCGATGATGTGGGCGGTACTCTCACGGAATGCGCGGGTCCCGGCTGTTGCGATCCCGAGGCCGACCGCGGCCGCCAGCGCCGACAACACAAAAGTCTCGGCGACCTGTTCGACGACAATCGCGCCGCGGCTTGCGCCCAGCGCCAGGCGGACCGCGACGTCCCGCGCCCGCGTTGCGGCGCGTGCGAGGAAGAGGTTCGCGACGTTCGCGCATGCGATGAAGAGCACGCCGCTGACGGCGAAGAGCAAGAGGTACAAACCCCGGATCACCTCGCGCGGTGTTTCGACCTCGGTGAAGGGGACCACCGCGAGGCGTGTGTCACGGTAGGCAGCCGGCGCCTCGGCGGCGAGCCGGCCGGTGATCGCGTCGACTTCGGCGCCGGCAGCGGTGATCGGCACGCCGTGCGCGAGCCGGCCAAACGCCTGCAGCGGCTCACCCTCGCCCGGGCGTGCCGCTGCGTCGAGGGCCAGCGGCGTCCAGAGGCCAGTCCGAATCGGGAAGCCAAACCGCGGCGGCATCACGCCGGCCACCGTGTGCAGCGCGCCGTTCACGCGGATGGTATCGCCGACAATTCCTTCGGCGCCGCCGAAACGGCGTTGCCAAAGCTCGTGCGACAGCACGACCACCGACTCGGCGCCAGCGGCCGCGTCGTGGGCCCCGAGCACGCGCCCAACGATCGCCGGAGTGCCGAGCATCGCGAAGGTGTTGGGGGTGATGGCTGTGCCCTGCACGCGCTCCGGCGCGTGGCCATCACCGGCCAGGTTGGCGGCGAGCGTCCGGTACGCGCCGACCATGTCGAAGGCCTGCGAACCGGACCACGCGATGACGTCGGCCGGCCGGGCCTGCCGGCCGGAGACGACTTGCACGGCGACGATCCGATCGGCATCCTGAAATGGCAGCGCTCTCGTCCCCCCGTGGACGATGCTGAACATCGTCGTCGAAAATCCGATTCCCATCGCGAGCGCGGCGACGGCGGTGATCGCGATGGTCGGGTTGGTCCGGAACAGGAATAGTCCGGATTTCAGGCCACGGAGGACGTCGGTCATTGAGACTCCCGGCGGAATTGACGAAACGGCGGCCCGGATCGTTCATGGATTGATGACCGAACGAGGCGGTTCGACGCTAACGCCCGCAGAACAAGTGCGTACGGTGCGTACGTGTGCGTGGAGTGCCTAAGGGTTAGTGCCGAGTGCACGCGCAGGGAACGGTGAAGCGCACTTGGCACCCACCTTTAGGCACTTTACGCACCGTACGCACTGTACGCACCTTAGAACGATTGCGGCCGCGACTCGATGCGAGGCATGATTCGCCATCGATGGGTAGGCTGCCCTGGTTGTTCCGCGCAACATGCGTCCTTCTCGCCGGATCGGTGACGCTGGTCACGATCGCACATGCAGGGCAAATTGCCGGCGCGGACTCCACACCGCCCGCGCGGCCTGCGTACGAATCCGGTCAAGGCCCGGTCGTCGCCATCGACGAGTCGCACCAGAACACGCACACCTTTGCGAGCCCTCCGTTCAAAGGCTTGGTGGACCTCCTGCAACGAGATGGTTATCGTCCCCGCCCGTTTGATCAGGCCATCGAGGGCTCGTCGCTGAGTGGCGTCGACGTATTGGTTATCAGCGGTCCAGGCGGCTGGGACGGTCCCGAGGCTTCGCTCAGCGACACCGAAGTGCGGGCGCTGCTCGAGTGGGTACGGGGCGGAGGCTCACTGCTTCTGATTCTCGACCACATGCCCGCTCCGATAAATGGAGCCAAACTCACGACAGCGCTGGGCGTGAGCGATTGGCACAACGGTTATGCGATGGTGGATTTCTCACAATCGCTGCCGGTCGGCAACATCCTCTTCTGGCGTTCGGATTCGTTTCCCGGTGGACCGCCAACAGTCGCCCGCACCGGGCCCGCAGGTGGTACTGGTTATCAGGGCGCCGATGCCGTACTGGCGAAGCATCCGATCACCGAGGGCCGCAGACCAGACGAGCGGGTGCAGAGCGTGGCCACGTTCGTGGGCTCGGCCTTCCGGCCGCCGACGGGCGCCGAAGCGCTGATGATCTTGCCCCGGCGGGCGGTATCCCTCACGCCCAAAGTGGCCGGCGCCGCCGATGTCCGGATCAATGCTGATCGCACTCCGGTCGCCGAATGGCTGCAAGGTGCCGTCATGAAGATCGGGCAAGGCCGTGTGGCCCTGTTCGGCGAGACCGGCCTCTTCTCCGGCGGTCCGGCGGCTGACAACCGGCAATTCTTACTGAACGTCATGCACTGGTTGAGTCGTGTGCTGTAACAGAGCCATGAGCGTAGCCGTCCGCCTCCTCGGCACAGCATTGATTGTGTCGCTGTCGTCCACGTTGTCGGCTCAGCAGAAATTGCCACCGTCGACATTGCGCGCCCCATCGCGTGCCGAAATACTCCGCGGCGAGTACGGCCGATATCGCGCCAACAACGACCTGCTGCACTACGACCTCGACGTGCGCATCGATCCGGAGAAGAAATGGATCAGCGGCCGCAACACCGTCCGCTTCAAGATGGTCAAGGACGACACGCGCATTCAGCTGGAGCTCTACGCGAATCTCAATATCGATCGCATCGTCTTCAACACGCGTGAGCTGAAGTACACGCGTGAGCTCAACACGGTCGACATCGACTTTCCGGAGACGCTGCGGTCGGGACGCACTTACGCCGTCGATTTCCACTACTCGGGCAGCCCGCTCGAGGTCGGGCGCTTCGATGCTTTGGCGTTCAAGAAAGATCCCGCCGGCGGCCACTGGATCAACACCGCGAACGAAGGTGTCGGGTCCAGCGTGTGGTGGCCCAGCAAGGATCAATGGCGCGACGAGCCGGACGGCATGGACATCAAGGTGTCGGTGCCCAACGGTCTGACCAACGTCTCAAACGGCCGATTCATCGCCAGGACCGACCTGGGCGACGGCTACACCCAGTGGCACTACCGGGTGCATTACCCGATTAACAGCTACAACGTGTCGCTCAACATCGCCAACTACGTGCACTTCGGCGAGACGATGGGCGACCTGACGCTCGACTACTACGTGCTCCCGGCCAACCTCGACAAGGCGAAGAAGCAGTTCGCCCAGGTCAAGCCGATGATGGAGGCGTTCCTGAAATACTTCGGCGAGTACCCGTTCAAGAAAGACGGCTTCAAGCTGATTGAAGTGCCGTACTCGGGCATGGAGCACCAGAGCGCCGTCACCTACGGCAACCGCTATGCGAACGGCTACCTGGAACGGGATTGGACCGGCGTCGGCGTCAGCCTCAAGTTCGACTTCATCATCATCCACGAGAGCGCGCACGAGTGGTTCGGTAACGCCGTGTCGGCCGCCGAGCAGTCGGACATGTGGATCCAGGAGGGCTGGGCGACCTACCTCGAGTGCCTCTATGTCGAGCATGTCTTCGGCTACGAGGATGCGCTGAAGTACACCAACGGCTACAAGACGAAGATTGCCAACAAGGAGCCGATCATCGTGCAGCGCGGCATCGCGCGCGGTCCGAACCAGGATCAGTACTTCAAAGGCGCCCTCTTTCTCCACACCCTCCGTAGCGTCGTCAACGACCTGTCGCGCCGAAGCGGCGCAGACGCGAAGGCGGACGATGCGAAGTGGTTCACGCTGGTTCGCGACGTCTATGACCACTTCAAGTACCGCAACATCATGACGGAAGAGATGGTGGCGTTCGTCAACAAACAGCTGGGGCAGGACCTGACGCCGATCTTCGATCAGTACTTGCGTCGTCCCGAATTGCCCGTGCTCCAGTTGACGTTCGATGAGAAAGAGCAGCTGGCGTGGTATCGCTGGAACGCCGGTGAGCGTGCGTTCGCGATGCCGATTCGTGCCGGTGATCCAGCGAAGTGGCAGACGATTCAGCCCGTGACGTCGGCGTGGAAGTCCATGTCGTGGACCGGAACGAAGGATCAATTCAAGGTGGCCACCGATCTGTACTACGTTGCGGTAGCGGTCCTTGATGCAGGCGGGCGGCCCGTCACGCCTTAGCTGATATCTGAAATCCCGTAGGCAAGAAAGCATTTCGTTGGATCGACGGTGCGCCGTTGTGGCGAGACGTTGCACTGGAGTGTCCGGTGACAGCTTGGTGTGACGGACAAATGGTATTGCGATTGCTCTACTGGCGGCGGAGGTTCGCATGCGCCGCAAGTTATTCGCGTTCATTGTCCTACTCGCGTTCGCCGCGCCGTCATGGGCGCAAACACTGTTTCAGGGCCGCATCGACGTGACCGTCGTCGATGCCCAAAGCCGGCCCATCCCGGGCGTGCTCGTCGAGGTCGGCGGCACCGCGTCTCAGTCGCAGACCAGCGACGACAAAGGCGAGGCCCACTTCCTGAACCTGTCGCCAGGGCGGTACACGGTCACCGCGAACCTGAGCGGCTTTCGCACGTTCCGCGCCGACAACATCGAGGTGGCGGCCGGCATCAGCGTGCCGCTCAATATCCCGCTGAGCGTCGGCGGCGTCACCGAGGCCGTGCAAGTCGTGGCCGAGACGCCGGTGGTGGATCCCGCCCGGCAGACCATCACGACCAGCATCTCCTACGATCAACTGCAGCGCCTGCCATCCGCGCGCGATCCATGGGTGATGCTGCAGACGGTGCCCGGCGTCGTGGTCGACCGCGTCAACGTCGGCGGCGCGGAATCCGGCCAGCAGTCCAACGTGCTCGCCAAGGGAGCCGGGGTCACCGAGAACACCTGGAACCTCGACGGCATTCCGGTGACCGATCTCGCCGCCACCGGCTCCTCCCCGACCTACTACAACTTCGACATGTTCCAGGAGATGAGCGTCACCACCGGCGGCGCTTCGGCGACCAATCCCACCGCCGGCGCGCAGCTCAACATGCAGTTCAAGAGCGGCTCGAACGCGTTCGCGGGCGCCGCGCATTTCTACAGCGCCGGCGAAAGCCTGCAAAGCTCGAATCTGCCGGATGAACTGTTGCCGCTGGCGGGCGTCAGCGGGAAGGGCAACCGGATGAAGGAGCTCACCGACGTGGGCTTCGATCTCGGCGGACCCGTGGTGCGCGATCGACTGTGGATGTGGGGATCGTACGGTTACACGGACGGCACGCTGTTCACGTTGAACGGCGATCCAGATCGCACCGAGCTCGAGAACATGGCGGTGAAAATCACCGGCCAGGTCAATGCGTCGATCCGTCCGGAGTTCCTGTTCTTCCGCGGCAACAAGTCGAAGATTGGCCGCGGCGCCAGCCCGCTGCGCGCGCCGGAGACCACGTGGGACCAGAGCGGCCCGACGCCGCTCTACAAGGGCCAGGTCAATATCACCGCACGGAACAACCTGTTTGTCACCGTTCGCGGCGCCCATGTCGGCAACGGCTTCTCGCTGACGCCGCAGGGTGGGCTCGCCACCACCGGCTATCGCGATCCGGGCCGCGTGCGGCACGGCTCGTACGTGTTCTACGAGACCAAGCGCCCCGACTACAGCGCGCTGGCCGACGGCAACTGGTTCCGCGGCCGCCACGAGATGGCGTTCGGCGGCAGCTGGCGCCGCACCAAGGACGACGAGCGGCAGGACTTTCCGGGCAGCGGCGCGGACAACCTGCATGCGGCTGACTTCGCCACCAGCGGACGGATCACGGCGTATCTCTACCGCCCGTTCTTCGCATCCAGCGTGGGCGTGAACCAGAGCTTCTACATTGGCGATACCGTGCGCAACGGCCGGCTTACCGCACAATTGTCCCTGCGATACGACCGCAGCACGGCCTCGATGCTCGAGAGCACGCAGGCCGCGATTCCGGGATTCCCGACGCTGCTGCCGTCGATCACCGCGCCCGCCGTGGACAACATGATCGACCTCGGCCTCTTCTCACCGCGTGCCGGCGTTACCTATGCGCTCGATGATTCGGGCCGCACGCAGGTGCGCGCCAGCTACGGCCTGTTCGGATCGCAGCTTGGCTCCGGTACCGTGCAGGCGTTCTCCGCCGCATCGCAGGCCCTGTTGATCTACTCGGCCATCGATCGCAACGGCAACAACGTCGCCGATGCGAACGAGCTCGACCAGCTCCTCAACTTCGCTGGTGTCAATCCGGCGAACCCGGGCGCCGGCGTCAACTTCAATCGCGTCAATCCCGACCTGAAGGCGCCGAAGACGCACGAAGTGGTGTTCGGCGTCGATCGCGAGCTGATGCCGCAGTTCGGCGTCAGCGCCTCGCTGTCGTGGCGCCGCTTCACCGACGTGATTTGGAGCGGCTACGACCCGAGCCCGCAGATCACCGTCTATCCGCTGGTCGGCGTCACGCGCGCGGATTACCAGCTTGAAGGCGTGGTCCAGGGCAACGTGCCCGGCGTGGGCGCGTATCGCCAGGAGTACTTCGCACCGACTGACGCGAGCCTGCCGCCCGGGAACGGCAGCGAATACCGCAACCGGCCGGACTATACGCAGCAGTACCTCGGCTTCGAGGTGCAGGCGGTCAAGCGGTTGTCGAACCGCTGGATGGCGCGGATCGGCTTCTCCAGCAATCGCCACACCGAGCAGTTTGGGAGCGACGCCGCCCTCCAGGATCCGGGCGCGTCCGCGACGTGGCCGAACATCGATGGCGGCGCGTTCGTGGTCGGCACGGCGGGGAGCGGCAAGAGCGAGATCTTCCTGATCCTGCCGCGCTACCAGGTGTCGGCGTCGGGTCTGTATCAGTTCGCGTACGGCATCAACGTGGCGGCCAGTCTCAACCTGCGCGAGGGATACGGGATGCCGTTCTTCGAGCCGGTCGAGTCGGCCGATCCGCTGCTGCCCGAGAAACGCGTGCTGCTCGTCGATCCGCGTGAGAGCCGGCTGCCGGCCGTCTCGCTGCTGGATTTGCGCGGCGAAAAGTCGTTCACGTTCGGGAGCCGCCAGCTGGCGCTGTCGCTCGATCTGTTCAACGTGTTCAACTCGGCCACCGTGCTCGGCCGCCAGTACGACGTGACGACGACGGGCACGACCGGATACAACCAACCGCTGGAGATCATGAATCCGCGGCTGCTGCGTTTCGGCGTCCGCTTCCAGTTCTAGCGGCGTTTGGTTTTGTGCGTGGGCGTTGCGTGCCAGGGATCATCCGGCCACGGATGCCTGGGATAACGCCCACGCAGTTCTTTTCTGACTTCCGGATACGTTCGCTCCCAGAAACTCTTGAGATCGCGGGTGGTCTGCACCGCGCGGCCGTTTGGCGCCAGCAAGTGGAACGTCACGGGCACCTGGTTCGGTCCAAGCCTTGGCGAGTCTGCGAGGCCGAACAGTTCCTGCAGCTTCACCGACACCGACACGGTGCCATCGTGTTCGTAGTCGATCGTCATCTCCCGCCTGCTTGGCACGGTGAGTCGATCGGGGGCGCGGCGCGACAGTTGCTGGCGGATCTCCCAAGGCAGATGGTCCTCGGATAGCACGACATCCTCAACACGCTTTGCATCCGCGGCGATCGAGGCGACGATGTCTGCAACATCGATCTGAAGACCCGCAAAGGCCAGCCGCGCCAGCAACCGGGCGCTCTGTTGGTCGGGGTCGCGTGCCAGCCACGCCGCCGCCAGCATTTCGGCTTTCGACGCAGCGTCGGTCGCCACCGAGCGGTCAGCGAGCACCAGATGCTCGTACCAGTCGGTCGCGCGAGCCGTGACGGCGCCTGATGCCGCATCAACTTCGCGAACAACTTCCGATCGCGTCGGCCTGAGCCATTCCGGCTCGATTCTGCTGGCCATACGAACGATCGCCTCGGTGTTCGCCGTGGCCCGGCCGGCGGTCACGTCAAGGGCGACGAGCCAGCCGGCGTCGTGCACGCCGCTCTCGCGGCCGACGATCGCGCCGTGGCCGCTGGCCAGCGTCACCTTGTCCGCCGATCGGCGCTTCGCCACGCGATCGGGGTACCCGCTCAGCAGCGCACGCCGCAGCTCCGCTTCAGAGATGTGGGCGGATCGATCGGCGCCGAGCAGGTCCGCGGCGATCCGCTCCAGCGCGTCCGCCGACCGTTTCACGTGCGCAGGCATGCGCGGCCACTGGTCCAGGACGGCGAGTAGATCGGACGAAGTGGCCGCGGTGCGCGGCTCGAGACGCGTGGGCTCAGCTAACCAGGCACACACGGCGCAGCCCTCCCACGATCCTCTCGCCTCGATCAGCACGCGAGCCAGCCGCGGTGCCAGCGGCACGCGCTGCATGCGGCGTCCAAGGTCGGTGACCTGTCCATCACTCGCGGCGCCAAGGCGCGCCAAAAGATCGGCCGCCGCCGACAGCCGATCCGCCGAAGGCCTGTCAAACCACTCGAAGGCATCTGGTGTCGCACCCCAACACAGGATCGCCAGCAGCAGTCCCGACAGATCGACGCGATGAATCTCCGCCTCCCGGTGCGGCCGCAAGCGATCGCGGGCATCCCAGAGGCGCCGCGCGAGGCCGGGACCGAGTCGCGCGGCGCGGCCGGCGCGCTGGTCGGCGCTATCGAGCGTGATGCGTTCGGTCGTCAGGGAATCGACGGCGCGACCGGCGTCGTAGCGCGCGACTTTCTGGAGCCCGGAATCGATCACCGCCGACACTCCAGGAACGGTCAGCGACGTTTCCGCGATGTTGGTGGCGACGATCACCCGCCGGCGATCCGCCGGCTGCAGCACCGCATCCTGCTCGTGAGCCTGCAGGGAACCGTGCAGTGGCACCAGCGTGACGCCGTGGCGGATGGCCACCGCCGCCGCGCCCGCGATGGCCTCTTCGATCTCCCGCGCGCCAGGAAGGAAGCACAGCACGTTGCCTGGTGTCCGCGGCAGCACCTCGTCCATCGCCTGGGCCATCGACTGCGACGGGGCGTACTCGAGCGCCAGCGGATGCAGCGTGCCTGGCACATCGATGACCGGGCAGTCATTGAGGAATGCCGTCAGTGGGGCGGTGTCGAGCGTCGCCGACATGATCAGGATGCGGAGATCGTCGCGCGCCTCCCACGCCTGTTTCGCAAGCGCGAGCCCGAGGTCGGCGTGCACGCTGCGCTCGTGAAACTCATCCAGGATGAGCGTGGCGACATCACTCAACAGCGGGTCCCGTTGCAGGTACGCGGTCAGGATGCCTTCCGTGACGACGAGCAGGCGCGTGTCCTTCGCGAATCGGCGCTCGAAACGGATGTGCCAGCCGATCTCCTTGCCGATCGACCAGCTGTGCTCGTCGGCGATGCGTTGCGCCATGGCGCGCGCGGCCATGCGCCGTGGCTGGAGGAGCAGCACGCGCCCGCGATCGATCAATGCCGGCGGTACGCGCGTGGTCTTGCCCGCACCCGGAGCGGCCGTCAGGACCGCGGCGTGGTGGCGATCGAGCGCCGATCGCACGTCTTCGAGATGGGAATCAACAGGCAGCCTCGGCGTCACCAGAGTATGATCGCTTTATCCGCCATCGCCGCGACCTGTCCGCCGAAGCCCGAAGGGCGAAGGTGGAAGCGGCGACGCGGAAGCTTACCGCCAGGGGTATCCACCCGCCTTCGCGCCTACTACTGGGCGCGCTGCGGCGGGGTGGGTTGAGAGAGTCCCTGGAACCTGACCCGGTTCAGACCGGCGGAGGGAGAGCGGAGATGTCGAAGTCCACACCTGTACCCACGGCGAACACCTTCGCCGAGGCGTTCCCCAATTCAACCAAGGTCTTCGACGAGACGTTCGTCGACACCGCGCATGGCCGCGTGCAGTTGCGCGTCCCGCTGCGCGAAGTGAAGCTCGGCGGTGGCGAGGCGCCGGTGCGGCTCTATGACACCAGCGGCTCGCAGGGCCACGACCCTCGCGAGGGTTTGCCGAAGCTGCGCGAATCCTGGATTGCGTCCCGCCGGGCGGACGCGAGGCAGGGGAAGGCCGTCACGCAGCTCCACTATGCGCGCCAGGGCGAGATCACGCCGGAGATGGCGTTCATCGCCACCCGCGAAGGGCTGCCCGCGGAGTTCGTGCGTGATGAGGTCGCGCGCGGCCGCGCCATCATTCCCGCCAACATCAATCACCCGGAGCTCGAGCCGATGATCATCGGCCGCAACTTCCTGGTGAAGATCAACGCCAACATCGGCAACTCCGTCGTCTCGTCGTCCATTGACGAGGAGGTCGAGAAGCTGCGGTGGTCGGCGCTGTGGGGCGCCGACACGGTGATGGATCTGTCGACCGGCAAGAACATCCATGAGACCAGGGAGTGGATCCTCCGCAACTCGCCGGTGCCGATCGGCACGGTGCCGATCTACCAGGCGCTCGAAAAAGTCGGCGGCCGCCCGGAAGATCTGACGTGGGAGATCTATCGCGACACGCTGATCGAACAGGCCGAACAGGGCGTCGACTATTTCACCGTTCACGCCGGCGTGTTGTTGCGCTACATCCCGATGACGGCGAAGCGTCTCACCGGCATTGTCTCGCGCGGCGGATCGATCCTGGCGAAGTGGTGCCTCGCCCATCACCAGGAGAACTTCACCTACACGCACTTCCGGGAAATCTGCGAGATCATGCGCGCCTACGACGTCTCGTTCTCGCTCGGCGACGGGCTGCGGCCCGGTTCGATCGCCGACGCCAACGACGAGCCGCAGTTTGCCGAGCTCAAGACGCAGGGTGAGCTGACGAAGATCGCGTGGGAATATGACGTGCAGGTCATGAACGAAGGCCCTGGCCATGTGCCCATGCACCTGATCCGCGAGAACATGGAGAAGCAGCTGGAATGGTGCAGCGAAGCGCCGTTCTACACGCTGGGACCGCTGACCACCGACGTCGCCCCGGGTTACGACCACATCACCTCGGCGATCGGCGCCGCGATGATCGGCTGGTACGGCACCGCGATGCTGTGCTACGTCACGCCAAAGGAACATCTCGGCCTGCCGAATCGAGACGATGTGAAAGCGGGGGTGATTGCCTACAAGATCGCCGCGCATGCCGCCGACCTGGCGAAGGGCCATCCGCGCGCCCGCGCTTGGGACGATGCGTTGTCGAAGGCGAGATTCGAGTTCCGGTGGGAGGATCAGTTCAACCTGTCATTGGATCCCGTGACCGCCCGCGCCTATCACGATGAAACGCTCCCCGCCGACGGCGCCAAGGTCGCGCACTTCTGCTCGATGTGCGGGCCGAAATTCTGCAGCATGGAGCTGACGCAACAGGTGCGCGCCGAAGCCGCGAAGGGGATGGCAGAGAAGTCCGCCGAGTTCAAGAGCAGCGGCGGCGAGATTTATGTGAAGAACTAAGGTCAGCCCTGTACAGGGTTGGCCCAGAATTATCTGGGCGCCGGGACGATCTGCACGATCGTCGGGAATCGTTCCGGCGTCGCGCCCCTCTTCGGATTCGGATAGCCGGCCGATCCGCCGTACGTGAAATCCTTGATCGTCACGCTTGGCGGGAACGCCATCGACTCGTCGCGGAATCGCGCGATTTCGAAGGCGTGCGTCGGCGGCGCTTCGAACAGCTCATCGCCTCTCGTCTTCAGCACGGTCTTGTAGTAGTTCACCAGGTCGGCGTACGGGACGGTCACGCCGTAGATATAAAAACGCTGTCCGCGCCCCGCGTCGTATGACGTGAGGTACACCGCCGACGGATAGAGCGGCGCTCCCAGCATCGCTTCAGTCGGCGCGCCATCGTTCGCCGACTGCACCGGTGCCTGAGGTGCCGTGGGTGCCTGTGGTGCCGAGGTCGGTGCCGGTGCCGGGAGTGCAGGTGCAGGCGGCACCGGCTTTGCCGGGGTATTCGGCCGCGGGAACGGCTGAGGCGTCTGCGCCTCCGAGGCGGACACGCATAAGCTCAACACCACGAAGCCGGCAAGCCCGATCACAAAGCTATTATAGGGTTCGCGCGGGCCCAAGTCCCAAGTCCCAAGCCCCAAGCCCCAAGCCCCAAGCCCCAAGTCCCGATGAGCTCTTACCTGGATTATTGCCTCGCGAATCACGACTGGTTGCTCGAATTCATCGAGGCGCTGGTCACGATTGAATCGCCAAGCGACGACGCGGCCGCAGTGAACCGGTGTGGCCACGAGCTGGCGTCGCGGCTCGAGGCCATCGGCGGGGCGATCACCCGCATCCCTTCGAGCGCCGCCGGCCCTTCGACTTCGCTCAGGGCAAGCGATCATCTGCGTGCCGGCTTCGGGAGCGGCGCGCGGCAAATCCTGCTGCTCGGCCACTTCGATACGGTGTGGCCGGTGGGACAGCTCGCCACCATGCCGTTGAAACGAGAAGGTGGCCGGTTGTACGGGCCAGGCGTGTTCGACATGAAGGCGGGCATCGGCCTCGCCTCGCTCGCGACGCGCGCGCTGGTCGAGCGCCAGGCCCTGGATCACTGCCAGGTCGTGATGCTGTGGACCACCGATGAGGAAGTCGGCAGCACGACGTCGCGCGCGTTGATCGAAGCGGAAGCGTCGAAGAGCGACGCGGTGCTGGTGTTCGAGCCCTCGCTGCCCGGCGGCGCGCTCAAGACCAGCCGCAAGGGCGTGGGTCAATTCGAGATGATCGCGCGGGGCGTATCGGCGCATGCCGGCCTCGATCCGGGGAAGGGTGTCAGCGCGGTCCGCGAGCTGGCGCGGCAGATCATCGCCCTCGACGATCTGCAGGATCCCGCCCACGGCGTCACCGTGACCGCCGGCGTCATCCGCGGCGGCACTCGCGCGAACGTGGTGCCGGAAGAGGCGCGCGCCACCATCGACGCTCGCGCCAACACGCGCGCGGATGCGCAGCGGATCGAACGGGTGATGAAATCGTTGCCGCCACAGATTGCCGGAGCTCGGCTCGAAGTGACGGGCGGATTCGATCGACCGCCGCTCGAGCGCAGCGCAGCCGTGATCAAGTTGTTCGAGATCGCCAAGGCGGTGGCCGCCGACATCGGCATCACGCTCGAGGAGGGCAGCGCCGGCGGCGGGTCAGACGGCAATTTCACCGCCGCCATCGGGGTGCCGACGCTTGACGGCATCGGCGCCATCGGCGACGGCGCCCACGCGCTGCACGAGCACGTCGCGATCGACGCGCTGGTGCCCCGCGCGGCCGTTATCGCGGGTCTGCTGTCGCGCCTGTTGGCGGCTTCCTCGCCCTAAGCGCGATGTTGTAGCGGAGGCGCATCAGCGACACCACTTCCTGCACCCGCTTGTCGTAATCCTTCCTCACGTACTTGCCGGCGTACAACTGGTGGTACTTCTCGACCATCGCCGGAAACTCGCGGTTCAACATCGCCATGAAGTGATCGCGCGTGCCGCCTTCGAGGTGCATCACCATCGCGCCAACCGAGGTCGCGCCGGAGTCCGCAATTGCTTTCACCGTCCGCTCGATCTTCGCGGGCTGGGTGGAGAAGCCGGGCACGATCGGCGCCATCAGCACGCCGCAATCGATGCCGGCGTCGACCAGCTCGCGCACCGCGCGCAACCGCTGCATCGGGTGCGCGACGCCGGGCTCGAGTTGTTCCCACGCGTCTTCATCCACCGTGGGCACGCTGATGTGGACGCGGCACGACGTGCGCGCGGAAAGATCCTGCAGCACGTCCTTGTCGCGCACGATCATCGGGCCCTTGGTGACGATGCCGACCGGTGACGCCGCGTCGCGCAACGCCTGGAGCGTGCCGCGCGAGAGCTTGTAGGTGCCCTCGATCGGCTGATACGGGTCGGTGGCGGTGCCGAAACCGATCTGCTCCTTGGTCCACGACGGCTTGTCGAGCTCGCGCCGCAGCACCTCGACAAAGTTGGTCTTGACGAAAATTACCGACGCGAACTGATCGCCGGCGTCGAGCTCGAGGTGTGATTGGTACTTGCGCGCGAAGCAGTAGTGGCAGCCATGCGTGCAGCCGCGATACGGATTCAAGGTCCACTTGAAGAACGGCATGCCCTTGACGCGATTGAGCGCCGACTTGCAGC
>CAZEMI010000023.1:0-5088 GCA_964513235.1 uncultured Acidobacterium sp.
CCGTGCTTCGCATGGCTCGTCAATCAGACGTCATCGCGGTCGTTCGACTTACGAACGTCGATCCACTCTTGGTAGAGGAGGACTCTTGGATTCGTACTAGAATCGCGGGTCTTCCAGACGAGGTTGTAAAGAATGCTGGGGCAGATCAAAAACGTTTTGAAGCTTTAGTTGATGGCGGCGAAATGCGTATCAAGGGTGTGACTGTCAAGGCAGGTTCATATCCCGAGTTGCAGGCGGGTGGACGATATCTCGTCTTTGTGAAAATCCTCGGCGAAACGCCGTGGCTGCTTCACATCTACTCTCTCGAGGATCGAACAGCGACCAGGCGGCCGGCGTGGGCTCGAGCGAAAGACATGCCAGCGAATCCTTTCGAGAAGCGATCCGCTGAATCCGTGCTTGCCGAGGTTCGCAGCGCTATCGACAAACGATGATATTTCCTTCGGGCTAGCTAGCAGGCAGTAATGGCCGCCGCGTGTTGCTCGGTTCCCCGTGCAAGACCGTTCGGCTGCAAGGAATCGATCAGGTAACGTCGGACGCTGGTGGCGCTGGACCGCACCAGCATCACCCTCAGCGTCCCCACAGAACGCAGAACTCGGCCCGATATCGGTCTTACTCCTGATTCGATGACCCATAGAGGGAGCACGCCGATGACTCGATTCTCAGTTGCAACCTTCGCCGCCGCAGTACTAATTTTAGCGGGCACCTCCGATTCGGGCGCTGCTGCCCAGAAAGTGCGAACGTTGCGCCAAAACGGTCAGCCGATTGTGTCGCGCTTACTGCCGGACGACCAGGTGGTCGTGATCGAGAGTGTGATGGGCCCTTCCCGGCCGTCGCCTTTTACAAGGACGCGGGAGACCGAACTCAGAGACTTGGCCAGTTGGGAAGAAGTTGCGGTCATTCACCAGGCCCAGCCCCAATCGTTTTTTGTCATGAATGGGACGTGGCTGAATACGCGAGTGGCTGCGCGTGTGATGCAGACTCTGAAAACGGGTCGCCTGGCCACGGCGCCAGGAAGAGTGATCGAATTCGAGCACGCGGGCGGTGAACTCGAAGTGAACGGCGTCATCGTCCGTTCTGCAGTGGGGGTGTCCTTCGAGAACGCCACAAGGTACCTCGTTGCAGTCCGCTTCCACCCTGACCTGCAAAAGTGGCAGGTCGGCGTGATGTTCGAGCTCGATAATCTCGGCGTCCTTCGGGGGCACAGGCGCCGCGACGGGTCGGCTCCGGACAGCGCACTCCTCGGCGTGAGCTTGGCCGACATTGCGGGCGCGATCTCCAAAGGCCCTCAGTAAATTAACGGGATAACGATGGCGAGGACCATCGTCTATAAGGGCAGCGCATCCTGTGGCAACTCGGACGTCGATGTGGACTTGATCCGGTTGCGCGGTCGGTTTCGTTCCGCCGCCTGAGTCAGGTTCGTCCTTAGAATGCGGCCGGGCCGAATTGGCCAAGAATCGACAGCCCGCGCCGCTGGTTATAGAACAGACGTCACACTCCGGATGCCGGGCCGCCAGCGCATGCGCGCGCTGCCACATCCGCTCCGAGGCCATCGCCCACGCACGCTGCTCCGGTGTCAAATCCGCAAGTACGGCAGGAAGCCAGCAGACACCAAGTCCGATTCACGTCGATTTTACCCTGCCTGCGCCCATTACTCCTGGAACCTTTGGCGGCAGTGTAAAGTTGACGGCAGTGGTCAAGCTGTCCGTCAACGTCAACAAGGTCGCGACCGTCCGTAATTCGCGCGGCGGACGCATTCCGTCGGTGATCGAGGCCGTTCGCACCTGCATCGATGCCGGTGCGCCAGGCATCACCGTCCACCCCCGCGCGGACGAGCGGCACATCACCACCGAGGACGTTCACGAGATCGCGAAGGAGCTGGCGCAGCTTCGCGGCCGCGTGGAATACAACATCGAGGGTGATCCGCGGCCGGGTTTCCTCGAGCTCGTCCTCGCGGTGAAACCCGATCAGTGCACCCTGGTCCCGGTGAAGCCGGGCGAAATTACGAGCGAGGCCGGCTGGCCCGCGGATACGCCGGCCGATGTGTTGTCCGGCATGATCGGCGCCCTCAAGGCCGCCAACGTGCGCGTCAGCCTGTTCGTGGATCCCGAGTCCAAGGCGATCGAATGGGCCAGGTCGATGGGCGCCGATCGCGTCGAGTTGTACACCGAGCCCTTCGCGCGCGCGTTTGAGCGCGGGCCGCAGGCGGCGGCCGAGAGTTTCGAGAAGTATTCGCGCGCCTCGCAGCTCGCCTTCGATCTCGGCGTCGGCGTCAACGCCGGCCACGATCTCGATCTCAGGAGCCTCACGCTCTTTCGCACGCTGCCGCACCTCGACGAAGTGTCGATCGGCCACGCCCTGATCAGCCGCGCGATCTTCGTCGGCCTGGGCAAGGTGGTGAAAGAGTACTTGGCAATGCTTGAAGGGTCCCGATGAGAAATGTGGGCTTGGGGCTTGGGACTTGGGGCTTGAAAGAACACTGGCTCTCTGGCGCCCTGGCGATGCTGCTCTGCGCGTTACCAGCGTTTGCGGCTGGACGTCCGGTGATCTTCCAATCGCTCGATGGCACGACGCTCGCCGGTCAGTATTACGAATCGTCCAATCGTCCCTCACCTGGCGTGGTGCTGGTGCACATGCTGACGCGCAACAAGAACGATTGGCATGGGCTGCCCGATCGCATTCGTGACGCCGGTATCACCGCGCTCGCGATCGATCTGCGCGGCCACGGTGCGTCATCGGGGTCCGCCGGCGATCTCGCGGCCATGGTCCAGGATGTCCGGGCCGCGGCACAGTGGTTGGCGACCCGCCAGAACGTACGGCCCGATGCCATTGGCATTGTCGGGGCGTCGCTCGGCGCCAGCCTCGCCCTGCTCGCGGCGGCCGAACTACCGCACGTGCGCGTCATCGGCTTGTTGTCGCCGTCGCTGGATTATCGCGGGCTGCGCACCGATACGGCCCTCGTCAAGCGCCTCGGCTCGCGCGCCATCTGGCTCGCGGCCAGCAGCGAGGATCCGCTCGCGCTGCGGACGCTGCGGGACATGGCCGCCGAGAACTCCGGGCCTCGTGAGCAAGTGGTATCGAGCACCGCGGCGCACGGCACCGTGCTCCTCGAGCGCGATGGCAACGTCGCCCGCGCGCTGGTGGACTGGCTCCGCCGGTCGCTAGTATCCTGACAAAGGTTCCAGAGGTTCCAACGGGTTCCAAGTGTTCCAACGGCGGGGTTCTCGAACCCCAACGCTTGGAACTTCTGGAACCCTTGGAACCCATGGAACAATTGAGAATCATGCGAGCGGACGCGATTGTCTTCGGAATTGCCGGCACCCTGTTCGGCTTGATCATCGGATGGGTCCTCGGCAGCCAGCAGGCCGGCCGCAGCGGACCCGTGGCTGCGCCTGTGGCGCAGGCCGCGCCGGCGGCCCAACCAGCCGCGGCCCCGCCGCCGGTGCCGGTCGATCCCGAGCGGGTGAAAGCGCTCGAAGCGGTGGCGGCGAAAAACAGCAAGGATCCGCAGCCGCGGGTGCAGCTGGGCAACATCTACTTCGATGCGGAGCAGTTCAACGACGCGATCGCGTGGTACGAACAGGCGATGGCGATCAACCCCAACGACGCGAATGTGTCTACCGATCTCGGCGTGGCGTATTACTACGTGAACCAGCCGGATCGCGCGCTGGCGCAGTTCGATCACTCCTTGAAGGTCGATGCCAAACACATCAAGACGCTGCTCAACGTCGGCATCGTCCGCGCCTTCGGCAAGCAGGATCTGCCGGGCGCGGCGAAGGCGTGGCAGCAGGTGGTGGACCTGTCCCCCGATTCGCCTGAAGGCCAGGCGGCGAAAAAGGGACTCGAAGGGATCAAGGCCGCGCATCCGGATTCCACCGGGAGCAGGTGAACGCGATGACTCGCGTCATCCTGCTGCTCTTCCTGATTTTCGCGGTGGCGAGATTCATCTGGCGCCTGCTCGATAGCATCATGCGCGCGGCGTCAGGCCCGGCGTCGCCCGGCGCGCCCGGCGGCGGTCCGCCGGCGTCGGTGAAGATGTTGCCGTGTCCGGTGTGCGGCACGTACGTAGTCCCGGGGAAAGCCATCAGCGCCGTGAGCGGGGGCGCGCCCGTGTATTTCTGCAGTGAGAAGTGCCGCGCCGAGTATCGAGCGTGATGAAAGCCGAAGAACAGGCCCGCGCCGACATCGTCGAAGTGGGACGGCGCTTGTGGCAGCGCGGCTTCGTGGCGTCGAACGACGGCAACCTCAGCGTCCGGCTCGACGAGCATCGCCTGATCACCACGCCGAAGAGCGTGTCGAAGGGCTTCATGACGCCCGACATGATGGTGATCACGGATCTCGACGGCAGGAAGATCGCCGGCGAGCGCGATCCCTCGTCGGAGTTGAAGATGCACCTCGAGGTGTATCGCAACCGGCCGGACGTGCGGGCGGTGGTGCACGCCCATCCGCCCACGGCCACCGGATTCGCCGTGGCCGGCATTCCCCTCGATCGTCCCGTGCTGGCGGAAGTAATCACCACGCTCGGCAGCATCCCAATTGCCGAGTACGCGACGCCGTCCACCGAGGAGCTGCCGGCGGCGGTGCGCAAGTACGTCAAGGCGCACGATGGCCTGTTGCTCGCCAATCACGGCGCGCTGGCCGTGGGGCCAGACGTGATGTCGGCGTACTACCGCATGGAAACCATCGAGCACTTCGCCAAGATCAGCCTGGTGGCCCGCACGCTCGGCCGGGAGCACTTGCTGTCGCGTGACGAAGTCGAGCGCCTGCAAGGCCTTCGCGGGATGTACGGCATCGCGTCGCCGGCGCCGATTTGCGCGGACGATGAGATTCAGGCAAGCGGAGGTCAATTGGAATGCCAGGTGGTGCAGGCGCCGCAGTCCGAGGAGCGGCTCGTTCCAAGTAACTTGCAGCTGCCGTCCACCTCCGCGCTTCGCGCTACGGTGGACAAGCATTCAGCCACAGACAATGAAATTCGGCTAACATACCGCGAGTTAACGGCATTGATAGAGGACGCGCTACGCGCACTGAAATAGGGACTTGGGACCTGGGACTTGGGACTTGGGGAAGAGCGTTTCAAGCCCCAAGCCCCAA
>CAZEMI010000024.1:0-67465 GCA_964513235.1 uncultured Acidobacterium sp.
GCCTTCATGCCGTGGACGATGCCGTATGAGTTTGAAGATGGTAAACCAGAACGCGCTCCATGGCACGGGCTGGCGTCCCGTCGCAGACCCCATTCACGGCGCGTATCGGTCGATAAGCGGCCCGACTGCCCGGCGCGCGAGGGACGCTGCCCCTCGCCGCGGCTTCCACCGGCGCCGATACGCTCTTCGACAACATCCTCACGCGACGGTTTCCGCAGGTTTGCGCCTACATGCGCGATCAGATCGTTCAGGGCATGGACCGCCTGACCGGCGACGACAACGCCTGGTGGCACGAGCGCAACTACGTGCAGTATGTCGATCGGTTCCGCGCCGCGGTGCTGATCTCGCATGGCCTCAACGATCTCAACACCAAGCCGCGCATGTTTGCGCGGCTGTGGGACGCGCTGACCACGCACAACGTGCCTCGCAAGATCTGGCTGAATACGGGCGGGCACGGCGACGGCGCCAACTCGGGCTCGCGCCAGGCGGCCTGGCGCGACATGTTGAACCGCTTCTGGAGCCACACGTTATACGGCATCGACAACGCCGCTCTCGACGGACCGAAAGCCGCCGTGCAGCGGTCCGGCAGCGTCTGGGCGGACTACGACGACTGGCCGGTGCCGGGCGCGGCGCCGACGACCATCAACCTGGCGCCCAGTGCCAACCACACCATCAGCGGTTTGCAGCTGGCCAGCACGAGAATTGGCCAGCCGGTCATGGAAGTGATCGTCGACAATTCCGCCGTCGACGCGACGGTGCTCGCGGCCGCGGCGCAGTCGCCGCACCGGTTGATCTACCGGACCGAGCCGCTGAGCTCGCCCGTGCACATCAGCGGCATTCCGTCCGTGTCGCTGCGGATGTCGTTCAACGAACCGGCGGCGATTGTCAGCGCGATGCTGGTCGAGTATCGCGCCAATGGCACCAGGGCCATCATCACGCGCGGCTGGGCCGACCCGCAGAATCGCAAATCGCTGTCGGAAACCTTCGCGATTCATCCGGGCACGCCTACGAGATCCCTAGCGACGCCCGCCATGGATCTGCAGCTGGCAGGGAAAGTCGCAATGGTGGCGGGGGCCAGCCGCGGCCTGGGCTTCGCGGTGGCCCACGCCCTTGCCGCCGAGGGTTGCGCGATCTCGATGGTGGCGCGCGACGAGACCGCCATCTGTGATGCGGCGCGACGCCTTGATGTCCACGTCGTCGGCAGTGAGGGCGTACGTCACCGGCGCCACACTACAGGTGGACGGCGGGCTCATCCGAAGCGTGTTGTGACGGCGGCGCGTCCGCGGTCCCTGAGGAGGCTGATATGAAAGCGTGCCTGCTCCTGGCTCTCTGCATCCTTCCCGCCTCGCTCGTGGCGCAGGGCCCGCGAGCGATCGCCGATGGCGGTTGGGCGCAGGACCCTCCGGCACTGTCGTCGCTGGTGGCCTTTGCCCGCGGCCAGAGCGAGCTGCGGGTCGCGGTCACCCGCTACCTCGAGGATCGCGCGGTCATCCAGCGCCGATACGAGGTCGAGTACTCACCGGTGCGGCACGAGCGGTTGCGCCGCTTCTACCAGGACTGGCAGCGCCGGCTGGCCGAGCTCGATTTCGACGGCTTGAGTCCCGAGGGACGCGTCGACTACGTCCTGATGGAGAACCGCGTCCGGTATCAGGTGGCTTACATGATTGGCGGATTACAGTATCGGGCCCTGCGCGACGAGCTGGTCACGTCCGGACGCATGACCGAAAGGCAATTCCACGATGCAATCCTCCAGGCCGGCGCCATGCCGGTGGAGATGGTCAGGGCTCAGCTTACCGGGCAGACGCTGCGAAGAGACTATCGTGCCCAGTGGCGATTTGCCGGCGAACCGCTTCTGAAGTAAGGCCGATCACGCCGCGCCGGAATCCGGGCGGCGAAGGCCGACCTGCGGTATAATGGGGGCTCGTTCTCACACGTAAGCCTGCCAGCGTTGATCCAGCGCCTACCGGCCATCGGCAGCGTTGGACCTACCAACCTCCTTCCTGCCCATACGTTTCGTTCAATGGACTCGAAGGAATCAGGCACCATGGCTTCTCTCAGCGGCACCATCAAGCGTCTCGTCTCGGACAAGGGTTTCGGCTTCATCCTCGCGGGTGACGGCACCGAATACTTCTTCCACAACTCGGCGTGCACCCAAACGCATTTCGATGATTTGCGCGAAGGACAGACCGTGACGTTCGACCTCGGCCAGGGCCCCAAGGGTCCCCGCGGTGAAAACGTCCGCGTGGCGTAAGTGGCCCATCACCCGGTAGCCGGAGAGCAACGATGACCACCGCCAGCCTCGAAGCACTAATGCGCAACATCATCCTGCATCGCCAGCTACCGTTTACCTTCCACTCAGTGTCGGCAGCCGTCAATGCCTGGCACATCGTTGTCCATGACGCGACGGGCGCCAGCGTGACGCTCACCGTACCAGCCGGCCGGCCGCTCGATATCCGCAACGCCATTCAAGAGCGGCTCGAAACCGCCGTCGAAGACGCCGCATTCCGCTAACGCGGAATCCGCGCGGCGTGAACGCGCCTACGTGCCGCCGAAAGCGCGCGTCGAGCGCCTTGACCGCGTGTCGTCGCACCGCACGGTGTGCCGAATTGCACAGCCGAGGGTCGTTACGCTCTCATAGCATCCGTAGGTACGGAAGGAGGACGTAGATGTCCATTGCCAAGGTGTCGGAAATCAGCGCGACGTCGACCAAGAGTTTCGAGGACGCGATCCAGCAGGGTCTGGCGAGGTCGGTCAAAACGCTGCGCAATGTCAAGAGCGCGTGGATCAAGGAGCAGCAAGTGCGCCTGACCGACGGTCGCGTCACGGAATATCAAGTCAACATGATGGTGACGTTCGTCCTCGACGACTAGGCGAGTCGGGCGGCTCGCGCCGGCATCGACAACGTGCGGCTCATTATGCTCCAGCGGAAGAGGCGAGCATCACCATTCCAAGCACGATTCCGTTCATCGATTGTCCTCCTGCCCTCTAATGTGCAGGAGGCGAAATCGGCTCACAGACGCGAGGAGCAGTTGCGCGAAGCCGGCAATCCTTACTTCAGCGTCACGTGCAGGTAGACCGAGTGACGCCCGAACGTTTCGTAGAACGGCTTGAAGGCGGCGCCGTCGATCGTGAACCGAAGCGCCGCCGGGTCGCCAGTGATCGACCTGGTGATGTCACGCGCATCGAGCGTGATGTTCCGCCAGTCAGTGCGAGGTCCTGACTCCTCGGCCGCCAGCAGCACCGGGCCATAGAACACACTGGCCACATTGGGCTGATCGACCACGTCGTCCAGGTAGAAACTGAACGGCATGCGCAGCTCGATGGTGTCGTTGTTGCGCCAGGTTCTCGCGAGCGTCAGATAGGTGCCCGGCGTCGCCTTCACCGCTTCGTCGCGGCCGTTGATCTTCACGAAGAACCCCTGGGTCGCCCACCGCGGCACGCGGATGCTCACGTTGAACCGGCCGTTCCCCTTCACGGTAAGGCGCGTCGTGTCGGTCAACGGGAAGTCCGTGGCCTGCTGGACGACGATGTTGCGCGCCCGCCAATTGAGCGTCGAGGGCACGAAGAGATTGACGTAGAGCGTGGTGTTGTCGGCACTGCGGAAATAGATCGAATCCTGGAGCTTCGTGTTGCTCTCGAGCGCGGTGCCATTGCAGCAGGTGAACCCCTTCATCTCCGCGTTGCCGAAGCGTTTCTGCGCACCGGGGTTGAGCGGCACATGATAGGTGTTCCCGGCATCGTCCTCGGCCACCGACGCGAGGATGTGGTTGTAGAGCGCCTGCTCATAGTGATCCATGTATTTCGCGGTCTGGTCGTACATGAACAGCTGCCGATCCAGCTTGAGCAGGTTGTATGTGGCGCACGTCTCGTTCTGGCCGCCCTTGGCGAACCCGTTCTGCCACAGCGTGTCGGGCTGCGCCGGGAAGCACTCGGCGTTGTTCGGCGTCCGCGCGCCGGCCACGCCGCCGATGCTGTACATGTAGCTGCGATTGACGATGTCCCAGAAGTTGCTGGCGACCAGGTAGTACGGCATCTCCTTCGTGCCGCGGAACGTTTCGAGCGCGCCGGTAATCTGCGGGATGTGCTGGTTGGCGTGCCTGCCGCGAATCGTGTCGACATTCTTCGCCAACCCGTGGTCATGCGCGGCGTTGCCGAAAAAGAAGTTGGTGTTGTCGAAGAGTCTCGCGCCGTCGAGGAACCGCTTATCGCCGGTGAGCCGGAACAGCCGCGCCATGACTTCGTTCATGCCGCCATACTCGCCCGCGATGTAGCGGTTCCACATGCTGATGCGCGTGTCGGCGGGCAGCGCCTTGAGCCGGGTGTACACCCACGCGCCCATCCCGCTTGCGATGTCGAGCGCCTTCTTGTTGCCGGCGACCTCGTAGCTGTCGAGCAAGCCCGAGAGGATCTTGTGAAGGGTGTAGTACGGCGCCCAGATCTGCGTGTCCTGCGTCCCGTAGGTGGCGCCCCTTTCGAGCATGATGAACTGATCGGGCGGGTAGGCGCTGATAAAGCCCACTCCCCAGTTCCCATAGTCGCTCCTGACCGCGCCGTGTCTGAGGTTGGAGTCGTAACCGGCGCGCCCGGCACCGGGAGGCACGGCTGTCGGATCCACCACCGAGGGGCTGCCTGCTGCCGCCGGCCGCCCCGATTTCTGCGACAGGTCGTACAGCACGTCGATCAGGTAGTTCATCTTCTGAAGGAAGTTCGCGCGCAGCGCTTCGTCATAGGTCGCGCTCGCGTAGGCCTGCGCGATCGCCGACAGGTAATGTCCGCTCGCGTGCCCGCGCAATCGCGTCGTCTGGTTGTCCCAGCCCTCGAGCTGCGTGGCGCCGGCAGGCTGCGGCCGACCGAACGCGTCCCTGAAGTTGTAGAGGAAATTGTCGGGATTACTCGCCGCCAAGCCGCGCACGAACTTGTCACGGTTCCTGATGAACGGCGTGTCGCGTCCCTTCGTGTCGCGATCGAGCACGACGTCGCTGAGCGCAAACGGTTCGGCCAGCCGGCCTGGCGGCGTGGTGATTCCGACCGGCACCTTGACGATCACCGTGGCCTTCGGCGCGAACGACGTGCCCGGCACTTTACCGATCACGGTATAACTGCCTGGCTTCAAGACGTCGCTGTTGTCGGCCGGAGACGGCCAGATCACGCCGACGTCAGATCCGCGGCTGTTGTTGCGATAGTTCGGGGCGAGGTCAACCGGCAGACGCGGCAGCATACCGACGATCGTTTCGACCGTGATGTCGGGCACGTTCGAGATATTCGCGGCGAGTGGCGACTCCGACGGAATCGCGGCGGTCGAGATCTCCGGGACCGGTGCACGGGCGGTCATGGTGGGCCGTGCCGCGAGCGCGTTGTTCCGAATCGTCATGACCTGCTGGTCCGACAACGCGATGCGATAGATGCGGACATCGCGGAATCGAGCATGAATCGCGGCCACGGTGTCGTCCTGCGAGCGCCCGATGAACAGACGATTCGAGTCGCGAACCGTTTGGTTCACGATCTGCGCAGCGTTGACTGTCACATCGGCCGCCCGGCCAACCGGCGCTCCGTCGAGATATGTGGTCAGCAGTCGCGCGGCCGGATCGAGCACGACCGCTAGGTGAACCCACCGGTTCTCGAGAAACGGCGCCGCGGTGGTCTCGGCGTGCACTTTTCCATCCAGGACGATCGAGGCGCGGAAGCCCGCCGGGCTCGCGACAGCCGAGAACCTGTTGGACGCGTTCTGTCCGAAGTCGAACAACGGACCCGACGCGCCGGTGGGCAAGTAGAGCCATGCGGTGACGCTGAGCGTGTCTTCGCCGGTCAACGTGGCGCCGGGCAGTTGGAAGTGGCTGCCATCGCCTGTCAGCAATAACACGCGGCGGAACTGCTCATCGTCCACGAACGTACCGCCGTTGCCGCGCACCGCCGCATGGAACTGGTTCCTCGAGGCGTCTTCGGCATTGCCGTTGAGCACATACCGGGCGATCAGTCCCGTCTCGCCAATGCCGTCGAGGAACTGGTCACCGCCCTGCGCCTGGTCGTACGTTCCGCTGGCGACACCGACCAGGCAGGTGGTGGCGGTGAGCAAGGCGACAAAGAGCAGGCGTGCGGTCATCTGCACAGCATAGACCCTTTCTCCTCAGCGCATAACGACGCCATCGCCCGGCAAGTCCGCCATTCGATCGTTGTGGGCCGCGTGACGGGCCCAGCCCTCGACGGTGGAGTGATAGCGGTGGTCCTTGATCGTCAGTTGACATCGCGCTTTGCAGCGCTTGGCCACGTTGAGTATGCTGACCGCGAGTTCCTCGAGTTCCGAGGCCCGAAGGAGGAGCTGAACGAGTACATCCGCATGGACAAGGATGGCAAGATCACCGGTGTGACGCACGCGACCTACATCAGCCGCCAGAACAAGAAGTAACGCCGCGCGACGGATCGCATTGTGAGCAGGCGGGCCGCCGGGTGCCCGGCGGCATTTTGCTTTTCGAGCAAGAACGATGCCTGTGGCGCTCGGCTACTGACGTCATAGACCGAATCAATTGGACGCGCTCCATCGAGACCGATAGGCTCGCCCGCGGAGGATCGCGAGGCTGGCTGAGCTCATGCGCAGCACTCCGGAGAACACCAACCCGGTACACGCCACCCGCCAGCGCATCGCCGGCATGAGCACGTCGCCTGCCCGGATCGTGTTGGTGCTGGTGGCGGCGTCGGCGCTTGGCTATTTGACGATCTCTTTGCGCTGGCTACGCCCGCCCTCGAACGCCGCACCCGGCGTGGCGGCAGGCACTACCGGGATGTAGCGTTGACCCAGGAATCGAACCACATCTCAAGCGTTTCTCACGTCGCCGTCGGAGTGCCCAGGAACATCTGGTATGCGCGGTTGTCGCGTTCAGCCTGATGAAAGTACCCGAGCTCGCGCAGAAACTCCGCGAACGCGGCGGTCTCGGCTTCGGGTACTTCGAAGCCGGCCAGCACACGGCCGAAGTCCGACCCGTGATTGCGGTAATGGAACAGGCTGATGTTCCACCGCCCGCCGAGGCGGTCGAGAAAGTCCATCAGGGCACCAGGCCGCTCGGGAAACTCGAAGCGATAGAGCCGCTCGTGCTCGACGTCGGGCGATCGCCCGCCAACCATGTGCCGAATGTGCAGCTTCGCCATCTCGTCGCCGGTGAGATCGATCGTCGGGTAGCCCTTGCTCAGCAGGAGCGCGGTGAGCTCCACCGCCGCCTGGCGCGACGGCGTGGCGAGGCCGACGAAGATATGCGCTTCGCGACGGCCGCTGAGGCGATAGTTGAACTCGGTGACCACGCGCCTGCCGATCGTGGCGCAGAAGTCGCGAAACGCGCCGGGCCGCTCGGGAATCGTGACGCCCAGCAGGGCCTCTCTTGCTTCACCGACCTCGGCGCGCTCGGCGACGAAGCGAAGGCGATCGAAGTTCATGTTGGCCCCGCTCAACACCGCCACGAGGTTGCAGCCCGTGACGCCCGTGCGCGCGACCCAGGCGCGGAGGCCCGCGACCGACAGCGCGCCCGCCGGCTCCATGAGCGAACGGGTGTCGTCGAAGACGTCCTTGATCGCCGCGCAGATCTCGTCGTTCGAGACGCGGACGACCTCGTCGACCGAGGTCTGAACAATCGGGAACGTGAGGGCGCCCACCTCGCGGACCGCGACGCCGTCGGCGAAGATTCCGACACGATCGAGCACGATTCGCCGCCCGGCTTCCAGCGAGCGGTACATCGCATCGGCCTCCAGGGGTTCGACGCCGATCACCTTGACCTCAGGCCTGATCGCCTTGACGTAACTGGCGATGCCGGCGATCAAGCCGCCGCCGCCCACCGGCACAAAAATCGCCGCCAGATCGTGTGGTCCCTGGCTGAAGATTTCAGGCGCAATGGTCCCTTGACCGGCGATCACGAGCGGATCGTCAAAAGGATGCACGAGGAATCGGCCCGTGGTCGCCATGAGCTCGTCGCATCGCGCCTTGGCGTCGGCGAACGAATCGCCGGCCAGCTCCACGTCGGCGCCGAGCTCACGGACCGCGTCAACCTTGATCTCCGGCGTGGTCTGCGGCATCACGATCAACGCGCTGATCCCCAGGTGGCTGGCCGACAACGCCACGCCCTGCGCGTGGTTGCCGGCGCTGGCGGTGATGACACCGCGAGCCCGTTCTTCCGGCGACAGATGCGCCATGCGGTTGTAGGCGCCGCGCAACTTGTAGGTAAAGATCGGCTGAAGGTCTTCGCGTTTCAGCAGCACGCTGTTGCCCGTCCGTCGCGAGAGTCTTCGCGCCGCATCGAGCGGCGTCGAACGCGCCACGTCGTAGACACGGCTCGTGAGTATCAGGCGCAGCATCTCCCCATCAGTCATGGCATTCCTGTCCCCGATCGCCGGCTTTCAGCGAGGATGATGACATTCAACGACCAGATTATGACAACTAGTGGGACGTCCAGGCAGTGCGATGATGGTGAGCCGCGCGGCGACGACGTTGAGCGACAGGTCGTACCCCGTGAGCGAAATGAAGGCGAGCGTGACGAGCACGTCGTGCAGCGTGGCGGCGATCGCGCCAGCCGCGAATGCGGCGCGACAGCGGATGGCGATATACATCGCGATGGCGGCCAGCGAGGCCGCGACCTGTTTACGTCGTGGTTCGCTGACGAGCGATCGGGCCTCGCGCTGAGGCCCGTCGCGCCTCATCCTCTTTCGACATCCGCCGCCGCCGCTCGAGCACCAGGCCATCCAGCCACCAGATCGGCCAACGGGGTACCGGAGTGAGCTCGCGAGCCAGGGCCTTGGTCGCCGGCGCGCCGTCGAGCAGCAGCGTCGCCGGTTGCTTGTAGGTGCCGAAGGCAAAGTCGGCGAGCGGCAGGCCGAAGAATCCCGCCACGTTCAGGTTGCATCGGTAGTTGGCATGGTGCGCCTGGTGAAACCCGTAGAGCTTTCGCCACAGCGGCGCGGCGATGCCGCGTTCGATTCGTGCCTTCCACCACTGATCGTACGGCAGGTGATGCGCGACATGGATGGTCTCGTACAAAAAATGCGCCATCGCCAGCGCGGCATAACCGGCGAGAAGGATCGGGAAGCGCGGGAACGAAAACGCCACCACCGCGAAGAGCGGCGTCCAGAACGCGAAGAACGCGGCCAGCGCCCACGGCGGGAAGGTCGCGGAGTGATCGTCGGCCGCGCTCGTGATCGCATAGGCGCTGCGCACGTTGCGCTGCACCTCATCAAATCCGATCGACGTCAGCTTGTGATGGGCCAGGTGGCTGGTGCAGAGCCGCCCCACAATTCTCGCGGCTTCGATGTGCAGCAGGTAGCGATGAAAGAAGTACTCGCCAAAACAGAAGGCGAGGCTGCACATCAGGCAGGTCATGACGATGGCCCAGGGGCCGGCGGACAGCTGTTGCTGCATCGTCACTGGAAACAGGACGGCGATGGCCGCATAGAGGGCAACGAGGTGCCCGGCGACGAAGGCCGCGAACAGCCACGGCGCCGCCTGGCTGCGGCTCCTGTATTCGAACGAGAGAAAATTCAGGCGTCCTATACTATCCCGAGTTCGGCCTGCACCGACCGTGTCGAGCGCGGGTCAACGCCGGTCTCCAGTTCTCAGGATACGCCGCTCGGCGATGACGACGGCGATGCGCTGCTGCGACGAGGATTCTCGATTCGACGCCGTTGCCCAGCGTGCGTCCCGCTCAGAAGAATCGCGGTCGACGATTTCCAGGTCCGCGGGCAGCGCGCCAGAATTCAGGTTGATGACCTGCTCGATCATCTCTGCCCGGCTGACGCCGGCGATCTGTCCCTGATCGTCGATGCGCGACTCGATCGTGGCCACCGCCGTGACGCGGTGATCGAGCACCGTCGCCAGCAGCCGGCCGATGTTGCGCTCGGTGATGGCGCTAAACCGCCGGGCCGCATCCGGTTTCAGCGTGAAGCCGACCGCCGGCCGGTTGTACTCGTCGAGCGAATGCCGCGCACTTCGAAGGTCGTTGCCGGTGAGCGCCGGCGCACGCTGCACGCTGTAGAACAGCGCGCCGCCGGGCTCGACGTCGCTCGCGGGTCCCGGCAGGACCTCCAGGTTCGCTGGCAGCGTGTTGTTGTAGGCGAGGAGTGCCGCCTCGCGGCTCGCGAACGGCCCTTGATCGACGAGCGTCAGCCGGAGCTGCGCCGTCGACTGGATCGTCCGTTTCGCTCCCTCGACGTCGGAGACACCAGGCAGCTGCACCAGAATCTGGTCGGCGGCCGTGTAGCGCGCGATCACCGGTTCGGCGACGCCCAGCTCGTTCACCCTGCGGCCGATCGTGCGAAGCGCTTGCTCGACGGTATCGTCGCGGAGCGAGGCGGCTACGCCTGGAGGCAGCCTGAACGTGTGACCGCCATCCGCCGCGGTTCGTTCAAACGTTGGGGCTGCCTCGTTCGCCGCACGCGTCAGCCCGGATTCGTCGCCGGCACCGTGAACGCGAAATTCCGTGGCATTGACGACCTCGACCGAGGAAAAGGAGACACGGGCCTCAGTAAGAGCCGTGCGCAGCTGCTCCGCGGCCGCTCGTGTCTGCAGCAGCAGCGCATCCTCTGTCTTCACGCGCAAGACCAGCTGCACGCCGCCATTCAGGTCGATGCCGAGTTTGAGCGAATCCTGGATTGGATAGAGCATCCAGAGCGAGAGTGCGATGACGCCGATGATCACGAGCACACGATTGCGAGCGGCGCCGAACAACGAGATATCCGTACGCATGACTGATCCTCCTGATTGACCGAAGACACACCGGTAGTGCGTTGCCGCGAACCAGCGGAGTGCGGATCAGATCAGGAGGGGCGTGTGGCGAAGGTAGGGCAGTGCTGAACGAACTGGAGGATCGGGCGAACTAGCCGCGAGTAACGGTTCGAACACGAGCGGTGAAAGGGTGGCGCCCAGTGCCGCGTGCATGGATGCGGACTGCCACGTCGATTCAGTGACGGCGGCAATCGTCTGCTGCTGGGCGCGCCACTGACGGTCCGAATCGCTGGGGCGGTGCGAGTCGCCGGTGAGCTGGCACGACCCGGCGTCCAACATCGTGATGATGCCGGCGGGCGGGGCCCAGCCCGTGCGAGCAGAGGCTGTCCACAGCAGCGCGGACCAGCCGATCGCGAGAAGCATCAGGCGACGCACGCGTCCATGGTGACTGGTCGCGGGGAGGCGGTCAAACCTCGACCGCCGGGCGCTTCGGTTCTTCGCCGCCGTTGCCTGGCTGCGGTAGGCTATTACGTTATGCGCATCGTCCAACTGCTCATCATCGTTGCCGCATTGTTCATTGCCGCCTCGGCCGCGGCGCCCTTCGACGTTGCTCAGGGCAGCCCCGACCCTTCGACAAGCTCAGGGTCGTCCCGACCTTTCGACAACCTCAAGGTCGTCCCGAGCGAAGTCGAGGGACGAGCGGAGTCGAGGGACGAGCGAAGTCGAGGGGCGCAACCGGCCACACCGCCCCCGCAAAAGGGCCCGCCCGCGGCGCCATTGCCGCCCGGCCAGAGCAACGATCCATTCCCGGCACCGATCCCCGAGCGGGACGCCGTCATCCGCGTCAACGTGCGCGAGTTCGCGACGCTGCCCGACATTGATGGTGGTGTGGCGCGCATGATGAACATGGAAGACCAGCCGGGCACGAAACGGCTGTTCGTGAATGACATGCGTGGCCCTCTCTACAGCGTCAGCTACGACGGCACGACCGTGCGGCTCTACGTGGACATCAACGATTCGAAGTGGGGCGTGGGCGTGCAGTTCGCCGGACGCGAGCGCGGCTTTCAGAGCTTTGCCTTCCATCCGCAGTTCGCCCAGGCCGGCGCACCCGGCTTCGGCAAGTTCTACACCTACACCGACACCACGAACATGACGCCGCCGGCGGAGTTCACGACGCCCAACGAAAAGGCGACGCACGACACGGTGCTGCTCGAGTGGACGGCGAAGACGCCTGGCGCCGCCACCTATGATGGCGGACCACCGCGGGAGTTGATGCGGCTCCGTCAACCGTTCGCGAATCACAACGCGGGTCATGCGGCGTTCAATCCGCTGGCCAAGCCAGGCACACCCGAGTTCGGGCTGTTGTATGTCGGCGTGGCCGATGGTGGCAGCGGCGGCGATCCGATGCGGCTGTCGCAGAACATGGCGTCGGCGTTTGGCAAGATCTTCCGCATCGATCCGCTGGGATCGAACAGCTCTAACAAGAAATACGGCATTCCGGCGAGCAATCCGTTCCTGAAGACCAAGGATGCATTGCCGGAGATCTATGCCCTCGGCGTGCGCAACCCGCAGCGCTTTGCGTGGGATCCCCGCAACGGCAACATGTTCGTCGCCGACATCGGCCAGAACATCGTCGAGGAAGTCAGCCCGGTCACGGCGGGCGCGAACCTGGGATGGAACGTCTGGGAAGGCAGCTATCGTTTCATCAGCCGCCAGGCGGTGAGCCTCGAGAAGCCGCGCAGCGATCCGGCGATGACCTATCCGGTGGCTGAGTATGGGCAGGTGGATCCGCTGCTGCAGAACCAGTCGGCGGCAAGCGGCTTGATCATCTACCGCGGCAAGGAGATTCCGCAGCTGTCGAACCTGCTCATCTTTACCGACCTGCCGAGCGGCGAGATGTTTTATGTCAGCGCCGACAAGCTGCCGGCCGGCGGCCAGGATCCGATCCGTCGGATCGCGATCGGCACCGAAGGCGATTTCAAGACGATGTTGCAGGTGGTTCAGGCGAAGAATCAGGAGCAAGGGAAGAAGCCCGCGACGCGCGTCGACGTGCGCGTGATCGGCGGGCCTGCGAACCAGATCTTTCTGCTGAACAAGAGCGACGGCGTCATTCGCGTCGTGGCGCCTTAATCCCGAAGACCACTTAGATTGCCGGTCGTGGCCTCCGCGGATGTCGGGCAACGCGCGCCGACGCGTTGGCGAACGAGGCGCGGTTTCCCGCGTCCCGATAGGATGGCGGCCCGTGCAAGATTCTCAGCCTCCCCCGTTCTAAGGGTAGGAGGACCCATGAAGCACCGTTTTGCCTGTCTCATGTTGGCCGGGCTCACGATCGCCGCCGGCTCGAAGGTTGTGATGTCCGCTGCCCCGGTCCGTCATCCGGACGGGCACATCGACATCCTGGTTGGCGGCGTTGCACAACGACGCTACGCGCACGAAGGGCGCTGGTACGTCGAGGCGCGCAAAGGGAAGGAGTATGCCATTCGGATGCGGAACCCGTACTCGGTTCGGGTAGCCGTTGCACTGTCTGTCGATGGGCTCAACACCATCGACGCGCGCCAGACGACCGCGGCCGCCGCGCGCAAGTGGGTCCTCGAACCCTACGAAACAGTCACCATCAGCGGGTGGCAGACGAGCCAGACGGAAGCTCGCCGCTTCGAATTCACCACCGAGGAGCGCTCGTACGGTCACGCGCTCGGTAAGACGGCCAACTTGGGAGTGATCTCGGCCGTCTTCTTCAAGGAGCGCAGATCCAACCCCATGACCGAGGCCTCGAAGGATTCCAGGCACCGGTCCGCGCCCGCACCATCGTCAATCCCAGAGGGGCAAAGGGCTGACGCGTCGGCGAGCAACGCAAAGCAGGCCAAGGAGGAGTACGCGGCCACCGGGATGGGCGGACGAACGGACCACGCCGTCACCCAGGTGCGGCTGGATCTCGAGGACGCGCCGGCGCAGACCGTGAACATCCGATACGAGTTCCGCGCTCAGCTGGTCAAGCTCGGTGTCGTGCCGCCAGTTGCCACCGCCGGCAAATTGGAACGTCGCGAGCGCGCCCGCGGATTCGAACCCGGGTTCTGCCCGGAGCCCCGGCGCTGAGTGCCTGGATCGTCGATCCCGTTCGGAATGCTCTCGCGTTGATCCCGCCATCAGCGCTACGCTGACACACGCTGGGAATTGAAAGGGGAGGCCGATGCATCGAACGACCGTCGTCCTGATCGCGTGGCTCATGAGCGGGTCGGCCGCCTGGGCGCAGAATCAAACGGCATCCCAACCAGGCGGCTCTCCTCCCTCCCGTCCTGGTATCTACAAGCTCGAAGAGCTGAGAGCGCCGCAGATCGACGCCATGGATCGTGAGCGGACGTTATTCATCCAGTGATGGATCCAGCCTCCCGCCGTGCGGCTCTCGTGGTGGTCGTCATGGCCGGCGTGGCGGGTGCGGTGCTGATCCTTACCCAGCAGGCGTTTCAAGAGCCGCTCCTGGAGTGGGTGGCCGGGGATCCGGCGCACACGGCCTCGAGAGCGCGGCTGCTGATGGCGGTGGCGGGAGCGCTGCTGGTCGTTCCGCTGCTGGCGTTTGCCGCTTACGCCTGGAGAATGGCCGGCGCGCTGGAAACGGCGCGCGCGCGAGGCCTGAAGACGGTTGCCGCGATCCTCGTCGTGGCCGCCGTGCTGCTTACCGCGACCCTGTGGCGCCTCAGCGTCGTCGTGACGCACTAATCCCGAAGAGCACTTGGATTGCCGGCGAGCGAGGCGCGGTTTCCCGCGTCCCGATAGGATGGCGGCAACGCGTCTGTGCGTTGCCCGACATACGCGGAGGCCACGACGCGATCTTCGGGATTAGATGCGTTCAACTGGTGACGATCGCCGAAACCGATGCGGGTTTCAGCGCCACCGCCGAATGCGGCACCTGGACGCGGACGCAATGAGGGAGCCATTGACTGCGGTCGATCGGCGTGGAATTGGGGTGATGCGGCCATTGCCGGCCACCGCATCGCTACTGTCCACAACTGAACAGACGCCCGCAGGTCCCTTCCCTTAGCATGGGAACGGACGTCGCTTGGGCGCGACCTCCGCCCGTTCGGAATTGCCCTGGAGGATGATTACCATGCGTCTCATGAACAAGATTGCCGCGCTCACGCTTATTCCGATGTTTCTGCTCTCGTCGCCGGCACTCGCCGAGCAGCACCGCATCGTCGACGCCGCCGCCATGGATCAGGCCCTGGCGGGCAAGGCCGAGACCGAGCGCACCCAGCGCGATGCCGTACGGCGCGTGCTCGATCGCGACGATGTGCGCCAAGTGGCCGCCAGCATGGGGCTCAGCGTGGCCGACGCCCGTGGGGCCGTGGCCACGCTTAGCGGGGCGGAGCTCGGCTCGCTGGCCGCGCAGGCCGGCGCCGTCGAAGCCGCGGCGCTCGCGGGAGGCGCCAACACCATCGTGATTTCCCTCACGACGCTGCTGCTGATCCTGATAATCGTGATCCTCATCGCGAAGTAGGCGCGCGACCGCTGATGTCGCGCCGGCGATCTCCCGTCGCGGCGGCCGCCGCCCTGCTCGTGTGGGCGACAGTCGCCGCCGCGTCGAGCTCACAGGTGGCTCGCGCCGGCCTGTCGGGCAGCGCCCGGCTGCTCGACGTTCCCTACCTGACCCAGACCGAAGACCTCTGCGGCGGCGCGGCCGTGGCCATGGTGTTGCGCTACTGGGGCGAGCGCGGCGTCTTCGCCGAGGACTTCGCGGCGCTGGTCGATCGCAGCGCCGCGGGCATTCCCACCGATGTGCTCACCGCGGACGTGACCGGTCGCGGCTGGCAGGCGCTGACCTTTCACACCGGTCCGGCGCTGCGCGGCGCGTGGCTGCGCGAACAGGTCGACCTCGGCCGCCCCGTGATTGCCCTCATCCAAGTGCGTCCCGGCCGCTACCACTACGTGGTCGTCGTCGCGTGGACCAGCGAGCGGGTGATCGTCCACGACCCCGCTCGCGCGCCGTTTCGCGTGCTGTCGCGGGTCGAGTTCGAACGCGCCTGGACGGCAGCCGGTGACTGGGCCTTGCTAGTGCTGCCGTCCGAAGGGCGGCCGCTGGAACCCCCGGCCCCTCGCGCTACTGCCGGAATCGAAGTCGTGTCACCGGCCGGCCCGTGCGGGGATCTCGTCGAGGAGATGGTCGAACGGGCACGGACGGGAGATCTCGACGGCGCCGAGGCCGGACTCCTGGCGGCGCTCGGGCTCTGTCCCACGCACGCCGGCGCGTGGCGGGAGCTGGCCGGCATCCGCTTCCTCCAGTCGCGCTGGGCAGAGGCCGGTACCCTCGCCGAACGCGCCGCCGGCCTCGATTCGAGCGACGAGCCTGGCTGGGAGCTACTGGCGACCAGCCGCTTCCTCAACGATGAGCCCGATGAAGCACTCGAGGCGTGGAATCGCATCCGCCGTCCGCTGGTCGAGCTCGTGCGAGTGGAAGGGACGCGACGAACCCGGCACCCAGTGGTCGCGGCCCTGGTCAGCCTGCCACCCCGCTCGCTCCTGACCCTGGAGAGACACCACCTCGCCGATCGGCGCCTGCGCGAGCTGCCGAGCGCCGCGGTAACGCGCCTGCGCTACCGGCCGATGCCAGGCGGCTTGGTCGAAGTCGAGGCCGCCGTGGTCGAGCGTCCACTGCTCCCACGAAGCGTTGCGCCGCTCGCGATTGCGGCCGGCCGCGCGTTGCTGCAGCGAGAGGTCAGGTTCGAGGTGGCCGCACCGACCGGGAGCGGCGAGCTATGGACTGCCGAGTGGCGATGGTGGGAGGCCCGTCCGCGACTCGCGTTCGCCCTGGCCGTGCCGGCCCTGTCGATGCTGCCTGGCGTGGCTACGGTCGAAGCGTCGTGGGAGCGGCAGTCGTACGCCATCCGGCCCGGCAACGAGCCTGCCGGCGCACCCGCGATCTATAGTGACGACCGCAGGCGCGCGGCGCTGGGCCTTGCCGACTGGGCCACCAGCCGGCTGCGATGGAACGTGGGTGCGGCACTCGATCGATGGGCCGACGACAGCCATCTTTCTCTCGCTGCGGGGCTCGACCTGCGGCGTGCCGGCGATCACGTGTCGATCGGCTTCGACCTCGCGGCGTGGATGCCGATAGGATCGGGGCGGCGCCTGGCTCGCAGCGGCGTGGGGGCGGCGTGGCGATCGACGCGCGACCCCGGCCGCGGCGTCTGGCTCGTCTCGGCCAATCTCGCCGCCACCAGTGCGGCCGCGCCGTTCGACCTGTGGCCGGGCGCCGGCGCCGACGGCGCGCGCCCGCTGCTGCTGCGCGCGCATCCGCTGCTCGAGCGCGGGAGAATCACCGGCGAGGTGCTCGGCCGGTGGCTGTCGCACGGCGCCGTAGAATACCAGCACCCGGTGGTCGCCGCCGCGGCCGGATCGATCCGCGTCGCCGGGTTTGCGGACACCGCGCGCGCCTGGCGACTGCCTGGCGGCGAGGCTTCGTCGCCGCTGCACGCCGACGTTGGCGGGGGATTACGACTGGTCCTTCCGGGTAGCGGCGGCACGATGCGCGTCGATGTCGCGCGCGGTCTGCGCGATGGGCGCGTGGCCTTCTCGGCCGGCTGGCAGGCTCCCTGGCCCCATCGGTAGGCAGCGAGATCGTACAATTGGTGAGGCGAAGTTGTCGAAGCTATGATGCGCCGGACTTCCTTCCTGTTGTTATCTCTTGCCGCCGTGGCGGTCGTGCTTCCCGTCTTGGTCTCGGGCCAACGGGGCAGTCGCGACGGCCGGCCGAATTTCGAGGGCATCTGGAATTCCGGGACGACGACGCCGCTGGAACGGCCCTCGCAGTTGCAAGACAAGCCGTTCTTTACGCGTGAAGAAGCCGCGGAGTGGGACCGCCAGTTCGCGAAGAGGAACGAGGAACCTCCGCCCGAGGTAGCCACGAAGCAAAAAGGCACCGGTACCTACAACACCTTCTATCGCGAGTGGGGGACCCGTACCGTCAAGACGCTCCGCACCTCGATCATCACCGACCCTCCTGATGGCCGCATCCCCGCGCTGACGCCGGCCGCCGCCGAGATCAAGCGCCGGCGTCTCGAAGGCATCAAGAAGGGCGAGAACCCCGAGGAGCTCGGGCTGCAGGATCAGTGCCTGACGTTCCTGACGTCGGGACCACCGATCCTGCCGTACTCCTACAACAGCAATTACCAGATCGTTCAGACCGACGAGGCGATCCTCGTGCACACAGAGATGATCCACGACGCCCGGATCATTCATCTCGACGGCCGCCCGCACCTGTCACCGAGGATCAGGCACTGGTCGGGTGATTCGATCGGCCGCTGGGACGGCAACACGCTGGTGGTCGACACGACCAACTTCAACGACGGCGGCGGCTATTACGGCGACGCCGGCGGCAATTTCGGGTGGGACCGGAATCTGCACCTCGTCGAGCGCCTCAGTTTCTTCGACGCGGATACCCTCCTGTATCAGTTCGAGATCGACAATCCGACCGCGTTCCCGCGGCCATGGAAGGGCGAGTTGACGCTGACGCGATCTGATGAGCGCATCTTCGAGTTCGCCTGCCATGAAGGCAATTACTCGCTGACGAACATGTTGAGGGGCTACCGCGCCACAGAGCGGAAGCCGTGACGCTGACCGCGCGCTATAATCGCTCGCCGACTCACCTGGAGGTTCCTATGATCGCAGCGCTCTCAACCCGGCGGCTCGCCGTCATCGTCGCACTGGCCATCACCGCCGTTTCGAGCGACGAGCTTCCGTCGCTGCAGGCGCAGACGGGCACGCGGCCGATGACCTTCCTCGACATGCAGCAGATGCGTCAGGTCGGCTCACCCACGCCGAGTCCCGATCGCCGCCTCTTGCTCTACACGCTGTCGACTCCGGACTGGAAAGAGGCCAAGCGGCAAACGGATCTCTACTTGGTGTCGATGCAGACCGGCGTGTCATCGACCAGGCAGCTGACGTTCACGCGCGAGAAGAACGAAACCTCGCCGCGCTGGGCGCCCGATGGCAGCGTCTTTTTCTTCCTGTCCAACCGTGAAGCGCCGGAAGACGCGGCGTCGCGGAATCAGCTCTACGTGATGCGGCCCGACGGTGGGGAAGCACGCCGGCTGACCGAAACGAAAGAGGGCGTGTCGGAGTATGCGATCAGCCGCGACGGCCGCTGGCTGGCCTATCGCAGCGGCAAGACCGGAGAAGAGCAGCTGTACCGCGTGCCCCTGGCGGCGATCGACAGCGCGACCGCGCGCGCCGAGCAGATCACCAAACACCCAACCGGGGTGCAGTCCTGGCAATGGTCGCCCGACAGCCGGCGCATCTACTTCGTGACGCCGGATCGAATCGACGAGGACGAGAAAGCGCGGCGCGAGAAAAAATTCACGGTCAACATCCGTAACGCCGAAACGCCGGTCGCGAGCTTGTGGGCGCTTGATCTCGAACCGCTTGCCACCAGGCGCCTCACCGACGGAGGAACCTACTCAGTTGACGACGTCGCGATGTCCGACGATAGCAAGTGGATTGGTTTCCGCGGACTCGCGGCCGACCGCTACAAGCGGGGCATCACCTCCGAAAACATCTACAGCGACCTGTACTTGGTTGAAGCGGCAACCGGCGCGCTCGAGCGGCTGACCAACAATGCCGAGATCGGCGAGAGCGCCCTCAGCTTCTCACCCGATTCCAGGCTGATGGCGTTTTCGGGGCCCGACAATCTCGACGCCTACTCGATGTCGAACGCCCGCGTTTACGTGCGCGCCATCGCCGATCGCGGCAAGCCGTTCCGCAAGATCGGCGACACCTTCGACGGCAACGTCCGGGTGGGCTTCTGGGCCAAGGACGGCAGCACGATCTATTTCAATGAAGGCATCAAGGCGACCAACCAGATTGTGTCCCTCGATGTGCGCTACAACACCGTGCGCCCGCTGACGGAAGAGAAGGCGAGCGTGTCGATCAATCAGGACGACACGAGCGGCGCCCTGCTGATCAACTACGCGGATGGTGCGACCCCACCGACGCTCTTCACCGTTGACGCGATCGCCGACGCCAGCACCCGCACGAAATGGCGGCAGCTCACCGATCCGAATCCCCAAGTCAAAGGATTCCAGCTGGGCGTGCAGGAAGAAATCACCTGGAAGTCGAAGGACGGCACCATGGTCGGCGGCGTGCTGCTCAAGCCGGTCGGGTATCGGGCCGGACAACGGTCTCCCCTGATCGTCGCGATCCATGGCGGACCGGCCTCCGCCGACGTGCTGTCGTTCAACGGCGGCTACGGCTCACAGGTCTGGGCCGGCGCCGGCTACGCGGTGCTGCGGCCGAACTATCGCGGTTCCACCAACTACGGAAATACGCATCGCACCGACATCGTCGGTAACTACATGGCGCCGGGTTTCGACGACATCATGGCAGGCGTCGACCACTTGATCGCGCAAGGGATTGCCGACCCGGATCGGATGGGCGCGTTGGGCTGGAGCGCCGGCGGCCACTGGTCCAACTGGATCCTCACGCACACCGACCGCTTCAAGGCGATCAGCACCGGCGCCGGCACCATGAACTGGATCTCGATGTATGCGCAGAGCGACGTCCAGCGCAACCGCCAGTTCTATCTTGGCAACAAGCTGCCCTATGACGACTTCGACGCCTACTGGAACCAGTCGCCGCTGAAATACATCAAGAACGCCAGGACGCCGACGATGATTCACGTCGTCGAAGGCGATCCACGGGTGCCGAGCCCGCAGTCGGTCGAGCTGCACATGGCGCTCAAGCAGCTTGGCGTACCCACCGAGCTGTACATGTATCCCGGCAATACCCACGGCATTCCCGACCCGCGCAACCAGCTCGTGAAATCGGTGAGCGAGATGGCGTGGATGGATTATTACGTGCGCGGCCTGGGCCAGAAGTTTTCGTGGCGCGATGTCCTCAGCACGCTGGAGGACGAAACCGCGCGTCCGAAAGTGGTCACCGAGGCCGCCGGCAAGCAGCAATAAGCCCAGGAACAGGGGCGCACGCTCGTGCGCCCCGGAGTTCGCGCCCGAGCCCCCGCCCCCGCCTAAAGGCGGGGGCTATAAGGCGGGGGCTGTACGGCCGATACAAAGGACACCGTATTTCCCTGGTTTGCCTATGCTGCTCAGAACCCTCTCAACGACCCTGGTCGCGTGGCTGTTCGTCTCCACGGCATCGATCGCCGCGGTGCAGACCGATTCGGCGCGCGTGATGGGCGCGGTGACGGACGCATCCGGCGGTGCGCTCCCAGGCGTCACGGTGACCGTCAGCGCCAGGAACCTGCGTCCGACGTCGGTGGTGACCGACGACACCGGACGATACCTCACGGTCTGGCTCGCTCCGGGCGCCTACACCATCACCTTCGTGCTCTCGGGATTTGAAACCCGAACCGTCAACAATGTCCAGCTCGGTCCGGCGCAAACGGTGGTGCTCGACCAGCAGTTGTCGCTGGCACCGCTCACCGAAACGGTGGAAGTGACCGCTCTGGCGCCACCGCCGCCGCCACCACTGCCACCGCCGGTCACTGTCATTTCTCCGCGACCGCGGGCCAAGCCTGTGGACAAGGAAATACTCGCTTCGGTATGTGGTCCTCGCCAGTCGATGGATTACAGCCTCGCGATCGGCCGCGTCGTATCCCATCGAGACGATGCGAGCCGGCAGCTGTTGGGACCAGGCGATCTCTTGCGGATCGATGCGGGCGAGAAGCAAGGCGTGGCCACCGGTCAGAACCTGGTGGTCAGGCGACGATTCCAGACCGGCGACTGGGACTTGCCGAAAAAGCAGCAGACGTTTGGCGAACAAGCCGGCGGCCTCGTCCAGATTATGGAAACCGCCCGCGACTCCGCCGTGGCCATGGTGGTCTACGCGTGCGGTGAGATCGTGGCCGGCGATGCCGTGGAACCGTACCTGCCGCAGCCGGCCTTCTTCGTGGTCGGCGCAGGCGTGCCTCGTTTCGACGAGCCGGCCCGGATCACCTTGGCCGAGAACGGACGGAAGACGGCTGCCGCAGGGCAGATGATGGTGATCGATCGCGGCATCATGCAGGGTGTGCAGCGAGGACAACGGCTGACGATCTTCCGGCACGCGCCCGGCAGCCCGGACACCCACGTCACCATCGGCGACGGCGTGATTATCGCCGTCCGCGCGGACTCAGCCACTCTGCGCATCGACCGCACGACCGACGCGATCACGGTCGGCGACATGGTGGCGCTACACCGCTGAGCACGCGTCGCGTCCGCCTACGCGGCCGCAGGCCGCTCCGGCGTGATCTCGCCGAAGCCCGCTGGATCGCGAGCGGGCGAAGGCGGACCGACGAGGCCGAGCGCGGTTGTACCGTGTAGTAGACTGACGCGGCACCCAGCAAAAGGAGCGCCGGTGATCGGTCGCGTGCTACTGCACTATCGCATCCTCCACCCTCTCGGCGCGGGTGGGATGGGCGAAGTCTACGCCGCTGAAGACACCCGACTCAATCGCCGCGTCGCACTGAAGCTGCTGCCGAGCGACACCGCCGATGATCCCGTGCGGCTGCAGCGCTTCCGTCGCGAAGCGCAAGCCATCGCGTCGCTGAATCATCCCAACGTCGTCACGATCCACGCCGTGGAGGAGTGTGACGGCGTCACCTTCCTGACGATGGAGATCGTCGAAGGTCAGACCATTGACGCACTGATTCCTCCGACCGGCGTTGAGTGGCGGAACTTCTTCAAGTGGGCCATCCCGCTGGTGGCAGCGATCGCCGCGGCGCACCAGCAAAACGTGGTGCACCGCGACTGACTCGCGACGGCCGCCGCGCGTTCTTCTCCCGCCGGATCACCGAATCCGACGTGTGGATGGTGAACCTGCAGTAAGGACTGCGCCTGGCAATCGCAGGACCTTGCCAGGTGGGCGAGCGGATCACCAGATGAGATACTGTCTCGAGCGTGGTCCATCTCTCGCTCGACTGCAAGCTTGGCGTGCGCATGCTGATCAAGCATCCGTCGCTGACGTTGATCGGGGTCTTCTCGATGACCGTGGCCATCGCCATCGGCGCCACGGCCTTTGAACTGATTTCGCAATTCCTCGAACGCTCGCTCCCGTTCGAGAACGGCGCCCGGGTCGTCTCCGTCGAGTTCGCCACGGACCGGGCCAGCGTGCCGGAAAAGGCCGGGATCCACGAGTTCGACGAGTGGCGGAGCGACGTCAAGTCGATTCAGCACCTCGGCGCTTATCGCACCGTCCAACAGAATCTCGCGACGCCGGAGAGCTATCCTGAGCCGGTTCGCCTGGCCGAGATTAGCGCCTCGGCGTTCGCGATCGCCCGAACGCCGCCCCAGCTCGGACGGTTGCTGCTGCCGGATGACGAACGCGGCGCCGCGGACCGCGTGTTGCTGATCGGACACCGTGAATGGCAACGTCGTTTCAATGGTGATCCGGCTATTGTGGGCCGCACGCTCACGCTGAACACCGTGCCTCATGTCGTGATTGGCGTGATGCCGGAGGGTTTTGCGTTTCCTCTCAATCACCAGTTCTGGATTCCGCTGCGCGAGAATCCGGCCCAGTACGAGCGCCGCACGGGCCCGATGCTCTCGGTGTTTGGCGTCATGGCTCCCGGAATGACGGCAGACACCGCGGCGGCCGAGCTCGAAACCAATCATCGACGCCTGGCCGCGCAGTTCCCTGAAGCCTATGGGCGCCTGCGCCCGATTGTCCTCCCGTACACGCTGGAGGCCCTCGACATCGACCGTCCGGTGTTCGTGTGGGCGTTGCGCATCCTGCAGCTGCTGATCAGCGCGCTGCTGGTGGTCGTGGCGGTCAACCTCGCCATCCTGTTCTATGCGAGAACGGTGACGCGGCTCGGCGAGATTGCGGTTCGCACGGCGTTGGGCGCCAGCCGCCAACGCATCCTCGCGCAGTTGTTCCTCGAAGCGTTGGTCCTTTCGGTCATCAGTGCGGCGGCCGGCCTTCTGCTCGCTGCCGCCACGCTTGATTGGTTACGCGTCATGGTGACGTCGGTCGAGCAGATCCCGTTCTGGATCACGTTCGAGCTGTCGAGCGGCACGGTGATGTATGCCCTTGGCTTGGCTGCACTCGCCGCGGTGATCATCGGCGTGGTGCCAGGCTTCAAGACCACCGGTGTGCGGCTCGATGTCAACCTTCGCGCGCTGGGCGGCGGCACGGGCTTGCGGCTCGGCCCCATGTGGACCGCTCTCATCGTCGCGCAGGTGGCCGTCGCGGTGACGATCTTGCCGGTCGCTCTCTACATCGTTTCCGAGGTGGCGCGGATGCAGGCGTCCGAGCCCGGTTTCGCGGCCGATCAGCTGGTGATTGCCAAGGTCGATCGCCGTCACGTCGAGCTGCTGCGACGCGTTGAGGCCGAGCCGCGGGTGTCGGCGGTGACGTTCTCATCCTCCATTCCCGGCTATGCCGGGGATCGGGCCATCGAGTTCGAGGACGAGGCAACCAATCAACGCTTCGGGATCGACGAAGTGACGACGATGACCGTCGACCCCGGGTTGTTCGACGTCTACGATGCGACGATCCTGGCAGGACGATCGTTCAGCAGCGCCGACCCCGGAACGTCGTCGGTCATCGTCAATCGCACGTTTGCGCGGGCATTCTTTGACGACCGGACGGTGCTCGGCCAACGGTTCTCGTTTGTGCGGCGGGAGGCGTCTCAATCCGCCACCGAGCTCGAGTCGTTCCAGATCGTCGGTGTGGTGTCCGATTTCCCGAACTTCACGATCACGCCAGGGGTGAAGGGGACCCCGACGATCTACCAGCCCGCGGCGCCCCAGGAGATCGCCTCGGCGATCATGTCGATTCGCCTCAACGGCGCCATGCCGGCGGACTTCGCCGGCCGGCTGCGTCAGATTGGCGCCGAGGTGGATGCGACCGTTCCACTGCGGGACGTGACGCTGCTCAGCGACTTCTATTATCGCAATCGATCGCTCTGGCGCCTGATCTCGTGGGCGCTGGCGATGCTGACGCTGAGCGTCCTGTTGTTGTCCGCCGGCGGCATCTATGCGCTGATGTCCTTCACCGTGGCGCAACGCACCCGCGAGATCGGCATTCGCACGGCGCTCGGCGGCAACCCGCGCCGGATCCTCGCCGGCATTTTCGGCCGCGTGCTCCGGCAAATCTCACTCGGTGTGCTGGTCGGCTCGGTGTTGTCGGCGGCCGTGTTTACGTCGGCGAACTTGTCGCGGCTGAGTGCCCTGGTGCTGCTGCTCACCGTGGCCGCGGTGGTTCTCGTGGTCGGCGTCGTCGCTGCGATCGGTCCGGCGCGGCGGAGCCTGCGAATGCCGGCGATGGAAGCGCTGAGAACGGACACTTAGGCTACATTCAGTGCATGCCACTGCGCTGTGTTCGGAGCCTGATCCTCGTCGTCCTGACCGCGCTGGCCGCGGCGGTTCATGCCAGTGCGCCGGAACCGCTCACGGTGATGTCCTTCAACATCCGATACGGGACCGCGAACGACGGACCGGATCGCTGGGCGCTGCGGCGCGACCAGCTGTTTGCGCTCATGAAGAACCAGGGCGCCGACGTCATCGGGTTGCAGGAAGCCCTGCACTTTCAGATCGACGAAATCCTGGCCGCGCTGCCCGAGTATCGGATGGTTGGCGTCGGCCGCAGCGACGGCGGGCAGGGCGGCGAGTATGCCGCGGTCCTGTACCGCGCCGCGCGCCTCGCCGTCCGGCACACCAGCACGTTCTGGTTTTCCGACACGCCCGAGATCGTGAAGTCCAATACCTGGGGCGCGGCGCTCGAGCGGATTTGCACCTGGGCGCTGTTCGACGACAAACAGGGTACGCCGTTCTATGTCTACAACCTCCACCTCGATCACATCTCCCAACCGGCCCGTGAGAAGAGCGGCAGCCTTCTGCTGAATCGCATCGCGGCACGCTCACCCGCGCTGCCCGTGATCGTGACCGGCGACTTCAACACCGGCGAAGGCAATCCCGTGACGCAGGCGGTGGCGAAGGTGCTGCGCGACACCTTCCGCGTCGTCCACCCAACCGCCACGGAAGTCGGCACGGCCAATCAGTTCAAGCTGGGCACGACCACGGGCGAGAAGATCGACTACATCTTCGTGGAACCCGGCACCGAGGTGATGAGCGCCGAGATCGTGCGTACTTCGGTGGGCGGGCGTTATCCATCCGACCACTTCCCGGTCGTGTCGAGGATTCGGCTGCGGTAACAGCCTTTCGCTACTGGCGGCGGGAAAATGCGGTCGGGTCGAAACCTACAACATCCGGACGATGGCCATGACCAGCGCGACGGCGAGAACAATGGGTGCGCCCACCAGCAGGATGGCGACGGGGATGGCCCAGATCACGGCGACCAGCCCGATCGAATCGGTCAGGATCGTCCGCCACAATGGCGGGACGGGGGGGACGGTGTCGACCACGCTATCGGCCGGTCAGCGCCGGGCCCGGTCTGGTCGCAGGCGTCTTGGCCGCGGCGTCGGACTTCTGTTGGGTGAGTGCGATCCGCACCGCGCGCACCCGCATGCGCTGCAGCACGCGCCGTTTGCGATTGCGGTGAAACCGTGCGCGTTGACCATTCGTTGCCGACATGATGCCTCCTGAGCGTCGATTCCCGGGGGACCGTTAGGGTTTGAAGCGGGCCTTGTTCCGCGCGCGGATCAGCGCTTCGCGATCGACGATGGCGGCTGCGGCCGCGGCCTCGGCCGCGCGCCTTCTCATTGGCTCCCGGGCGGCATGCAGGCCCGCGCCGATCGCGGCCGCTTCGTCCATGCGCGTGGCAGCCTCGTGCGCGCTGATGGTCAAGCCCGAGCGCCGCGGATACTCTTCGGTCCATAACGCCACCCGCGTGTCCTGGTCTCCCCACCTGCCGATGATCCCGCGATCGGTGACCGGACGCGCCGAGGTGTCGCGCGAGGGCAGCAGCGAGACGCCGTAGACCGTGCTGATCAGCTCCCGCAAGTCCGCATCGGTTAATCCGTGGACGCGGTCGCGATCGTAGGTGGCGGCGATGCGCACGAGCTGGCCGACATGAAAGGTGAGCACGATCTCCGCCAAGGGATCGGCGGTGACGGTCAGACCGCTGATGAAACGTTGCGGGCGCCACGTCAGCTCCTGGATCAGCGACGGCTGCTCGTGGAGCACCTTGACGTCTGCCGCGTCGGCCTTGAGCTCGGTGACGACCGCGGTGAGGGAATCGCCCAGCGTGACGCCCCGGTAGTGGGAGAACGCCGGTGACGCTTGCAGCGGCGCAAGCGCGAGCACCCAGCCCAGCAGGACGCAGCTCGTAAGGATGGGTTTGATCATGCCTTCAACCCTAGCGCATCCAGCACGGCACTGGCTGTTCCGTTGTGCACAGTGCCGGCGGCGCGATCGGGTGTAACCTGAGTGTGCCGGGGAAAGCTCCGCGGCAGAGGAATTTCCTTATGAGACCGGAGTGGTAAAGGTGAATGGCCGAGGCGGTTCCCGCGTCTTCCAACGGCGGGAGCCCGCGTTCAACGCGCAGGCCTTCCTCGACTCGGCGCTGGTCGCCAAGAGCGTGACCAGTTACGCCCGCGGGGAGTCCATCTTCGCGCAGGGCGATGCCTGCCAGCACGTCATGTACATCCAGTCGGGTGGGGTCAAGCTGTCGGTGGTCTCCAAGCACGGCAAGGAAGCGGTCGTCGCCATGCTCGGGCCGGGTGACTTTTTCGGCGAAGGCTGCCTCGCCGGCCAGAAGTTCCGCATGGGCAGCGCCTCGGCCGTGACGCCCAGCGCGATCCTGTTTGTCGACAAGGCGAAGATGGTCACCCTGCTGCATCAACAGCACGCGATGTCGGACCGGTTCATTTCGCACATGCTGACCCGCAACATCCGCATTGAAGAAGATCTCATCGATCAGCTCTTCAACTCCGCCGAGAAGCGGCTGGCGCGCACGCTGCTGCTGCTGGCGCGCTACGGCAAGCAGGACAAGCCGATCCGCGCCGTGCCGCCGATCTCGCAGGAGACCCTGGCGGGCATCATCGGCACCACGCGCTCACGCGTGAACTTCTTCCTGAACAAGTTCAAAAAGCTCGGCTTCATCGAGTACGACGGTGACAAGCCGCTCAAGATCAACAATTCGCTGCTGGGCGTCATCCTTCACGATTGACGTCGGGGCGTGGGGCCGTTCGGCCACGCCTGTCTGTGCTCGATTGAACACGCCTGCCATCAACGCGGCTGGTAAGGTGGTCAGTGGAGTAACAGCAGATGAATGAGCAGACACCGCACTCTCGTGATTATGGATTTCTGGCCGGACTGTTGACCGGCACCGTCGTTGGCGCTGGTGTTGCGTTGTGGCTGACGCCGTCGGCGACCGCCGAAGCCCGTGGCCGCGTCACCGCATCGGCGGAGCGGCTGGGCGATGACCTGCGCCGCAAGACCGACGGCATTCGCGACCAGGTGGCCGGCGCCGTGGCGCGCGGCGCACACGATCTCGAGCAGTTCGTGGTCGCGGGCAAGAGCGATCACCGCAGCTTGTAGTCACCCGCCTCGATTCTCCCAGTGTTGACACCCACGCCATCGCGTCCACTCCGGTGGACGCGTGGCATGCGCGCGTGGGTGTGGGCGGCCGGGCTGGCCGGTGGGGTCCTGATGGGCGCCTGGGTATTCGTCGTCGCCTCGGTCTTGCCGGTCCTGATCGATCGCGACAACCTGCCCGACCTCGAGCCCTTGATGCGCTTCGAGTTCCGCGTCATTGGCCACGTCTACGACGCGCGCGGCGAACCGCTCATCGCGCTGGCCCGCGAGCGCCGGCAGATCACGCGCTACGCCGATCTCCCCCCGGTGATCCGTGACGCCATCGTCGCTGCGGAAGACAAGCGGTTCTTCGCGCACCCCGGCGTCGACATCTACAGCCTGCCGCGGGTCATGTTCAAAGTGCGGTTCGGCGCCTGGGTGAGCTGGTTCGCGGCGGGATCGGAGCGCGACAATGCCGCCGGACGCGCGGTGTTCCCGCAGGGGGGATCGACGATCACGCAACAACTCGTGCGCGGCGTGTTTCTGCAGCAACAAACGGCCCGCGAAAACAGCTATGAGCTTCGCAGCCAGGGGCGCATCCCGCGGCTGCTGTCGTGGATCGCCGGCGCGCGCAACGTCAACATGCTGCTGCGCAAGCGCGAAGAAATCAGGCTCTCGCTCTGGCTCGAACAACAGATGGCGGCGCGATTCGGATCGCAGCGTCGCGGCAAGGAAGAGATCCTCGCCCGCTATGCCAGCTTCGTCTACATGGGCAACGGTCGCTACGGCGTGGATCGGGCGGCCGAGCATTATTTCAGCCGCAAGTTGTCGACCTTCACGAGCAGCGACGCCGACCAGGCGGCGTTGCTGGCGGGCATCGCCAAATCGCCGCGCGCCTACGCCCCCACCTCGGCCGACCCGCGGCCCATTCTCCGCCGCCGCAATCAGATTCTCGCGCTGATGGCCGCGCAGGGTTTTCTCTCCGCGCACCAGCAAATCGACGCCGCCGGACGGCCGCTGCCGGTCGTGGCGCGTCGCCTCATCCGGCTGCCCGAAGCCTCGGCGGTGGTCGAGCATGCCATCGACGAATTGACCACGGCGTACCCCGATCTGGGCATCGAGGATCTGCTGCAGGGGAATATTCAGATCTACACGACGGTTAACGAGCAGGTGCAGCAGATCGCGAGCGAGGCCCTCGAACATGGCCTCGAGCGGTACGAGAAGCGGCATCCGAAATCTCGCGGGCGCGTGCAAGGTGCCGTCGTCGTGTTGAGCAACGCCGACGGTCGCGTCCTCGCCGAGGTCGGCGGCCGGCGCCACTACGGCGGCGTGGCCTCGTCTTACAGCGACTTCAACCGCGCCCGCATCGCGATGCGCCAGCCGGGCTCGGCGATGAAGCCGTTCGTCTACCTCGCCGCCTTTCGTTTCCGGAACTTCACGCTCGATACGCTCGTCCCCGACGAGCCGATCAGCGTGCCCGACGGCCGGCCCGACGTGCGGAAATGGATTGCAAATTACGACGGGCAATTCAAAGGCCTGATGCCGATGCGGATCGCGTTTGCCGAGTCCAGGAACGCCGTGGCGATGTGGATCACCGAACAGGTCGGGATCGACCACGTGATTCGCACGGCCCGGAGTGTCGGCGTGCGCACACCGCTGAAGCGCTATGCGACGACCGCGCTTGGGGCGTCCGAAGTGACGCTGCTGGAACTGGCGTCGGCGTACCGGACGCTGGCGTCGGGACAGCACGCGGTGCCCCACGTGCTCCAGCGCGTGGTGCTCAGGACCGGCGAGGTGGTGGGCGAATGGCAGCCGGGGACGCCGGCCCCACGCGAAGACGCCCACGCGCTCTCCCTGATCCAGGAGGCGATGCGCGGAGTGGTGCGCCTACCTTCCGGCACGGCGCATCGGCTCGATGCACGCGCGTTTCCGATTGCGGTGATGGGGAAGACGGGTACGACCAGCGATTTCAAGGACGCCTTGTTTGCCGGGTCGACTTACGGCGCCGCGGGGATCACCGTGGCCGTGCGGATCGGCTTCGATGACGCCCGCTCGCTCGGCAACCGGGAAACCGGTGGGCGGTTGGCGCTTCCGGTGTTCGAGGAGGTGATGATGCGCGTGTATCGTGACGGCCTGGTCGGCCCGGCGCCAGCATTTCCAACGCAGATGGAGGCGCGCATCACGCGCTATCTCGCCAGCACGCTGGCGACGCCGGCGGCAACGATCGCGACGGCGCCCACGAGCGGCGCTGCCGCTCAGGTGCCTGACGATCGCAGGTATTGATCGTAGATACGACGGCCCTCGCGTGTGAGCGTCGAGGGGTGGTAGCGCGGCCGCGCTGCTCGATTGACGAAAAAGGCGTTCAGCAGCCCGGCCTGGTGCAGGGCCTCAATCGCATCGTCGATCGCGTCGACGTCACGGCCCGCCACCTCGAGCGCCGCGTACCCTTTGGCGTCGGTCGCCTTGGTGGCAAGCTGCGCCAGGATCTCGCATTGGATTAACGGCAACCCGGCCGAAATTGTGCTGGCGGCAAAGGGCCGCGGTCCGGCGAGGGAGGGGCGTATTCCTGGCGCCGACTCGCCGACTCTATTGACGTTGGTGGCCATTTTCGTACCCCATTCGAACGCTTTGAGCGTCCGCCGTGAAACGTGTTGCGCTCTTCGAACCGGAAGGGTATGCCGAGAATATGGCTATTGGCGAAGCGCGGCTGTTCAAAAGAGCACAAGCGCTGCAGTATTTCGTGCGCGCCAGTTGCTGGCGCGCAATGTTCAAATCGGGACAGCGAGCTGACCCGACGCCTGCCAGGCTCAGGCTATGAAACCCATGGCTCTCGTCGGCCTCGTGCTCATCGTCGCCGGGATCGCGGCGCTCATCTATCGCGGCATTCCTTACACGACGCGGGAGACGGTGGTGGACATCGGGCCCATTCAGGCCACCGCCGAGCGCGACCGGACGCTGCGATTGCCTACCGCCGTTGGCGCCCTTGCCATCATCGGCGGCGTGGCGCTCGTGGTCGCCGGCGGCCGCAAGTCGATGGTATGACTGGAGCCTTGAGCGAACGGATCACTCCGTCGAGAAGCCGAAACGCTCGATCAGGTATTCGGGATGGCGTTCCTGCAGCGCGAGAAACGGTTCGTTCACCAGAATAACCCATTGACGATTGACAATCGACTGATTTAGTGAGTGTTGGGCGATGTGAAATTTGCCCATCGTCAATTCGAATTGGCAATTGCAGATTTACAATCGCTAAACAGTCACTAAATTAACAGTCACTAAATTGTCAATTTCCATCTTCCTCCTCTCCCCGGCATATTGCGGCGGGCGGCGCGCGGGGATTCTGCTCAACCCGCAATCGCCCGCGGTCACCTCGCAGGCGCTGCGCGCCGGGACCTTGTCGCTCGGCAGCGCGTTCGCGTTCATGAGCGGCCTGTACTTCCGCGGCAAGCTCGCCTACGCCGAGCGTTTCGGACAGGCGCTCGTGATCACGCCCACGCGCGGGCTGCAGCCGCCGTCGATGCCGTTCAATCTCGCGCTGTTGCGTGAGTTCGCCGTCGGCGATGTCAGCCTGGAAAGTCCGATCTATCGATCCGCGCTCGAGCAAGACGTTCAGGCGATTGCCGGGACGCTCACCCGCGGTTCACAGGTGGTGCTGCTCGGCAGCGTCGCCAGCGGCAAGTACGTCGATGTGCTGCTGCCGATTCTCGGCGATCGCCTGCGGTACCCCACCGCGTTCGTGGGCCGCGGCGATATGAGCCGGGGCGGGCTGATGCTGCGCAGCGCCGCCAGCGGCGCCGAGTTGGAATACGGCCCGTTGACCGCCGGCGTGCGGCCGCGCGGCCCGCGGCCGCCAAAGCTCGATCCCGCGACACGTGTCCACCCCACGACGCAAAGTCCGCGTCGTGACCCCGGGGAGGCGGTAAGCTTGGGGCATGAAGCGACTGGTGGCCACGGTGATCGTCCTCGCGGCGTCGTTGAGCTGGCTCTCGGCCGCACCCCACGACGCAACGTCCGCGTCGTGGGGGCCCCGCGCGCAGGAACGCCCGGTGCCGAAAGACTCGATGCGGTTGTCGATCTCCGGCTGCGCGCGCGGCCGGGTGTTCACCGTCGATCGAAATCCTGACCACGAGCTCGGCGGCCTGCCGACCATCGCGTACGGCACCAAGGTGCGTCTCGAAGGGCAGAAGCAGATCCTCAATGAGATCAAGGCGCGCGAACGCTCGATGGTCGAGATCACCGGCGTGATGAGACTGTCTGAAACGGTGCAGCCGGGCGTCGGCCTCGCCGGCGGGCGCGTCCGCATCGCCCCGGCGATGCCGATGGGCCGCGGCCCCGGCCGCGATCCCGGGCCCCAGCCGCCGGTCCTCGACGTCGAATCCTGGCGCCTCCTCAACGCGTCGTGCCCGTCGCGCTAGGGCCACCGATTGACACCGATTGATCGGCGTAATCTGTGTCTAATCGGTGGCGAGGTCCAGCGTTCAAAGGCGCGCGCGTGCTCGTCTATCGAGACCATGCGGCTTACGCAGGATGTTGCGGCTTCCTGACGATGGTGGCCAGCAGATAACCGTGTTTGCGCACCGCCGGCAGGTGGCGATCAAGCCATGCAAACGGCCAGACCAGCGCGCTGGTCAGCCGCGACAGAGGGCGGCACCATGAATGGCAGGCCAGGTCGAGCATCCTCAGCCAGCCAGGTATGAACATGATCGCGGTCTCCGCCACGACCTCGAGACCGGCGCCTTCCAGCAGCCGCCGCAACCCCCGCCGCGAGTACGACTTCTCATAGCCGTACCCATAGAGGCCGGCCGCCTGCAAGATCGTGGCAAGCAGCGGCCTCAGGAATGGGTCGTGACGGTTTGGAACGCCGACAATGGCCTGTCCACCTGGTTTCAGCACGCGCGCGATCTCGGCGACGGCGCGCTCGGTCTCATCGAAATGTTCGATTGTGCCCATCGAGTACACCGCATCGAAACTGCCGTTACGGAACGGCAGGTCGCGCACGTCGGCAACGGCGGCGCCAAACGGCGCGACCGATGGCAGCGCGGCAAACGCCTCGCGCGCCAGGCCCACGGTGGGAGCGGAGATGTCGATGCCGTAGGTGCGCGCCCCGCGCGCATGGGCCCAGGCAAGAATGCGCGTGTTCTTCGCCTCGTCCCACAGGTCCGTCTTCAGAATCGACAGTCCTTCCAGCGGGCCGAGATGCTCTGTGAACAAACGTTGCTCGTTTGCGGCGTAGTACGCCGTCGACGCGGCACCGCCGAGGTCCGGAAAGCGCTCGCCGACGCCGGCCCAGAACGCTCGGTAAGTCGCTCCGGTCGTCATCGCCCGTCGCGCTCGATGGTCCACGCCCACGTGCCGATGGCGACGGAGAGGGGCCGCCGATCGCCGCTGTGCATCAGCGCATCCGGCGCCGTGGCCGGTTCAACGGGTTGAAATGCCAGTTCATGCGCGCCTGGCGGTACGCGGATCGGTCCAATGCGATACGTGCGTCGCTCCGGCTCGACGACGATGGTGTCCACCGGCCGATCGTTGAGTAACAGCGTGACCCGGCGGTCGCGGTGAAACGCCGACACTTCGACGTCCAGCATCGCCGCCACCGGACGCACCGAGGTGTTGGCGATGATCCACGCGCCGCCTGGCCCCATCCACCGCCACGACCAGTGCCCGTCGTGCTCGCGCGCCGAGAATCCCGTCATCGTGCTCGTGTAGAGGGTCGGTCGTGGCGCCGCGACGGCGAACACCAGGCCGTCCGGGAAGCTGGCGACCAGTTGCAGACCGTCGGAGGTGGCGGGCGCCGACGCCCGCCGGCCGTCCGCGGCGTGCTGTCGAACCAGCACATGAGTGAACGCGTGCGCGGCCAGCTTTTGCGCGAAGTTGGGCTCCGCGCAGTCGGTGATCGGCTCGCTCAACACCGTGATGCGGCCGTTGGTCAGCCAGGCCAGCGAACTCGACTCTTGATCGCGCGGCACACAGTCCACCACGCGCATGTCATCGGTCTGGTCCACGACCCACCGATGCGCTGCGGTGGGCAGCGCGTCGCGCGACAGCGCGGAGGGCGCCACCGCGTACTCGGCGATTGCCAGCGCGAGCAGCGCGGCCGCAACGAGGCGGGCCCGCGCGCCCGACCGCAGCAGGCCATCCACCGCGATGCCCGCCAGGAGCACCGTCATGAGCTGCACGATGACGCCGAAACGCGCGTAGGACCGGAACATCGGCACCGTGTCGTGCAACCATGCGCCGGGTGCGGCGAACGTGAATGCGCCGATGCGTTGTTCGGGCGCCAGCGAGCACGCCAGGGCGACGATGCCGACCAGGACCATCACGGGCACGTAGGTGAGTGGCGCGGCACGCCGGTCGCGCATCACCCACCACGCGATCGTCACGAGGGCGAGCGCGATGATTCCCCAGCCGAGGCTGAGTTGTTGTTCGAGCAGCCCGTCCTGAACTCCCGCCTGCGTCCATACTCGACGCGTCGCCGGTCCGAGCAGCGGATGCGCGACCGGGGGTACCAGGTAACTCCACCAGGTGGCGCCGTATCGGGAGAGGTCGAGCTGTGATACGGCGAAGTTCGCCGGGTTGCTGACCACCGCCCTGGCGGCCCACCAGGCATAGGTCATCCCGGCGGCGGCAATAATCCCCAGACCGCCGACCGTCAGGCTGAGCCGTCGTATCGGGCGCGCGCCACTGCGCCGCGTGATCGTCCAATAGCTGCCCACGGCAACCGGGGTGATCACCATGGCGATCAAGCCGCCATAAAAATTCGACAGCACGACGGCCACCGCCGTCGCGCACAGCGCGGCGATCGCGCCGGGCGAGGCCACATCGAGGCAGCGCCACAACGCCAGCAGGTAGAGCGGCAGCCATTGCACTTGCGCGATGTGCGGGTGATATGCGGCATGCGCGAGGTGAAACGGCGAGAAGGCGAAGGCCATGGCCGCGACCATCGCACCGGCATGCGAGAGCACGAAATGGCGAGCCAGCAGGTACGCCGCCAGGGCCGCCAAGGGAAAGCTGAGGAGGACCAGCCAGTTATACGCCGCGACCGGGTCCGCCACGCGCGCGATCACGGCGCCGCTGACGTCGGTGATTGGCTGCGAGTACACGCTATTGTGAAGCGGTCGTGCAAACTGCTGCATCGCGGTGAACGGATCGTGATGGCGGCCGACGATCTCTGCGCCGAACACGCGAGCCGACGGCGCACGCAGCACCGGTGTAGCCACTACGATCGTCACGATCGTGGCCAGCGCGATCACCGCGGACACTTCAGCGGCCCGGCCTGGCATGGGACACGACCGCCGCGAAGATCAAGACCGGGCCGGCCACCGCCCACGCGCGCACATCGCGAACCTGCGCGCTGAGGCCGCCGAGCGCCAGCGCGTGTAGCGCCACCAGTCCCGTGATTTGCGTCACCGCGAGCAGGCCGAAGCCAGTCACCACGCGACTCCAACGCGTGGTCACGAACGCCGCAACGCATAGCGACAGATACAGGCCCGCTTGAAACGCGGGGAGAAATGCCACCGCGCCCTGTGGATCGTCGAGCGCGGTGCCCACTCCCGGCGTCACGATGAAGGTGTAGAGGGGCCCGAGGAGCCACACGAACAGCAGGCCCGCCGAGACCCCGGCCGCGGCGTAGGCCGGCGCCCTCCTGCTGCCGTGCCGCCACGTTGCCGCGATGTACACCACCACCACGCCAAGCAGGAGCTGGTAGAACGCATGCACGAGGAACATCGGCGCGGACATGAGCGTCGTGGGTAACGCCACCAACAACAAGCGCGCGACGCCAAGCGCGGTGAACAGCGGCAGCGTCGCGATCAGGCCCGCCGTCATTCGGGTCCGCGACGTCGCATAGGCGCACACCGCGGCGACGTACACCGGAATGAGTGGCGTCGCGATGCATTCCTGGGTGACGCCGAACGCGCCCCGGGCCGTCACCATCACGTGGCCGGTGGCGTGCGCATCGATGCCGGCTGTCACGAGGATCGCGGCGGTGACTTGCGCCAGGAATGCACCCGCCGCAAGAACCACCCGGCTGTCGAGATAAAGAGGGGAGGCCGCGGCGAACAACACCACCAACGTCGCCGTGAGGACGATGAATCGCCGGGATGGTGTCACCGTGTGCGGCGCGCCGAGCGGTTCGCGATCGTGGGCGGCGTGGAGCTGACGGCTCGCCCGGTCGGCGATGTGCATCCAGGTGAACACGTATGCCGCGATCGCGAGCGTGAGCACAGTGGGCCAGATGTAGACGTGCACCACGTCGAACGATCGTGGCGATGCCACCATCAGGCTCAGCGTGCCGATGCGCACGGTATTGAGCACGAGGATCATCGCGAGGCCTCCAGCGAGACCCGCGAGCCGCGCGCGCCACGCCACGGGATAGGCCAGGACGGCGCCGGCGCACAAGGCGATGGCATCGGCGCCACTGCATGCGTTCGTCACCGCGACCGGCAAGGCCGGCGTTCCGAAGATCGCCAGCGCCCATGCGCCCTGCATTTGTGTGACGGGAAGGATGAGGTGCGCGTCGGTCCAGCTCAAACGCAGCAGAGCGAAGGCGGCCAGGCTGCTGACCAGGACCCGAACGACAAATTCAGCGGCGGGCGATCGCCGACTCGCGGTGGCCGTCGGCACGCGGAATCTCCTGGATCGACACCGACGCCGCCCCAAACGAACGCCCTAGCTCGGCAATCGCGGCCAGACTCTTCAATCTCGTGGAGCACGAAAAGATGTCGATGTTGACGGTGCCCGTCTCGGGCCACGTGTGCAGGATCGCGTGCGATTCGGCCAGGATCAGGACGCTGGTGAGCCCCTCACCAGGGAAGCAGTGGGAAAGCGCCTGCACCACCGTGGCGCCGGCATTGGTCAGCGCCTTGACGAACGCCACCGACACTTCGTCGGGCGAAAGACTCTCGATCCGCGTGCAACCCGACAAGTCGACCGAATACAGCATCGGCTGCTCACGCTCGTGCATCCGGCCGTCAACGTACCGGATGCGCAAGAGTCAAGACTGTTCAATATTGAACAGTTTTGAAACCGCAGGGCCGGGTATTTTCTGGTTTCGACGCTGCGGGTCAGGAGCCCATCGACGCATGGCATATCACTACGTAAAATCGGTATTTGGTCTCGCGCTGGTCGCGCTGTTATGCACGCCGTCGGGTACCTGGGCCCAGACTGCCGGCGCCGCGCAGAGCTTCGCCGTCGTTGGCGGTGCGGGTGTGCACTTCAACGGCGCCGGTTCGACGATCAACGGCGACGTCGGCATTGATCCTGCGGCGGCCACGTTTATTACCGGACATCCAGCCAACGCCACGATTCTGGCGCCATTCGCCAATCATGGCAACGACGCGTTCGCGATCGCGGCCGCCGCCGCCGCGCAAATCCTGTACGATTCAGCGGCGATGGCGCCGGCGGGTGGCATCGTCACCGGCGCAGACCTCTCCATCAGCGGCCCGACGGCGGACGGGGACTATCCGCCCGGCAAGTACTTCGTCAGCGTCGGCACCGCCATCATTCCCGCCGGAAGCAGCATCACGTTGCTCACTCCGGGCCTGTACATTTTCACGTTGAACAGCGACCTTACCACTGCGGTCACGTCGAGCGTCATTCTCGGGCCCGGTGTGGACCCGTGTAATGTGTGGTGGCGCGTCCCGACCCAGGCGACTCTCAACGGCCCGACGTTCGTCGGCAACGTCGTGTCAAACGCGGGCATTTCACTCGGCGTGGGCGCGGCGCTTACGGGACGGGCGTTGACGACCGATCCGGCCCAGGTCATCTTTGCGGGCACCAACACGGTATCGGGCTGCTCGAGCGCGGCCGCAGTGCCGCCGGCGGGATGTCCTGTCATTGACGTCACGCCGGCGGCGTTGCCATTCGGCGCCGTGGGTGAGGCGTACTCCCAGCAACTCGCGGGCGTTTCGGGAACTGCGCCGTACGCCTTCACGCTGGTCGAATCGGGCGGGACGTTACCCGCGGGCCTGACCTTGTCTTCGACCGGGGTGCTGAGTGGCACACCTACAGCGGGCATAAACGAGACATTCGTGATACGCGTCGCGGACACCTTGGGGTGCTTCACGAATCATCCGTTCGCGTTCGTCTTCGGCATCAATGTGCCTACCCTGCCCCAGGTGTTCGTCCTGGTGCTGACCCTGGGCCTCCTCGCCGTTGGCTACTACCGCCTGAGGCGGCCGCCGAATCCATTCGCCGGCGGTACCGCGTGATGAGCCTGATCAACGCCAGCCGAGGTGGATCACCTCGAAATCACCGGCGGTCAAGCCGCGAAACGCCGGGTTGAGCTCGTCGTTGTTCCATCGCGGATCCATCGCGCCGGAAATGAACATGTCGCTGCAGTTGTCCGCGATGACCAGGCCATGGGTCTGCATGGCGCGGAAGATGTTCTGGATGTAACCCGGGAAGCGCGAGATATGAACCCGCGATCGCTCTCGTCGCCCAACTCGACGAACGCCACCGGCGTCCGCGGTTCACCGCCGCCGCCGCCGACGTACGGAATGCCAAACGGCGGCGGACCGAAGTCCGGATGGAGCGGGCGATCACGTTCAGCGCGATCCATCGCATGCCTCGCTTCATGCAATGGCTGAGCCAGATTCTCTAGTGATAATGACCGTGCTCGGGCGACCACACCCCTTGCGTTCGCCCGGCGTGTCCACGCTCCGTGGTGAACGCGGTGATGCCCGCCACCACGCCGGCCGCCATCAGCAGGCCCACGATGATCAACAGCAGCGTGTTGCCGCGGGTGTTCTGCTGCTTGAGCTCGCAGCACTTCTTGTATTTCTTGCCGCTGCCGCAGGGGCACGGGTCGTTGCGTCCGGGGTGCGCCATGGTGTGTTCCTTCACGCTGATCCTAACACTCTGGAATAAGATCCGCACCGAGTGCGGCCCTCCGCCAGGTTTGACGGCGTTCTCCTGTTCACGCTCGGCGCGATCGCCACGATCGCGCCGCTCTTCTCCTCGGTCTGGGGCGTCCCGATCGTCGGCGCCGCCATTTTCCTCTCGGGCATCGTCGAGTTAGTCGACGCGTGGCTGTCAGGAAATACCCGCACGCATTACAGCAGCGGCGTGATGTCGGTGCTTGCCGGCGCGCTGGTCTCGATGCAATCCGCGTTCGCCTTCAGCGGCTTGATGGTGGTGGTGAGCCTCGTACTGGCGGCCGACGGCGGCGTCAACGTGGCGCGCGCCATTCGCGGCACCAGCGTCGACCACAAACGGCTTGCCCCGCCGAAGCCCTCCGGCGAAGGCGGGTTGTGGGACCTGATCAACGGGCTGGCGAACATCCTGCTGGCGTTGGTGGTGTGGGCCCTGCGGGACGGGATCGGTCCCCTCGGCTTTGGCATGCTGCTCGGCCTGCGCATGGCGGCCTCGGGGTGGCAAACGATGTTTGCGCCGTCGCCGAGCGATGCCGATGCTTTTGCCCGGATCGAGGATCGGCATCCCGATCGGAAGCTGGGCTTGCCGCCGCATCCGATCATCGGGTTCATCCATCGCGAAGCCATGGCCGACGCCGCGTCTCGCGCCCCGACCGATTTCTATTGGAGCGTGATTTTCGTGGTGGTGTTCTTCGCCATTCACGTCGGGCGTCTCGACGCGGAATGGACGTGGCTGGGCATGCTCTCGCCCGCGGCGGCCACCCTCGGCGACATCGTGGCGGCGCTCGTGCTCGCGGTGGTGGTGTTATATCCGCTGTCGCTGTTATGGCACCGGCTGACCCGCCCGGCCGAACGCGCGGTGTGGCGCCGCCTGCTCGAGGACACCTCGCCCGAGGTGCACCAGCGGTGGAGTGAGCGTGCGCTCCGCCGGTGGGCTGAGCTCCGCCTGCGCCGGCAGGTGGCGCGCGATCTCGAGAACAACACCCTGCCCGGCGCGGTGCGGCAGATGATCCGCGCCGGATTGCCGATCACCGCCGTCCTGATCGCGGTGCACCCCATCTGGGGATTCAGCTGGTACTTCAATAGTGAAAACTGGGCCACCGCGGCGTGGCAGAAGATCGCCGAGACGCGCGTCGACGAGTGGCGCGGCGCGATGATCGACGCGATCGTGGCGGCCCGCGGCGCCGCCAGCGTCGAGGCGGAAGGGGTGTTCGCGGTGGCGCCGGATGGCGTCGGCGCCGGGGCCGACTTCTCGTTTCTCGTCATCGGCGATCCAGGCGAAGGCGATCCGTCGCAGCACGCGCTGCGCGACCAGGTGCTGGCCGCGGCGCGCCAGGACGCCGTCAGGTTCGTGGTGATCGCCTCGGACGTGGTGTATCCGCTCGGCCAGATGAAGGATTACGAGGCGAATTTCTACCTGCCGCTCAAGGGCGTCGAGAAGCCGATCTACGCGGTGCCGGGGAATCACGACTGGTTCAACGCGCTCGATGGATTTGCCGCCAACCTGATGGACCCGAGGACGGCGCGTGCCGCGATTGATGCGCGCGTCGAGTCGGACCTGAGCCTGTCGAGCACGACCGGCGATCGCATCGATCGGTTGATCGCGGCTGCCGCGCGGCTGCGCGCGGTCTACCGCGTCCCAGCGGGCCGGCAGCACGGGCCCTTCTTCGAGTTGCACAGTGAGGGGTTCTCGCTCGTCGCGATCGATACTGGCATCCAGCGCGCCGTGGACCAGCGGCAACTGGCGTGGTTGCGCGCGGCGCTTGGCCGCGCCGAAGGGAACTTCACCATGGCCATTCTCGGCCATCCCTTCTACGCCTCTGGCTTGCGCTCCGACGCTTTAGCGACGGAGGGTCGCGATCGCCGAAGAGACGACTCGTTCGCGCGCGTGCACGAGCTGCTGCGGTCGCGCGGCGTCCGCGTCATGATGGCCGGCGACACGCACGACTTCGAGCACTACATTGATGGCAGCAGCACCGCCCCCACCCACTACGTCGTCAACGGCGGGGGAGGCGCGTACTTGAGCATCGGCACCGCGCTCGATTGGCCCAAGCGCCCGGCGTTCACCGACTACGCGTTCTATCCGCGAACCGATGCGCTCCGCGCCAAGCTCGACGCCGAGACGCCCTTCTGGAAGTGGCCGGCGTGGTGGTGGGTGCGCCGCTTTGGCGCGTGGCCGTTCTCGGTGGAAGCGTTGTCGGCGGTCTTTGACTTCAACCGCGCGCCGTACTTTCAGAGCTTCATGGAAGTCCGCGTCGAGCGTTCACGGTCGCGCGTCGTCTTGGCGGTGATTGGCGTCGATGGTCCGCTGCGCTGGCGCGACCTGCAGATCGGCGGCGGCAGGGCCGTCGATCAATCGGCGGATGATGCTGCCGAATTCGTGATTGAAATGAGATCTACAGAAGAAACGAAGGTCGGCAAGGACTAGAAGTCTCTTCTTGCCTTCTGATCTTCTGTGAAAACGAACTGGCTCTACTCAACGCGAAGGGCTGCCATCGGATCGATGCGCGCGGCACGCCGCGCCGGCAGGTAGCCCGCGATCGCAGCGGCGGCCGCCAGCGTCACCGCCGTCACCGCGATCATCGTCCGGTCGTCGGTGGCGAGGTTGAACAACAGCGTGTTGATGACGCGGCCAGTTCCGACGGCGCCGGCGACGCCGATGATGATGCCGATCGCGGTAATCACCGCCACGTGCCTGAGCACCAGCCTGATCACGCTGTCGGGTTCCGCGCCGAGCGCCATGCGAATGCCGATCTCGGTGCGCCGCCGCAGCACCGTGTACGACATCACGCCGTAGAGGCCGAGGGCGGCCAGCAGCAGCGCCAGCGCGCCGAAGAAGACCGACAGGAACGCGACCAGGCGCTCCTGCAGGAGGCCGGCATTGACGTCCTCGTCGAACGCGCGCAGATCGACGACGATGTCCTGGTGTACGGCGGCGATCGCGTCCAGCACGGCGTGACGCGAGTCCCAGGGCGAGCCGGTGGTGCGGATCGCCAGCCGCGTTGACGTGCCGATCGAGTCCTGCTGCGAGAACGCGCCGTACATCGTCGGCCGCGGCGCTTCACGCAGGGCCTGGTACTTCGCATCCGCGACCAGTCCGATCACTTCCACGAGACTCGGTGTCGGGTTGCGGCCGAATCCTTCGAGCGTGAAGGTGCGCCCGATGGGGTTCTCGCCCGCGAAGTATTTCTTCGCGAAGGCTTCGTTGACGATCATCACCTTCGGGCGGCGCGTCGCGTCGGTCGCGGTGAAGTCGCGGCCGGCGATCACCGGCGTGCCGAAGGTCTTGAAGTACCTGTCGGTGACCGCGTTGAACATCGAACTGCGTTCGCGGCCCACGCCCTGGAAGCCGGGCACCTCGGCCTGCAACATCCAGGTGCTCCCGCTCAGCGGCGTCACGAACGACGCCGCGGCCGACTCGACGCCGGGGATGGCCGCGACCGCATCTCGCACCTGCTCGAACATCCGCCCGCGCACCTCCGGTGCGGCGCCGGTTCGCCGCAGGTCGATCGAACCGAGCAGGACGCTGGAGGACTGCAATCCCGTGCGCTGCGTGGTCAAGCCGACCAGCGTGCGCACGAACAGGATGGAGCCGAGCACCAGCACGAACGACAGCGCAATCTGCACGGCGACCAGCGCGCTCGCACTCAACCCGCTGCCACCGCCGGCGATGCCGCGCGAGTGATCGCGCAATGCGTCCGCCGGCGTCAGGCCGGTGCCGCGGGTCGCCGGTATCACGCCAAAGAGCAGGCCGGTCACCACGCCAATTGCCGCCGCGAAGGCGAAGACGCGCCAATCCCTCGTGACGTCGAGGACCATGCCGTTGGTTCGCGTCGTCAGCAGCGCCACGATGGCGCGCGTGCCCAGTAGTGAGACGAGCAGGCCCGCCGCAGAGCCGAGCAGCGAGAGCGCCAGGCTTTCCGTCAGCAGCTGTCGAATCAGGTGCCCGCGTTTGGCGCCAAGCGAGAGCCGCACGGCGATCTCGCGCCGGCGCGCCGCGGCCTGGGCCATCAGCAGGTTCGCCATGTTTGCGCAGGCAATGGTCAGCACCAGGGCCACGATGCCGAGGAGCACGAACAGCGGGCGGCTGTAGCGATCGCGAAGCGACGAGATGCCGGCTGCCGCCGGACCGAGCACGAATCGCTCGGTGAGATACTGCTCGCGGTCCTCGCCTTGATAAGTGGGCGGCATCGTTGCCGCGCGCATCGAAGGGACGAGCGCGTTGAGACGCTCTTCCGCGCGTGTCCGTGAGTCTCCGGGCGCGAGCCGCGCGAAGACCGTCAGCCACCAGCTGGTCGGCCTCCCGAATGAGCTCTCGGCAGCGCGGATGACCGGTTCATTGCCGATGGGGACCATCACGTCGAAGCTCAAGCCGACACGGACACCGAAGAAGTCCTGGGGCGTGATGCCGATCACGGTGAAGGGGTGACCGTCGAGCGCGATAGTGCGGCCGATCACCGATCGATCGCCGCCGTACTGGCGCTGCCAGAACCCGTAGTTCAGTATCGCGACCGGGCCATCCGGGCCGCCGCCGCGCCGATCGTCCGCCGCGGTGAAGTTGCGGCCGACGACCGGCGTCACGCCGAGCGTGTCCAGGAACGACGCGTTCACATAGAGACCAGGTATGACGCGAGCCTCGCCGCCGGTGCTGAGATTGAAGCGGGCAAACCCGGCGGCCATGACGCCCGTGAACAGGTTCTGATGGTCGCGAAGGTATTCGAAGTGCGGGTGCGTGAATGACGTGCTGGCCTGGCCGTTGACGCCGTAGCCATCCTCGCGGCCCAGCACCACCAGGCGATCGGGTTCGTGCACGGGCAGTGACCGCAGCATCAACGAGTTGACGAGCGAGAAGATCGCCACGTTAGCGCCAATGCCGAGCGCCAGGGACAGCAACGCCACGCTGCTGACCACCGGCGTGCGGCGGGCCTGTCGAACGGCGAGCCGCAGATCCTGCGTGACAGAGGAAATGATGCGCATCTATTCGTCTCGAAGTGCCGTCATCGGATCGATGCGCGCGGCACGCCGCGCCGGCAGGTAGCCCGCAATCGCCGCGGCGGCCGCCAGCGTCACCGCTGTCACCGCGATCATCGTCCGATCGTAGGTGGCGAGGTTGAAGAGCAGGGAGTTGATGAAGCGGCCGGTGCCGATCGCTCCGGCCGCGCCGGCAATCAGGCCGACCAGGGTGATCAGGGCGACGTGGCGCAGGACGAGCATGATGACCCGGTCCGGCTCTGCGCCGAGCGCCATGCGGATGCCGATCTCGTTGCGCCGGCGGCTCACCGAGTACGACATCACGCCGTAGAGACCGAGCGCGGCGAGCAGCAGGGCGAGGCCGCCGAAGAACGCCGACAGCGTCGCCACGAGCCGCTCCTGCATCACCGCGGCGCTCAGGTCCTCGTCCATGGTCTTGAAGTTGACGACGATGTCCTTGTGCACCGTCCCGATCGCGTCCAGCACCGCCGCCCGCGAGGCCAGCGGCGGGCCGGCCGTCTTGATCGGCATCCACATCGAGGAGAACGGGCTGTCGTACTGCGCCATCGAGACATACGCCGTGGGCTGGATCGTTTCGCGCAGCGTGCGGTACTTGGCGTCGGCCACCAGCCCGACGATCTCGAGCTGCGTGTCCTTGCGCGACTGGCCGTACTGTTCGACCACGAAGGTCCGGCCGACAGGGTTCTGGCCGGCGACGAATTTCTTGACGAACGCCTCGTTGACGAGCGCCACGGGCGGGCGGCCGCCGGTGTCGGCAGCGCTGACGTCCCGACCGGCGAGAAGGGGCGTGCCGAGCGTGCGGAAGTAGTCCGGCGTGACGCTGTTGAACATCGAGAGGCGCTCGCGGTCCGACCCCTCGTAGCCGGGGACCGCGATCCGCTGGTTCCACGACGAGTTGCTGATCGGCGTGATTGCGGTGGCCGCTGCTGACTCCACGCCAGGAACCGCCGCCACCGCATCGCGCAGCCGCAGGTAGACGCTCCAGCGTGTCTCGGGAGGGGTGCCGGTTCGCCGCAGGTCAATGCCGGCCAGCAACACCCGGTCAGATTCGAATCCCATCGGCTGTGACGTGAGATCGACGAGCGTGCGCACGAACAAGATCGACCCGAACACCAGCACGAACGACAGCGCCACCTGCAGCGCCACGAGGCCGTGGCCGACGTTCAACTTGCCGCCGCCGCTGACGATGCCGCGTGAATGATCACGCAAGGCATCCGCGGGGGAGAGCTTCGTGCCGTGCAGCGCCGGCACCACGCCGAACAGCAGGCCGGTGATCGCGCCGATCGCGGCGCCGAATCCGAACACCCGCCAGTCCATCGACAGGTCGAGCGCCAGCAGGTTGGTGCGGGTGGACAGCATCGCCACCAGCGCTCGGCTGGCCCACGCCGCCAGCAACAGACCGAGCGCGGCTCCGAGCATCGACAGCATGATGCTCTCGACCAGCAGCTGCCGTACCAGCTGGAAGCGCCCGGCGCCGAGCGACAGCCGCACCGCCAGCTCCCTCCGCCGCGCCACCGACTGCGCCAGTAGCAGGTTGGCCATGTTCGCGCACGCGATCGTCAGGACCAGGCCGACGATGCCGAGCAGCACAGATAGCGGCTGGCTGTAACGCGCGCGGAGAAACGAGATGCCGGTGGACGCCGGCGCCAGCACCAACGGCTCCTTGATGTACTCCGCTTGGTCTTGCGGCCGCCAATCCTGTGGCATCGTCGCGTCCCGCAGTTGCGGCTGCATCCCCTGCAAGCGTGTCTGCGCCTGCTCGATAGTCTGGCCAGGCGCGAGCCGCGCGATGATGGTGAGCCACCAGAAGCTGCGCCGATCGAGGGAGCTTTCGGCGCCGCGGATAATCGGTTCGGTGCCGAGAGGCACCGCGACGTCGAAGGCACGGCCGACTTGCACGCCAAAGAACTCGCGCGGCGCGACACCGACGATGGTGAATGGATGGCCGTCGAGCGTCAGCGGTTGGCCGACGACCGATCGATCGCCACCGTACTCGCGCTGCCAGAACCCGTAGCTGATCACCGCGACCGGGCCGTCCGTGCCGCCGCCCCGTCGATCGTCTTCGACCGTGAACCCGCGGCCCAGGATCGGGTTGACGCCCAGCGTGTCGAAGTAGCGGCCGTTGACGAAGACGCCATCCACCCGCCGGGACTCGCCGCCGGTGTTGAGGTTGAAACGCGAGCCGCCGGTCACCAGCATGCCGGAGAAGACGTCCTGGTGATCGCGCAGGTATTCCCACTGCACGTTCGTCATGGACTGGCTGGGCGTCGGCCGGTAGTCGTAGGCGAGCACGACGAGGCGATCCGGCTCTTGCACCGGCAGCGCCTTCAGCATCAGCGCGTTCACTAGTGAAAAAATGGCCACGTTGGCGCCGATGCCGAGCGCCAGCGAGAGCAGCGCTACGCCGCTCACGATCGGCGTCTGTCGCATCTGCCTGAGGGCGAATGTCAGGTCGCGGCTGAGCGAAGACAGCAATCCCATGGGCCCTTTGACGGCGGGCCATTCATGTCGGTTGGCTGGTCTTTACGGGATTCGTAAAAGGGAAGCAGGTTCACTTTTCACCTTTTGCGGCGTTTGAAGGCCAGGCCGGACCAGATGTCGTTGATCGCGCAAACCTTGAAGTCCACCCACCCGGCGCGGAGCCCGGTCTCGCGGACGACATTGCCATCGAGGTCGGATTTCACTCCGGAGGCCTTTTTCGGCCACGCCAGCCAGAGCGTCTGCGTCTTCGCCACGCCGGTCACCGCAAACAGGTGGGCCTGCAACTCGGCAGCGGTCTTGGCGAACGCGATGAACAGGTCCGCGTCGCCTTCGGGACGGGCGGTGAAACGTACTTTGGCGGGCATCGGCTTCAAGGTGCCGCTGAAGCCCCGCGGCGAGGCGAGCAGCGACACCTTGAACCCGGGTTTGACGCCAAGCTTCTTGACCGTCGGCGTCGTGTAAACGATCTCGGTCAATTCTTCAGGGTGGCCTTGACGTTCATCGTCGGGATGGCGCCAAGCGCGCGCGAGATGATGCAGCCGGTCTTGGTCTTCTCGACGTGCTGCTGGAACGTGGCGTTGTCGACCTTCGGCACCACGGCATCGACGGTGAGCTCCACCAGGTTGATCAGAAAGCCCTGGTCGTCCTTGTTGAGGTGCACATCGGCCTTGGTCTTGATGCTCGTCGGCGTGAAGCCCGCCGTCGCGAGCGAGTTGGCGAGGGCCATCGAAAAGCAGCCGGCATGCGCCGCGCCGAGCAGTTCTTCCGGGTTGGCGCCGGCGCCGTTTTCAAAGCGGGTCGCGAACGAGTAGTTACCCTCGTAACCGCCGCTGCCGGTCTTGACGCGGCCGGTACCGCCCTTGAGATCGCCCTTCCATTCCGCTTCTGCCTGACGTGCCATGAGTCCTCCTCGGAAACCTCAAGCCTATCAAATGGGATGCAAAAGGCAGCACGCAGAACTCACTTCTGAAATCTGAGATCCGAGATCTGAGATCTATTTTACGTCTTTCACGATGAAGAGCACTTCGCCGGGCTTGATCAGACCAAGCTCGCGGCGGGCGGCTTCTTCGATAGCGGAGGGGTCTTCGCGGAGGCGCCGCGCGGTCTCGCGCAGCTGAGCGTTTTCGGTGCGGGCGCGTTCGAGCGACCGCTCGAGCGCGGCATATTCACGCCGGGCTTCGAGCAGCGCGAGCAGGCCTTTCTCGCCGGCGATGGCGTCGACCACGATGACGAGCGTGATGAAGAGGAGGATGTGACGGAGAAGTCGCCGGCCCCGACTGGCAAGCGTCGGCTTCGGTGGCGCCGTGGGTTTCGGTAGTGGCTCGTCTCGGTCGGTCATGGGCTCGGCGGACTGGCACGCGCGGGCCGTTCCGGTTCGCTGCCGCGCAGGTAGTGCTCGAGCGCGCGAATCAGCACCGTTCGAAGATCGGCCCGTTCATCCATGGCCCGAATCTTCGCGGCCCGCCAAAGCTCCCCCGGGAGCTCGACGGTCGTTTTCACCGTGTCGCTGTCAGTCCGCTTCGCCGCCAATACGGATGAGAGTGTATCCACTCATACGGCATAACGGCAAGACAGTAAAACGGTGACCCGTGTGCACATATTTACACCAAACCGTTTACCCATGCAACAGGAAAAACGGTTTTACGGGTAGAAGGCAATACGGGTGGGACTTGGGGCCTGGGGCTTGGGGCCTTACTTAAATAGTGTTTTCGGAGATCCACGCCAGGTAGTCGTGGCTGCCTTCGACGATCGGAATCACAACGAACTCGGGGATCTCGTAGGGATGAAGAGCCTTCACGCGGCGTTCGAGATCTGCAACGCGGCCGGATGATGTCTTAATGACCACCTGACGCTCGTCACTCGTCTCGAGCGTTCCCTTCCACGAATAGACCGATCGCATTACCGGCAGCACGTTCACGCACGCCGCCAGCTTTTCTCTGACCAGCGTTTGCGCGAATTGATCCACATCTCGATCAACCGGGAACGTAGTCAGCACGACGACGAAACGTGTATCAGGCCCCAAGCCCCAAGCCCCAAGTCCCAAGCCCTAGAGGGCCGACAAAGCCTGCTCGAGATCGGCCTCGAGATCCTCAACGTCCTCGATGCCGACGGAAATGCGAATCAACCCGTCGGTGATGCCGAGCATGGCGCGGCGATCCGGCGGCACCGAGGCGTGCGTCATGATCGCCGGGTGCGAGATCAACGTCTCGACTCCGCCCAGGCTTTCGGCGAGCGCCATCAGCTTCACGCGGTTGAGCACCGCCTTCGCGTGGTCGAGCGAGCCGACATCAAAGGAGATCAAGCCGCCAAATCCGTTCATCTGCTTGCGCGCGAGCCCGTGATGCGGATGGGATTTGAGGCCGGGATAGATCGTGCGTGTCACCTTGGGGTGTCGGTCGAGGTAATCGGCGATCGCCTGGGCGTTCTCGTTGGTCCGCTCCATGCGGACGGTGAGCGTCTTGGTGCCGCGCAGGATCAGCCAGGAATCCATCGGTCCGAGGATGGCCCCCGCCGCGTTCTGCACGAACTTGATCCAGTCCACGTCGTCCTGGTGCTTGAGGATCACGACGCCGCCCACGCTGTCGCTATGGCCGTTGAGGAACTTGGTGGTGCTGTGCAGCACGATGTCGGCGCCGAGCGTCAGCGGGCGCTGGAGATACGGGCTGGCAAACGTGTTGTCGACCACGACGCGGACGTTCTTGCGATGCGCGATCGCGCTCACGCATTGAATGTCGGTGAGGTGCAGCATCGGGTTGGTCGGCGTTTCGAGAAAGAGGTATTTGGTGTTCGCCTTGATCGCCGGCTCGACCAGCTCCGGCTGTGACGTGTCGACGTAAGTAAAGTCGAGGCCGAACTTGCGCCGGACCTTCTCGAACAGGCGGAAGGTGCCGCCGTAGGTATTGTCGCCGACCAGGACGTGGTCGCCGGATTGCAGGCGCGTCAACAGCGCGTCGATGGCGGCCATTCCCGAGGCAAACGCGAACGCGGCGGTGCCCGCTTCGATGGCGGCAATGTTGCGCTCGAGCGCCATCCGCGTCGGGTTCTGCGTGCGGCCGTACTCGAAGCCCGCATGCGGCTGGCCGAGACCGTCCTGGACGTAGGTCGAGGTCTGGTAAATCGGCGTGATGATCGCGCCGGTCGCGGGATCGGGTTCCTGTCCGGCGTGAATGCAAACGGTACTAAAGCGCGCGGTGTCGTCGAGTTTCATGGGCGGTGTCGTCTCGTCGCGTCCTGGGTGAGCGTTGGTGTCCTTCGTGTACAAAAAGAGGATACTCTGGTAACCGCCCGATGAGCGACCCCGTACGACCAAGAGCGTTGCTGCCCGGCGACACGCCGTCGCGGTGGAGCGTGCGGCGCACGTGGCTCCTCAAGACCTTTCCCGGCCGCGCCCTCGTGCTCGGCGTCGCGATCAAGGCCATCACCTGGCCGCTCGGTTTCGCCGTCACGCTGCCGGCGTGGCTTGACGCCATCGACATGGTCGGCAGCCTCGCGCTGCTGTTCGCGGCCGCCTACGGACTGACGCGCTTTGCAGTGTGGGCGAAGCGGCGCCTGCTGTGGCGCGTCCGCCGCAAGCTGATCCTGTCCTACGTGTTCGTGGGCGTGGTGCCGGCGCTGCTGGTGATCACCTTCTTCCTGCTGGCCGGGCTGATCTTCGCGTTTAACGTCAGCTCGTATCTCGTGCAGTCGCGGGTCCGCAACCTGACGGAGCAGGCGCGCTTTCTCGCGCAAACCGTGCAGCTCGAAGTGCAACGCAGCGGCACGCCGGATCAGATCGCCGAGGCGCTGGAGCGGCGCCAGGCCAGCACCGAAACGCGTTATCCGTACGTCTCGCTGGCCGTCATTCCCGTGCCAGGCCTGGCGTGCAAGCCGACCGCGGCCAACCCGGCGCGGGCGCCACGCACGCTGCCGGCCGCGCTGCCGATCGTGGCGGGACCATGGGGCCACCTGGCGCCGCCGGCCACGCTGCCGAAGTGGGTCGGGTGCGACGGGTTCGCCGGCATCGTTGCCTACAACGCGCCGTCAGGCAGCGGGGCGGGCTCCGAGGAGCACACGCGCCTCGTGATGAGGGCGGTGGCGTTGCCCGAAGTCCAGACGCCGGCCTGGGCCGTCGTGCTCGACATGCCGATGTCCGCGACCATCGAGCGCCGCATTCAGGAGGAAACCGGCATCCGCCTGGGTGAAGTCACCGCGTTGCTGGCGGGAGGCGTCCAGCCAGCGATCGGCCGCTCGCTGGAGGACCGTCCCGTCGAGACCGACCAGGGGCCCGTGCTGTCGCTCCGCCAGGCACGGTGGGTGGTGTTTCTCAATCACGTGGATTGGCCGACCGGCGAGCCCGAGAGTGCGTCGGTCCAGATCCTGATCAACATCTGGGAGATCTACGACCGCATCTCGGTGGTGTCGCCGACGGGCCTCGGCCCGATGAACTTCGGGCAGTTGCTGCTGCTCGTGCTGGCCGTGGTCGGCGGCCTGTTCCTGGTCATCCAGTTCGTGGCGCTGGTGATCGGCTTCGTGCTGGCGCGGCAGATCACCGGCGCCGTGCACGACCTGTTCACCGGCACGCAGCACGTGCGGGCCGGCAACTTCGGTCACCAGATTCCCGTGCGCGCGCGCGATCAGCTGGGCGAGCTCGCGGAATCGTTCAACCTGATGACCGGCGAAGTGACGACGCTGCTCGGCGAGATGGCCGAGAAGGGCCGCCTCGAGCAGGAAATGTTCGCGGCCCGCGAGATCCAGCAAAAGCTGCTACCCTCCGGCTCGCCGCACATGAAGGGCCTGGAGGTCACGGCGTTCTTGCAGCCCGCGCGCGAGGTGGCGGGGGACTACTACGACTTCCTGCCGATCACCGATTCGATGATGGGCATGTTGATCGCTGATGTCGCGGGCAAGGGCCTCGCCGCCGGCCTCTACATGGCGCAGCTCAAGGTGATCGTGCAGTCGCTGGCGCGCTTCCACCACGAGCCCAAGGCGTTTCTCTCCGCCGTCAACAAGGTGGTGTCGGCGAACCTCGACGGCAAGAGCTTCATCACCATGTCGTACGGGGTGATCGACGTCGAGCGCCGCGAGATGACCTTCGCGCGCGCCGGGCACTGCCCGTTGATCCACGTGCCGGCCAATCAGCCCGCCGGCATGCGCAAGGCACGCATGCTGGTCCCCGATGGCCTCGTCGTCGGCCTGCAGATCGACGATGGCACGATGTTCGACGCGTTGCTGCAGGAGCAGACCATTGCGCTCGCGCCCGGCGACCTGGTGGTGTGGTTCACCGACGGCATCTCCGAGACCATGAACGAAGCGTTCGATTGCTTCGGTGAAGCGCGGCTCGCCCAGGTGGTGGAGCAGTACGCGCACCTGCCGTTCGATCAGCTGCGTTCGTACATCCTCGCCGAGCTGCGCGCGTTCGCCGCCGGCGCGGACCAGCACGATGACATGACGATGATCCTGATGAAGATCGAGCCGGCGACGCCGCTGACGATCGAACTGGCGGCGACCTCGCTCAGCCCGGGAGAACCCACGGCGTGAGCCCCTCGGGCCTGACGGTGATTTTCCGGACGCAGTCCGATATCGAAGCGAACGTGGTGGAAGCGCTGCTCGACAGCCACGGTGTGGAGTCGCTGCGCACGTCGGGTCCGACACCGGGACTGTTTCCGTTCGCGCTCAACCCGCTCGGCGACACGCAGATCTCGGTCCGCGATGAGGACGCCGCCGAAGCGGTGCGCATCATCGACAGCCACCGCGAGCAGGTCGGCGGCGGCATCGTCGTGCCGCTGCCGCAGGAGTTCGACGCCCTCGAGGCGCGCATCGGCTACCGGTTTCGCGATCGCGGCTTGCTCGAGCACGCACTGACGCACAAGTCCAAGGCCCACGAAGATCCGAGCGGGGGAGTGGCCGACAACGAGTCGCTCGAATTCCTCGGCGACGCGGTGCTGGGCCTGGTGGTGGCCGAAGCGCTGTTCCGCGCGTTCCCGCGGTATACCGAGGGACAGAAGTCGAAGATCAAAGCCAACCTCGTCTCGACCACGTCGCTGGCGGAAATGGCCGAGGAGCTGGGCCTGGGCGAGCACATGATCCTCGGCCGCGGTGAAGAGAAGACCGGCGGCCGCCGCAAGCAGGCGCTGCTCGCCGACACCTGCGAGGCGCTGATCGCGGCGATCTACATCGACGGCGGCCTCGACCCGGCGCGCCAGTTCCTGGTGCGCGAGTTCGCGGCGGAGATCGAAGAGGCGCGTGAGCCGGATTACTTCGGCCGCGATCACAAGTCGCGCTTACAGGAGCGGCTGCAGGCGATGGGACGGCCGCTGCCGTTCTACCGTGTGGCCGGCGAGGTCGGCCCCGACCACCGCAAGCTGTTTCACGTCGAAGTGGTGGTGGGGGATGATGTGATTGCGCAGGGCATGGGCAAGACGAAGAAAGAGGCTGAGCAGGAAGGGGCGCGATTGGCGCTTCAGGCAATAACGAATAACGAATAACGAATAACGAAAATAGAATCATGTGTCGAAATATCAAGACCCTGTTCAATTTCGATCCGCCGGCGACCGATGACGAGATTCGCGCGGCGTCGTTGCAGTTCGTGCGCAAGTTGAGCGGCTTCAACGCGCCGTCGAAAAGCAACGAGCGCGCATTCATCAAGGCCATTGACGATGTGGCGAAGGTGGCGCGCCGGCTGATCGACGATCTCGATACGACCGCGGCGCCGAAGAATAGAGAGGAAGAGGCCGCCAAGGCCAAAGCACGCGCGGCGGAACGGTTCGGCGCGAGGGCTTGAGGACTTGGGGGCTTGAGGACTTGAAATGCGTCCAAGCCCTCAGGACCTCAAGACCTCAAGCCCTCAGTCGATTTCAATAATTCCCGAGTCCTTGCGATAGCCGGCGCCCGCGCCGGCCATTTCGAGCGCCGGTTCCGGCTGTGGCAGCCGTGCCATCGCGTAGGCCTGCACTTCGCGCGCGACCTCGTCCACCGACGGCGGCTCCGGGCGGCAGTGCAACCGCACCCACAACCGCGTCAGCGGATCGGCGAAGCTGTAGCGCTTCTGCCGCGAGACGATCAGGTCGACGTCCTCGAGCCACGACAGGTAGTCCTTGGTCGAGCCCGGCGTGCGGTGCAGCCGCTGCGCCACCTCGGTGAGCGTCAGCGGCTCTTCTTCCGCGAGGATCTCCAGGATCGCCTTCAGCGCGCCGTAGCCGCGCGCTTTGTGCAGGCGCAGCTCATACCGATGTGCGCACCAGTTCGCGAGCGCGCCTTCGCCGGTCAGCAGCGCCGTGAGCGCGCTAATCGGATCGCCGCCGCGTCCGCTGATCGATCCGGTGGCCTCGCCGAGCGCGCGCACGTAGGCGGCGCGGCCGTTGGCCAGCGCCTGGATGGTGCGGCCCATGTACTCGCGATCCTCCGGCGGCGTGTCGCCCATCGGCGGCAGCATCGCGGCGCATTCGGCGCTGCCGAGCGGCGGCAGATGGATCACTTCGAATCGCGCGTGCCCGTCGCGCAGCAATCGATGCGCCCGCGCCACGTAGCGGGTGGTCAGCACGAAACGGTTGCCGCTCTCGGCCATCGCGTGCAGCATCTCGCGCAGCACGTGCCGCAAGCCGGGGAAGCTCTCGAAGGTGCGCAGCTCGAGGATCTCGTCGAGCAGGAAGGTCGCCGGCGCTTCGGATTGTGCGCGCGCGCGGCTGACCAGGGCCAGCGTGCGATCGAAGGCGGCGCGCGCCGAGCTCGCCGGTTCCTGCGGCGCCGCGGCGCGCTGCCCGTTCACCGTGAACGGCGACGCCGCGGCCACCGCCTCGTGGAACCGTTCGGGCGTACTCGCGGCGCGCTCCACGTCCACGTACTGGCATTGATCGCGACCCATGCGATCGGCCAGCGCGTGCAGCATGGTGGTGCGGCCGGTGCCGCAGCCGCCAATGACGACGGGAATGCGCGCCGGCGTCGCGTCGAGCGCGGCGAGCACGCGGCGTTCGAGGCCGGCGTGGGGAGCCATCATCGGCTCGTCTCCTGCATGGGGATCCGTACTCCGTGTTGGCGTGCGGTGCTGAGCGCTTCGGGATACCCGGCATCGGCGTGCCGCACCACGCCCGTGCCCGGATCGCACGTCAGCACGCGCGCCAGCCGCTCGTCGGCCTCGCGCGTCCCGTCCGCGACGATCACCATCCCCGCATGAATCGAATAGCCGATGCCGACGCCGCCGCCGTGGTGCACCGAGACCCACGTCGCGCCCGCCGAGGCGTTGAGCAGCGCGTTGAGGATCGGCCAGTCGGCAATCGCGTCGCTGCCGTCGCGCATGCCTTCGGTCTCGCGATTCGGCGACGCCACCGATCCGGTGTCAAGATGATCGCGGCCGATCACGATCGGCGCCGTCACGGCGCCGTCCCGCACCAACTGGTTCAACTTCAATCCGAAGCGCGCGCGGTCGCCGTAGCCGAGCCAGCAGATGCGCGCCGGCAACCCCTGGAACTGCACGCGCTCGCCGGCGAGACCAATCCACCGGCACAACCCGGCATCGTCGGGGAACATCTCGAGCGCGGCGCGATCGGTGACGCGGATGTCTTCCGGATCGCCAGACAGCGCGACCCACCGGAACGGTCCCTTGCCCGCGCAGAACAGCGGGCGGATGTACTCCGGCACGAAGCCGGGGATCTCGAACGCGTCGCTCACGCCGGCCTTCACCGCCTGGGCGCGGATGTTGTTGCCGTAGTCGAACGCGACCGCGCCGCGTCGCTGCAGCTCGCGCATCGCGGCGACGTGACGGCCCATGGCGGCGATCGATCGACGTTGGTAGTCCTCCGGATCGGCGGCGCGCAGGCGCGCCGCTTCGGCGAGCGAGAGGCCGTTGGGCACGTAGCCGACCAGCGGGTCGTGGGCCGACGTCTGATCGGTGATCACGTCGGGGGTGAACCCGCGCGTCACGAAAGCGGGAATGATGTCGGCGGCATTGCCGAGCACGCCGATCGAGCGCGCGACCCCGTCGAGCGCATAAGCCCGGGCTTTCTCGATGGCCAGTTCCAGGTCGTCGGTGCTCTCATCCAGGTACTTAGTAGAGAGCCGCTTCTCGATCCGGACCGGATCCACCTCGACCACCAGCGCGACACCGCCATTCATGGTCACCGCGAGGGGCTGGGCGCCGCCCATCCCGCCCAATCCGGCGGTGGCGACGATCTTTCCACTCAGTGACCCGTTGAAATGGCGCCGCGCCACTTCGGCCAGGGTCTCGTAGGTGCCCTGGAGGATGCCCTGCGTGCCGATATAGATCCAGCTGCCGGCCGTCATCTGGCCGTACATCGTCAGGCCGCGGTCTTCGAGGTCGCGGAAGGTGTCCCACGTCGCCCATTTGGGCACCAGGTTGGCGTTGGCGATCAGCACGCGGGGCGCGCCGGCGTGCGTCTGGAACACGCCGACGGGTTTTCCGGATTGCACCAGCAGGGTTTCGTCGTGCGCCAGCGTTTTCAACGACGCGACGATGGCGTCAAACGCCGGCCAGTTGCGCGCGGCCTTGCCGGTGCCGCCATAGACGATCAATTCGTCAGGCCGTTCGGCAACTTCGGGATCCAGATTGTTCATCAACATCCGCAGCGCGGCTTCCTGTGGCCATCCCTGGCACGTCAGCGACGTGCCGCGCGGCGCGCGGAGTGAACGAGCAATCATGGTCATCTGCAGGGCGGCCGATCCGAGGGGGCGGATGCGAAGATAAGAAACTAAGCAGTGGTGCTGCCGTTGTCAAACTGATTTTGGAAATTATTTTTTATGGAAATCAGTTGACAACAATGCCGGTCGCGTACTCAAGTTGTCCGGAACGAATGAATTCGCAAATTGCAACAAGATCAGGAGCCGGCGATCGGTCATTCGTGAGCGTTGGCACCCGCGTACGAACAATTTTGTGCGTGGCCATCAACGCCGGCGAGCTCTGAAGCGGCGAAAGCAAGTCAATCGCCTGGCACGCGCAAAGAATTTCCACCGCAATCACGTTGATCGCCAGCTGCAAGGCCCGTTCCGCCTTCAGCGCGGCATGCATGCTCATGCTGACGTGGTCTTCCTTGTTCGCTGAAGTCGGAATGGTGTCGACCGACGCAGGATGAGACAGTGTCTTAATCTCGGACGTTAGCGCGGCCGCCGTGACCTGGGCGATCATCAGGCCCGATTCCAACCCGCCGTGCCTGGTGAGGAAGGCAGGAAGGCCGCTCAACGCGGGATTGACGAGCCTTTCCGACCGCCGCTCGCTGATCGTGGCGAATTGCGCCACCGCCATCACGAGCAGATCCGCCGCCAGGGCCAGCGGTGCGCCGTGAAAGTTGCCGCCCGACACGATATCACCGTCCTCGGCGAACACCATCGGGTTGTCCGTCGCGGCGTTCATCTCGGTGGTGACGATGTGACGAATCCAACTGAGCGCTTCGCGCCCCGCGCCGTGTACTTGCGGCGCGCAGCGCATGGAATAGGCATCCTGCACCCGCCCGCAATTGACGTGGGAGAGATTGATGCCGCTTCCGGACATCAGGCGTACCACATTGTCCGCGGCGGTCGCCTGGCCGCGCAACGGCCGCGGCTCGTGCATGCGCGGCTCGAACGGATGCATCGAGCCCATCAGCGCATCGATGGACAACGCCGCGGCGATATCGGCGGAGCGGCTGAGACGTTCGGCGCCGGCCAGCGCCAGGGCCAGCACGGCCGTGGAGAATTGTGTCCCGTTGATGAGCGCGAGGCCTTCTTTCGCGCCGAGCTCGACCGGCGCCAGGCCATGCGCGGCGAGCGCGTCGTGTCCGGGCACGCCGTCCACCGTTTCGCCCTCGCCGACCAGCACCAGCGCCAGGTGCGCGAGCGGCGCGAGATCGCCGCTGGCCCCCACCGAGCCGCGGCTCGGCACGCGCGGATGCACGCCGTGATTGAGCAACGCCAGCAGCGCGTCCAGCGTCTCGACGCGGATGCCCGAAAAGCCTTTCGCCAGCACGTTGGCGCGCAGCGCCATCGCCGCGCGCACCGTGCGCACCGGCAGTGGCGCATCCACGCCGGCGGCGTGACTCCTGAGCAAGTTCAACTGCAACCGTGGGAGATCGGCCTTGTCAATTCGCGTCTCGGCGAAGTTGCCGAAGCCGGTGTTGACGCCGTAGACCGGCGCGTCGCCGTCGGCCGTCGCGTCCACGACCGCGCGCGCCGCCACCACGCGCACCCGCGCATCGGGCGCGAGACCGACGGGCGCGCGATCGTCGGCGATGGCAAGGAGATCGGTCAGTTCGAGATGCGAGCCGTCGAGCAGAATCATCGTGACTAGTTTATCCACGGATGTCACGGATTCCACGGATGGCGCCGTACCAAGGCAGCGTCGCGCCTCCTGGCGGCCTGCGGCCGCCGCACTCGCGCATGCGCACCCGGCGAAGCCGGCGAAGCCGGGCGCAGGAGGCGCGACGTCGCATCCGTGTAATCGGTGTAATCCGTGGACGACGTAATGGTGCGGCGCAGGTCGTGCGATACAGTAGAGAGCGGTATGAACATCGTCGTTCTCGGCGCGCAGTTTGGCGACGAAGGCAAAGGAAAAATCGTCGACCTGATGACGCCGCATTTTTCACTGGTGGCGCGGTACCAGGGCGGCCACAACGCCGGCCATACGGTGTATGTCAGCGGCAAGAAGTTCGTCCTGCACCTGATTCCGTCCGGCATCCTGCACGACGACGTCCTCTGCATCATCGGCAACGGCGTGGTGGTCGATCCGCAGGCGCTGTTCAAGGAGATCGAGGAGCTGGCCGCGCTCGGCATCGACGTCGGCGACCGGTTGCTGATTAGCGACAAGGCGCACTTGATCCTGCCGTATCACCGCGAGCTCGACGTGCTGAGCGAGGCGCGCCGCGGCGAGCGCAAGATCGGCACCACCTCGCGCGGCATCGGGCCCGCCTACGAGGACAAGATCGGGCGGCGCGGCATTCGCGTCTGCGACCTGGTCGACACCCGGGCGCTCGCCGCCGACGTGCGCGAAAACGTCCATGCCCGCAACCAGATCATCAAGGACTCCACGCTCGACTGGACGCAGGTCTACGATCAGCTGCTGGCGTTCGGCGCGCGGATGCGCCGCTGGACCGGCGACTGCTCGCTGGCGATCGATCGCGCCATCCGGCAGGGGCAGCGCGTGCTGATCGAAGGCGCGCAAGGCGCCATGCTCGACATCGATCACGGCACCTATCCGTTCGTCACCTCCTCGAATGCGACCATTGGCGGCGCGTGCACCGGCCTCGGCATCCCACCGCGTGCCATCCACGGCGTGCTCGGCGTCGCCAAGGCGTATCTGACGCGCGTCGGCGAGGGGCCGTTCCCGACCGAGTTGTCGGGCGCGATCGGCGATCGCCTGCGCGAGACGGGCATGGAATACGGCGCCTCGACGGGCCGGCCGCGCCGCTGCGGTTGGTACGACGCGGTGGCCGTCCGCTATGCCGTCCGCGTCAACGGCATCGACAGCATCGCGTTGACCAAGCTCGACGTGCTCGACGGCCTCGAGACCATCGAGATCTGCACGCGCTACCAGATCGGCGATCGCACCGTCACCGATTTTCCCTCCGACCTCAACACCTGCGGGCCGATCACGCCGATCTATGAATCATGGCCGGGCTGGCAGACGCCCACCAAGGGCGCGCGCGAGTACGCGCAACTGCCGGCCGAAGCGCAGCAGTACATCAGGCGGTTGGAAGAGGTGAGCGGCGTGCCCGTCGGCTTGATCTCCACGGGTTCCGATCGCCACGAGACCATCGTTCGCGGCGACAGTGTCGTCGCGACGTGGCTCAATCAGAAATCAGCAGTCTGAAATCTGAAATCTATTTCTCATCCTTCTTGTTCTTCTTCGCAAAGCCGTCGACGCCGGGGACCTCGGCGCTGCCGCCGAAATCGATGCCGGCGCGATAACGCGTCGGCATGCCCTTGGGCATCTCGAACGCCGCCCAGGCAACGGCGCCGCTGCACTTCACGGCGGCCTTGCCTTCGCCGATCAGGATGCGCACCCGCTGATTCGGTTTCAACACGGTGGGCGAGACCACCTGCGCGCCGACCGTGGACAGATCGACGAGCGCCGCCGGATTGCCGTCCACCGCCACTTCCACGCCGTCCTTGATCCGGACGCGCGGCGCGCGGCGCGTGCCTTTGACGTCGAGCGCGGGTTTGGGTTCGTCGACGGCGATCGCCGGACCGCCCCCGCCGCCCCCGCCGCGCTTCACGGCGACCCGGTTCTGCGCCGGGTCGTGCGCCAGGACGCGGACCTCGCACGCGCTCAGCGTCGGATCGTCCTTGATGCGATTGATCAGCGCGGTGCCGCGCGAGGTGGCCGAGAAATCGTCCTCCATCGCGATGATGCCGGGCTTGGTGCGGATGATGTGATCGAGTGCTTCGAGCGCTTCGCTTTCGGTGAACTCCTGGACCTCCGCCTTGGGGTCGAGCCGCTCTTTCAGGCCGGGGAGAGCGTCGGCAGGTCCGATTAACACGATACGCGACGACACAGACTGGCGAGTGTACCACGGGTAGAATCGTCTCGTGTCGCAACCGGCGATCGCCCTCAGCTGCGAGGGCGTAGTGAAGCGTTACGGATCTGTCACCGCGGTGGATGGTCTCGACCTCAAAGTGCTGCGCGGCGAATGCTTTGGCCTGCTGGGGCCGAACGGCGCCGGCAAAACCACGACCATCGAGATCCTCGAAGGCTTGTTGCACGCTGATGAAGGCGATGTGCAGGTGCTCGGTTTGCGGTGGGCCACCGATGCCGCTGCGCTGCGGCCTCGCCTGGGCATCCAACTGCAGGAGACGCAGCTGGCCGACAAGCTGACCGTCGAAGAAACCCTGCGGCTGTTTCGATCGTTCTACCCGTCGGGCCCGACCGTGAGCGAGCTACTCGACAGCGTCGAACTGGCGCCGAAGCGCGCGGCCTGGGTGTCGAAACTTTCGGGCGGCCAGAAGCAACGGCTGTCGGTGGCCTGCGCGCTGGCGGGCCGGCCGGATCTGTTGTTTCTCGACGAGCCCACCACCGGGCTCGACCCGCAATCGCGGCGGCAATTGTGGCAAGTGCTCGCGCGGTTTCGCGAGGGCGGCGGCACCATCCTGATCACCACGCACTACATGGACGAAGCGCACGCGGTGTGCGACCGCGTCGGCATCATGGACCAGGGCCGGTTGATTGCGCTGGGCACGCCGCGCGAGCTGGTGGCGTCGCTCGGCGCCGAGCATGTCGTCGAGTTTGCGCTCGCGGAAGGCGCCACCATCGACACGCCGCTGCTCGAGGCGCTGCCCGGGGTCCGCGATGTGCGCCGCGACGCCACCCACCTGCATCTGTCGACCTCTGAGCTGCACCTCACCGTGCCGGCGTTGCTCGACCTGCTGACGAGGCGGCAGGCCGCGCTGAGCCAGTTGGGCACGCACAGCGCGACGCTCGAGGACGTGTTTGTCACGCTCACCGGAAGGCAGTTGCGTGATGACTAGGCCCCCGTCGCATCCGGATCCGGTCAGCCTTCGCGGGCCACACGGCGGGGCCCGCCACCCGTTGATCGAGCTGACGCTGGCGAGGTTTCGCGAATTCCTGCGCGAGCCCGAAGCGGTGTTCTGGGTCTTTGCGTTCCCGGTGATCATGACCTGCGCGCTGGGCATCGCGTTCCGATCGCGCGGCGCGGAGCCGGTGATTGCCGGCGTGGTCGAGCAGGCGGGCGCCGACGAGGTGGCGGCGGCGCTGGCGCGCGCCGGCGGCTTCACCGTGCGGCGGATCGCCCCCGACGAGGTCGATCGCGCGGTGCGTGACGGGCGCGCGCCCGTGGTGGTGGTGCCCGGCTCGCCGCCGGCCTATCGCTTCGATCCGGCGCGCGCGGAAAGCCAGGTGGCGCGGCTCGCGGTTGACGCGGCGCTGCAACGCGCCGCAGGGCGCACCGATGCCTTCGCGCCGCTGGAGCAGCCGGTGCAGAACGTTGGCTCGCGCTACATCGACTGGCTGGTGCCGGGACTGCTGGGCATGAACATCATGAGCACCGGCCTCTGGGGGGTCGGGTTTTCGATCGTGCAGTCGCGCACCAAGAAACTGCTCAAGCGTCTCGTCGCCACGCCGATGTCGAAGGCGCACTACCTGATGGCGCACGTGTTCAGCCGGCTGTTGTTTCTCGCGCTGGAGGTGGTGGTGATTGTCGGGTTCGCGCGGCTGTTCTTCGACGTCAGGGTGCACGGCTCGGTGGCCGCGCTCGCCGGGCTGGCGCTGGTTGGCGCGCTGTCGTTCGGCGCGCTGGGGCTGCTGCTCGCCAGCCGCGCGCGCACGATCGAAGCGGTCTCCGGCTTGATGAACCTCGTGATGCTGCCGATGTGGGTGCTGTCGGGGGTGTTCTTCGCGTCGACGAACTTTCCTGACGCGATGCAGCCGTTCATCAAGGCGCTGCCGCTGACGGCGCTGAACGATGCGATGCGCGCCGTTGTCAACGAAGGTCAGGCCATCGCCACCGTGGCACGCGAGATCGCGGTCCTCGCCACGTGGGGATTAGTATCGTTCGTCTTGTCGCTGAAGTTATTTCGCTGGCAGTAACGGTGACCGGCAGGCTGAAGCCTGCCTCGATATGGTCATGAAAATATGGTCGTGAATTACGTTTCATGTTGTGCGGCATACCACTCCAACAGGAACCGCTGGGAATTGAGCGGCGGGACACCCTCCGGCGCGGCGGCGCGCGTGTAGCTGCCGTCGGTCTGCAGCGTCCAGGCGCGATCGGTGTCGCTCAGCAATACCTCGAGCACCGCATCACGCAGCAGCTGCCGCATCGCCGGATCGAGCACCGGGCACAGCACCTCCACCCGGCGATCGAGGTTGCGTTCCATCAAGTCGGCGCTGCCGATGTAGACCTCGGGCGCGCCGCCGTTCTCGAAATAGTAGATGCGCGAGTGCTCGAGGAGCTGCCCGACGATCGAGCGCACCTGGATGCGATCGCTGATCCCCGGAATGCCGGGACGCAAACAGCACACCCCGCGCACGATCATGTCGATCGGCACGCCCGCCTGCGAGGCGCGATAGAGGATCTTGATCATGCCGTGGTCGGCCACGGCGTTGTTCTTGATGATCATCCGCGCCGGACGGCCCGCCTTGGCGTGCTCGATTTCGCGCTCGACCAGCGCGCGGATGCCCTGGCGCAATCCCACCGGCGCCACCAGCAGCGAGTTGTACGACCGGCGATTCGAGTAGCCGGTCAAGGAATTGAACACCTCGGTAATGTCGTCGAGCACGCCTTCATCGGCGGTGAACAATCCGAGGTCGGTGTAGACCTGCGACGTGATGCGGTTGTAGTTGCCGGTCGAGACGTGCGCGTAGCGATGAATGCCGTCCGATTCCTTGCGGACCACCAGGCACAGCTTGCAGTGCACCTTGAGGTTCATCAACCCGTAGACGACATGGATGCCGGCTTCTTCAAGCCGGGTGGCCCACGCGATGTTGTTGCGCTCGTCGAAGCGCGCCTTCAGTTCCACGACCACCGCGACCTGCTTGCCCAGCTCGGCCGCCTGGATCAGCAGATCGACCAGCGGCGAGTTCGGGCCAATGCGGTAGAGCGTGATCTTGATCGTGACGACGTGGGGATCTTCGACGGCGGCGCGCAGGAACGTTTCGATCGAGGTGAACGAGTCGAACGGATGATGGAGCAGGAAATCCTGGTCCGCGATCTGATCGAACACCTTGTCGGTTTCATCCGGCGCCCACAGGGTGCGCTGCTGGAACGCGGGGTACTTCAGGGCCGGCCGGTGCAGTTGGGTCAGGGCATGCCAGTCGTCGAAGCCCAGGCGATCGGCGGTGCGCGCCAGCACGTCCTCGTCGACCTCGAAGTTCTCGATCAGGATCTGCAACACGCGCTTGGGCATGTCGGCTTCCACCTGCAGCAGCGACAGCGCGCCGTAGCGCAACTGCTTGAGGCCGCGGTCCACCGTTTCGAGCAGGTCGTCGGCTTCGTCCTCCTGGATCACCATGTCGGTGTCGCGAATGATGCGGAACAGGTGCGCGCCCTCGACCTGCGTGCCGGGGAACAGCTGCTGGATGTTGCGGCGGATGACGTCTTCGAGGAAGCAGTGCGACACCCCGGGCTGCGGCGAGAGGTGGTCGGGCAGCGCGACAAAGCGCGGCAGCATGCCCGGCACCTTGACGCGCGCGAACTTCGTGCGCCCCGCATGGCGCACGCGCACCGCCAGGTTCATGCTCAGGTTCGAGATGTAGGGGAACGGGTGCCCCGGGTCGAACGCCAGCGGCGTCAGGACGGGAAAGATGTGATCCTTGAAATACTGGGCCAGCCACGTATCGATCGCCGGCGTGTACTCGGCGGGCTCGAGGAAGTGGATGCCCTCGGCGGCCAGCAGCGGCCGCAGCGACTGGCTCCAGCACGCGGTTTGATCGTCGATTTGCGCGAGCGCGCGCGAGCGGATGGTCGCGAGCTGCTGATCGGTGGTCTGGCCGTCGATCGAGACCTCTTCGATGCCGGCCCGGAATTTTTTGAGGATGGTGGCGACGCGCACCATGAAGAATTCGTCCAGGTTGGTGCCGGTGATGGCGAGAAACTTGACGCGCTCGAGCAGCGGGTGCGACGGGTCTTGCGCCTGCGCGAGCACGCGCTCGTTGAACGACAGCCAGCTCAATTCACGATTGATATAGAGCGCCGGGTTGCTGAGATCGTTCGGGTCGAGTTTCGACCAATCCTGCAGTGGCTGGGGAGCCGGGACGACGTCGGCTTCGCTCGCTCGGCGCTTGCGGGGGCGTCGGCTGACAGCGGTCGGGGAAGCCATCAGACCAGCATACCTTAGGGATATGACACGGCCGTTTTACGGCATGATTTTGAGGATCCGGCCGCGAGAGTAGCCGACGAGGTACAGCTCGCCGTCGGCATCAACACCAAAGGAGCTGATCAGCCCGAGCTCCTGGGTGCCGCCCAGCATCTGGGTCAGCTCCAGCAGATCCACGGCGCTCGCCTCCTGCTGCTCGTCCAGCGACAGGCCGATCGAATACACGCGGCCGGCCACGAAATCGGCGAAGAAATACCGGCCGTTGAACATCGGGTGCAACGCGCTCCCGCGGTAGACGAACCCGCCGGTCACCGACATGCCGTCGCTGCGCGGATAGTCGTGAATCGGTTCGCGGAGCGGCTGGTACGCGGCGGGCTGACGCGGGTCGTAATTGGCGCGGCCTTCCCGCAGGCGCCAGCCGTAGTTGCGGCCGCCCATGCCGCGCGGCTCCCAGTTCACCTCTTCTCGGGTGGTCTGGCCAACATCGGCGATGACCAGCGCGCCGGTACCTCCGCGCGTCCAGTCGTCGAAACTGTAGCGCCACGGGTTGCGAAGGCCGAAGGCCCAGATCTCAGGTAATGCCGCAATCGGTTGGCGATCGACGAACGGATTGTCTTCAGGAACGCGATAGCCCCGCGGATCGGCGTCGGGCACATGGACGTCGATGCGTAGCATTTTGCCCAGCAGCGTGTTGGGATTTTGCGCGTGGTGCTGCGGATCGCCGCCGCTGCCGCCATCGCCCATGCCGACATAGAGATAGCCGTCTGGCCCGAAGGCGAGGTGGCCGCCGTTGTGATTGCTGAACGGCTGGGGAATGACGCGCCGCCCGTCGGGCCACTGCAGATCAAATCGTGAAGTGGGAACGACCGCGCCCTGCGCATCGCGCGTATAGCGGGCGACCACGGTGTGGCCGTCGGGATCGGTGAAGTTGACGTAGAGCCGGCGCGATTCGATCGCGTCAGGTGGAAAGGCGAGGCCGAGCAGTCCCCGCTCGCCGCCCGACGAGATCGACGATCGGAGGTCGAGAAACATCTCCGGCGACACCGTGTTGTGGCGGACCGTGCGAATCGTGCCGCGCTGCTCGACGACATAGAACATCGAGGGGTCGCCGGGATCCACGACGAACGCGATCGGATTGACCAGGCCGGTGGCCACCACCTCGGTGCGCAGCTGCGCCGCCGCCGCAGCGGGTAAAAAGCTCATCAGCAGGACGATCGCCCACGCACGCAGGCCGCGATTCATGTTGCCAGCTTACCCCCTTCGCGTCGCTGATCCTGGCACGCGCCGGGGCTGCACGGCAGCCAGGCAAAAATGAGAAAGGCCTTCCCATAGAACATCTAGTGGAGTAGCCTGTCGGGCATGCCTCGACGTACCCAGACCGGCGGCGGCGACATGCTGCAGGGCGCCCTCGACATGTTGATCCTGCGCTCGCTGGTGATCGGCCCCGCGCACGGCCACACCATTGCGCACGCCATCGAACACGGATCGGATCGCGTGCTCCAGGTCGAGCACGGCTCGCTCTATCCGGCGTTGCATCGTCTCGAGGATCGCGGACTGGTGGCGTCGTTCTGGGGCACCTCTGAAAACAATCGGAAAGCGAAGTACTACCGTCTCACGCCCGCGGGAAAGAAGATGCTGGCCGCGGAAACCTCGCGGTGGGAACAGCTGGCCAGCGCCATTTCGCGCCTGATGAGCCACCGATTAGACACAGATTAGATGTCGCTCACCAAATTCTTCAGGCGCCGGCGGCGAGACGAGGATGCGGCACGCGAGATTGCCTCCTACATCGCCATCGAAACCGACGAGAACATCGCGCGCGGCATGCCGCCGCAGGCGGCCCACGACGCCGCGGTGCGCAAGTTCGGCAACGCGACCCGGGTCCGCGAGGAGATCTACTGGATGAATACGATTCGCCCCCTTGACACGATCTGGCAGGACCTGCGCTTCGCGGTGCGATTGTTGCGGCGCGACAAGGGCTTTGCCGTGGCCGCCGTGGTCTCGCTCGCGCTCGGCATTGGCGCGAACACGGCGATCTTCCAGTTGCTCGACGCGGTGCGGTTGCGAACGCTGCCCGTCGAGCGGCCCGGCGAGCTCGTGGAAGTGCGCTTCGCGCCCGGCACGTCGCGCAGCGGCAGCTTCACCGGCCGCCGGCCGATGCTGACCTATCCGCTGTTCGATGAGATCCGCCGGCGCCAGAACGCGCTCGGCGGGACGTTCGGCTGGAGCAGCACGGGGCTGAACACCGCGGTCGGCGGCGAGCGCCGCAGCATCGAAGGGCTGTTAGCCAGCGGCGAAATGTGGGACGTGCTCGGGATCGTGCCGGCACTCGGCCGGTTCTACACTCCGGACGACGATCGACCGGGCTGTGGATCGCCGGGCGTGGTGCTGAGCCACGCCTATTGGCAGCGCGAATTTGGCGGCGCGCCGTCGGTGTTGCAGCAGACGGTGCGGCTCGAAGGCGTGAAGTTCGACATCATCGGCGTGGCGCCGCGGGATTTCTTCGGGCTCGACGTCGGCCGCCGCTTCGACGTGGCGCTGCCGCTGTGCGCCGACCGGCTGACCCGCAACGGCGACGGCCGCGAGGCGGGCCGCAGCCAGTGGTGGCTCGCGGTCATGGGCCGGCTCGCGCCCGGCCGCACGCCCCAACAGGCCGCCGATCATCTCGCGTCGCTCTCCCCAGAGATCATGGCCGCGACCATGCCCACCGGCTATACGCCCGAAGGGGAGCAGCAGTACCACAGCAACAAGATCACCGTCTTGCCGGCATCGTCTGGCGTCTCCAGCATCCGCGCGCAGTTTGGCGAGCCGCTCGTCGTGCTGCTCGCGGCGACCGGCCTGGTCCTGTTGATCGCCTGCGCGAACCTCGCGAACCTGTTGCTCGCGAGGGCCAGCGCGCGCGAACGTGAAATGGCCGTGCGCCTGGCGATTGGCGCCGCGCGCCGCCGTCTCGTGATGCAGCTGCTCGTCGAAAGCGTGCTGCTCGCGCTGGTCGGTACGCTGCTCGGCATTGTCGTGGCGCGCGGCTTGACGACCATCCTCATCGCGCAAATCGCGTCAGGCTTCGGCAACATCTTCATCGACTTGACCTGGAACACGCAGATGTTCGCGTTCACCGCCGGGGTGTCGGTGCTGGCGTGCCTGCTGTTCGGCCTGATGCCCGCACTCAAGGCCACCTCGCTGTCACCGGCGAGCACGCTGCGCGCCGGCGCCCGCGGCCTGACCATGAGCCGCGATCGTTTCGGCCTGCGCCGGCTGCTCGTGGTGACGCAGGTGGCCCTGTCGCTCGTGCTGCTGCTCGGCGC
>CAZEMI010000025.1:0-6949 GCA_964513235.1 uncultured Acidobacterium sp.
GGCATGCCGCTGGCGCTCGAACAATGGCCGGCGAAACATCGCGGCATCGCGTCGGGCATTCTGCAGGGCGGCTACTCGACGGGCTTCCTGCTCTCATCGATCGTCTATCAGACCGCGTATCCGTACATCAGCGATCGCCCCGATCTTGCGTGGCGGCTCATGCTGTGGGCCGGCGTACTGCCGGCTATCGTCATCTTCTACCTGATGACCCGCGTCAGCGAGAGCCCGCTGTGGCTCGAGCAGCGGCGCCTGCGCGGCGATCGGCCGGGGCGCCTGTCGCTGGCACGCCTCTTCGATCGTGACCTGCGCGGCGTGACGTTCCACACGTCGCTGCTGATGGGCGCGTTCGTGTGGATGTACCAGTCGACCACCATCTGGTATCCGACGCTGCTGGCCACCCTGAAGCAGCAGCCGCTGGCGTTCCTGCTGCTGCTCAATGCCGGCGGCGTGATCGGTTCGATCGCGTTCGGCACGCTCTCGGAAAAGTGGGGAGGTCGTCGCGGCGCCGCCACGCTCGGGATGATCGCGGGCATCCTCTCGGCGCCGGTCTACCTGTACTCGGGCACGAGCGGCGGCCTGTTGCTTGGCGCCTGGCTGATCGGCTTCTGCGCGTCGGGCGCCTGGGGCATTGTCCCGGGATATCTGTCGGAGCGATTTCCAACCGAGGTGCGCGGCGTCGGCACGGGGTTCTCGTATCACGTCGGCGTGGGCATCGGCGCGTTTGCGCCGTACCTCATCGGCCTGTTGCAGGATGCCGGCACCGATCTTCGGAAAGCGATGCTCTACTGCATCATCGGCGGCGGTGTCTTCGTGGTGACGCTGTTATGGCTCGGCCCCGAGACCAAGGGTCGCAGTCTGCTGTGACTACGAGTACGCCTTGATGACGTCCCACCGCGTGATGATGTAGGTCGCGTCGAGTTTGAAGTCGCGCACGAGCACCGCCGGCGTGTCGGGCGTCAACATCGCCGCCAGTGCATCCACGCTCGTGGAAATGTCGGCGAACGGCAACGCCGGCTGCATAATCGCTTCGACCGGTCCCTTCAACACTTCAGGGTTCTTGACGATCGCCGAATACAAATGACCTTCGTTGACGGTGCCGACCAAACGGCCGTCCGAGGTGACCGGGATCTGCGAATACACCTGCTCGGTCATGATGTGCGCAGCCTTGTCGACCGTTTCGTTCCTGTCGATGGTGACGAGCGGCGCCTTCAGGCGATCGACCACCAGATCACGCGCGGTGAGGCCCTTCGGATCGAGGAAGCCCTTCTCGCGCATCCAGTCGGGGTTGTACATCTTGCCGAGATAGCGCGTGCCGTGATCGTGGAACACCACCACCACCGTCTCGCCGGCCTTGAATCGATCGGCGAGCTGGAGCAGGCCGGCCACGGCCGACCCGGCCGAATTGCCCGCGAAGATTCCTTCTTCGCGCGCGATGCGGCCGGTCATGATCGCCGCGTCGCGATCGGTCACCTTCTCGAAGTGATCGATCAGGCTGAAGTCGACGTTCTTCGGCAGGAAGTCCTCGCCGATGCCTTCGGTGATGTACGGGTAGATCTCGTTCTTGTCGAAGACGCCGGTCTCCTTGTACTTCTTGAATACCGATCCGTAGGTATCGATGCCCCAGGCCTTCACCGACGGCTTTTTCTCCTTCAGATATTTCGCCACGCCGCAGATGGTGCCGCCGGTGCCGACGCCGACCACCAGGTGATCGACCTTGCCCTCGGTCTGCTCCCAGATTTCCGGGGCGGTCTGTTCGTAATGGGCCTGCGTGTTCGACAGGTTGTCGTACTGGTTGGCCTTCCAGGAATTGGGCGTATCGCGCTCGAGCCGCGACGACACCGAATAGTAGGAGCGTGGATCCTCGGGATCGACGTCGGTGGGGCAGACGATCACTTCCGCGCCAAAGGCGCGCAACGCGTCGACTTTTTCCTTCGATTGCTTGTCGGTGGTGGTGAAGACGCATTTATAGCCCTTCACCACGGCGGCGATCGCGAGCCCCATGCCGGTATTGCCGGACGTACCCTCGATGATCGTGCCGCCCGGCTTCAGCTTCCCAGCCTTCTCGGCATCTTCGATCATCTTGACCGCCATCCGGTCCTTGATCGAGTTGCCCGGATTGGTGGTCTCGATCTTGGCGTAGACGTCGGCGGCCACCACGCCCTTGGGAATGCGGTTGAGGCGCACCATCGGGGTATTCCCGATTGTTTCCAGAATGTTGTTGTAGCTTCTTCTGTGCATGGCGGCGAGTGTCGCGGTGCCAAACCATCATACACGCCTCGTTTCCGGCCCCCTAGCCGAGCCCGCGGATTACCAGCAGCTGAGTAATTCCGGGGATACTCCAAAGTCCCGCAACACCCTCGATTGGATGCGCTCGATGCCGCGGTAGGTCCGTCGCGCGGCGGCGCCGTAGCCGCTCAACTCGAGGACCTCGAACTCGCGGGTCAGCTGATGGATCAACCAGCACTCGCGCACGCCGTATTCCCCGAAGTAGCGGATGCGGTCCTGCACCTTGCCGATGCGCGGGTGCGGCGACATCACCTCGACCACCAGATCCGGCGCGCCCCAGACGTGGTCGGTGATGATGTCCTGGCGTTGCTTCGAGACGAAGAAGAGGTCGGGCTGGACGATCAGCGCGCGGGCGGGGTCAAGGATGACGTCGAGCGGCGCGATGCACACGGTGCCGAGCTTGTGCTGCCCAACGAACACGCGCAGCAGCACCGCCAACTCGAGCAGCAGGTTCTGATGCCGAAACGACGGTGATTCGTTCACGCGCAGCGTGCCGAAAATCAACTCCTGCACGCGCATCGACTCCGCCGTCTGCAGATACTCGGCCGTCGTCAGGATGGTTCCATCCGGCGGCAACTCTCCCCACACCGTTGGCCGTTCGCTCATGACCCGTCCTCCCATGACGACGACGGTCTCATCGTCCGGGAGAATCTTCAAGAAGCAGAAATTGCGTACTGACCGGCAACCTAAAGGTTGCCTATATAGATTCCATATATAGGCCGCCTTTAGGCGGCCGGTCACCTGTCTATAGGCGGCCGATCACCTGTCAGCGCACTTCGCGTTGCTATATCCCGATCTGAATGGCGTGACGATGCCGCTCGTCGCATCGAAGCGATGGCGGGTGACGCAGGCAGTGTCGTTCGCCAGGAGGTGAATCGAGATGGACGGCGTGTCTGAAACCGTCCTCACGTAATGAATGTCGTCACGCGGTGGCAACAGCGTATAGAACTCGCCGTGCTTCACCGTTTGTTGCCGTGCGATCTCCAGTGCCGCCATTGATTCGACACTGCCGTCGTCGGTGCGGCGATACACAGTCTCGTCTTGAATGCCGCGATACACGCCAATCAATCCCCACGCGAGATGATCGTGAATTGGCGTTTGTGCTCCTGGCGGAATCACGAGCGAGAACAGGCAGAGCGACCCATCCTCAGCACGATACAGCGCGTATTGGCCGATGCCGCCGCCCATTCCGCTCTGAAGATCGGGCTCGCCATATTCCTTCGGTAGCCAACCATCGGCAGCGAGCAGCTTCCCGAATGCGGGCCGCAAGGCTTGGACACGGGCGGAGGTATCGGAGATGTCGCGGGTGAGGCGGCGTGTTTCGTCGATAAGGTCGCGGATCTCGGGCACGTCGACGAGAAAGCCGAAGTTCTCTTGGTCGCCTGCCCCGAGCGAAGTCGAGGGGTGCCGGTGAGGCTTACCGAAGTCGCACATGGGGGAATTATCCGCGATACCGCGAAGAATAACTTCTTGAACAGCTCACGCGCCCGGAGCGATAGTCTCCCGTATGGAACATGAGGACCATCCGCGAGGCACGTTGGTAATCGTCTCGGTATTCGGGGGCCTGGTACTTCTCGGCTGGTTGCTCATGTTTTTTGGGTTGTTCGTGCCGCGCGGCACCGATTGAGGCGCGCCGATGCAGGTTGACCGCTACGAACGCCACTGGATGTGGGCCGCCACCGGCATGCTGGCGCTGTTTCTGGCCGCCATCGTGCTGACCGCGGTCGTCGGGTCGGCGCACCCACCAAGCCACACCGAGACCATCGATCCCGAGACCCTCACGATCAGCGGGGAGTTCGCCACGCCCGGCGTCACCACCCACGCCGACGGCCGGGCGGTGGTGGTGATGCGCGCGGAGTTCTACGTCTTCCAACCGGAAGTGATCCGCGTGCCGGCGGGCAGGCCCGTGACGTTCCGCATCACCAGTCCCGACGTCCTGCACGGCTTCCAGATCGTGGGCACCAACGTGAACCTGACCGTCGCGCCAGGCTACATCAGCGAGGTGACGACGACGTTCCGACGGCCGGGTGAGTACCTGGTGGTCTGCAACGAGTTCTGCGGACTGTCGCACCACTTGATGCAGGGCAAGGTCATCGTGGAGGCGCCGCGATGACGCCCGTGATGCGGCTCGTGCTCGCCAACTTCTGGATCGCGGTCACCTCGTTCGCGCTCGGCTCGATGATGGCCGTCATGCAGGCGCTGGCGCGCGCGGGCGTCGAACTGCCGTTCGGGTCGGCGAGGATGTACTATTTGTCGGTCACTGCTCACGGGGTGCTGCTCGCCCTGGTCTTCACCACCTTCTTCATCATGTCGATGGGTTACCTGGTGGCCGACACCACGCTGGGCCGGGTCGTCGGCCAGGCCTGGGCCTGGGCCGCGTTCTGGATCGCCGCGGTCGGGACCCTGATCACCACGCTGGCGATCCTCTCCGGCACGAGCACCGTGCTCTACACCTTCTATCCGCCGCTGCTGGCGCATCCCGCCTTTTACATCGGTGCCACGCTGCTGGTGGTCGGATCGTGGATCTGGTGCGGTGTGATGATCGCCAGCTATCGCGCGTGGTGGAAGACCGCGGCCGCCGGCGCGCGCGTGCCGCTGGCCATGCACGGCATGATGACCACGGTCATCATCTGGATCCTCGCGACCGCCGGCCTCGCCGTGGAAGTCGTGGTGCTGATCCTGCCGTGGTCGGTCGGGCTGGTCGAGCGCATCGATCCGATTATTGCGCGCACCTATTTCTGGTGGTTCGGCCACCCGCTCACATACTTCTGGCTGCTGCCGGCCTACGTGGCGTGGTACACGCTGATGCCGAAGCTGACCGGCGGCAAGCTGTTCAGCGACGCGCTGACGCGCGTGGTGTTCGTGCAGTTCATCCTCTTCTCGACGCCGGTCGGGCTGCATCACCAGTTCACCGATCCCGGCATCGCGGGCGGCTGGAAGCTGGTGCACACGTTCACCACCTACGCGATCATGTTCCCGAGCCTGATCACGGCGTTCTCGGTGATTGCCTCGATGGAGTACGCCGGCCGCGCGCGCGGCGGCGCCGGTCTGTTCGGCTGGATTCCCAAGCTGCCATGGCGCGACCCGTTTTTTGCCGCCATCGCTCTCTCGATGATCACGTTCGCGCTCGGCGGCTTCGGCGGCGCCATCAACGCCGCTTACGCGATGAACGCGATGGTGCACAACACTGCGTGGATCCAGGGTCATTTCCACCTGACCGTGGGCACGGCCGTCGCGCTCACCTTCATGGGCCTCAGCTATTGGATGCTGCCGCGCCTGACCGGCCGCGCCATTGCCTGGCCGCGCGTCGCCATGGTGCAGCCGTACCTGTGGTTTGTCGGTATGCAGTTCTTCAGCATCCCGAATCACATCGTCGGCCTCATGGGCATGCCGCGCCGGGTCTACACCGGGGAATTCCAGGGCATGGCCCAGGCCCAGGCCTGGGCCCCGCTCACGGCGCTGTCGGCGGTCGGCGGCGTCATCCTGTTCGTGTCGGCGATGTGCTACGTCAGCGTGCTGGTCTCGACGATGCTGGTGTCGCCCGAGGGCGAACGGCCGCCGGTGGAGTATGCCGAATCGATGTCGCCCGCCGAGCCCGGTCCCTCGACGTGGGATCGCCTTGGCTTGTGGACGGCCGTGGCGGCGATGCTGATCGTCCTCGCCTATGCCCAGCCGCTCTATCACCTGCATACGATGGTGCGGTTCCCGTCGCGCGGCTTCTCTCCTTTTTGAGGCCGCAGATGACGCAGATGCCGCAGATGGCGCAGATAACAACCGGGTTTTGAGACGTGGCCGAACATCCAGCAGCAGGCGGACACCACCACGAGGTTGACCCTCCGCAGCCGACGACCTGGTCGTCCGGCGCCATGATGCTCGCCGGCTTGATCGGCGGCTACGGCCTCTTTGCGTGGATCGGCGCGCGCTTCTTGCTGCCGGCGCGGATCGGCCAGGTGAAACAGTTGTTCGTGACGCGCGTCGACGACCTGCAGGTGGGCGGCACGCTGTTGTACCGCACGCCGGATGGCCGCACCGTCAACATCACGCGGCGTGAAGCCACCGGCGGCCCGGGCGACTTCATCGCGCTCTCGAGCACGTGCCCCCACCTCGGCTGCCAGGTGAGCTGGGAAGGCCAGAACAACCGCTACTTCTGTCCGTGTCACAACGGCACGTTCGATCCATCCGGCAAGGCCACCGGCGGCCCTCCCGGCGATGCGGGCCTGTCGTTGCCGCGCTACGCGTTGACGATGCGGAAGGGCCTCCTGTACATCGACGTGCCTGTCGAGCAGCTGTCGGTCGGCGAACACGCCGGCGTCGTACACCTGGCGAGGCCGCAGGGGCCCGGCCATGATCCCTGCCTGACCTGCTTCAAGAAGGGCCCGCCGTCACTTTCAGGGGACGACGTATGAGCGCGCCGCGCGAGTGGATCGAGGAACGGGTCCCGGTCTCGCTCGAGACGGTTGCGGCCGTCTCCAACGAGCCGGTGCCGTATCACCTGAGGCGCTGGTGGTTTGCGCTCGGCGGCACGCCCGCCTACCTCTTCGTGATCCAGATCGTGACCGGCATCCTGCTGGCGTTCTACTACCAGCCGTCGCCGGCGACGGCGTACGAGTCGGTGCGCTACATCACGGAAGAGGCGTCGTACGGCTGGTACCTGCGCGGCCTG
>CAZEMI010000026.1:0-2725 GCA_964513235.1 uncultured Acidobacterium sp.
ACCGAGCGTCCGGATCGTCTGAAAATCGAGCTTGAGACCGACTACGAACAACAGCAGCGAAATGCCGATGCTCGCGAGGAGTTCGATTTCCTCGTGCTGCGTCACCAAGCTCATTCCCGCCGGTCCGGCGAGAATGCCCACGGCAATGAACGACACGATAAGAGGCTGTCGGAGCCATGTGCCGACGGCGCCGACCAGCGCGGCGGCCAGCAGTATCAGCGCAATTTCGGCAAAGGCATTCCCCAGTGGCATACAGTCCGGTTCCTCACGCGCAGGACGAGCCTACCATGCACAGATCGCCGTCATCGGTGGACAGTTCAGGCGCGCCGAGCGACGAGTACTGGGACCGAGCCGCTTCGCACGAGTTGCGCGGCTGTGCTGCCTTCAAGCGGAGGCGATGCGTGATGTTGCCGAAGAACAGCGCGGCGCCCAGCCCGGCGGTGAGGGTGAGAATCAGGTCATACCCGTGCATTGGTTGCAAACAAGTCTGACGGATCTATGATGTGCGCATGAAAATCCTTCTCGCGCTCGCAATGACGCTCGCGTTCATCGGCGGCTCCGGCGCGCAGGAGCCGCCCTTCCGCTTCACCGGCGCGGCGTGCGCCACGCCGCCGCCGTTGCACTGTCCCGACGCCGACTGCACCTCCGATCGCGTGATCAACCAGGGCAGCGTCGTCGAGATGAAGACGCGGCGCACCTACTTCCTCGATTACCCGTGCGACTTGAAGCCGGGCGAGAAGGTGACCTTCATCCTGAGCCTGCACGGCGGCGGTTCGTACGGGAACTGGCAGCGTCATTACTTCCCGATCATGGACCTCAAGGACCAGCATCGTCTCGTCATCGCGACGCCCAACGCGCCGACGCGCGCGTGGTCGCCCGCCGACGACGAATACCTGCAGAACATCGTCGAGTTCGTGATCGCGCAGATCGGCCGCGAGCGCATCACGTCATTCTGGCTGGCCGGACACTCGCAGGGCGGCATGACGTCGAACCGCCTGCTGCGGACGGATTATTTCAAGGACAAGGTTGACGGGTGGCTCAGCCTCTCGGGCGGCCGCCTGGGCGGACAGCCGGGCCGCGCGTCTTTCGGCAACATTGCGCCGGCGGCAACCACGGCTCCCGCAGGCGGCGGCGCCGCGTCCGGTTTTGCCGCCCAGGCCAAAGCCTTGTCGGAGCCGCCGTCGGCGGACCTCTCCTTTATTTACACGACGGGTGAGCGTGAGATCGACGCGAAGGGCGTGCCGCCCTTGTCGGCGTGGGCCGCGAAGTACGGGTGCGGAGCGCGCTCTGCCGCGAAGGAGATCGTCGATACGAAAGGCGGATACATCTACGATCGCTCGCGTCAGAATCCGCCCAATCCGGCATGGGGTCTGCTACCTGGCCCCGGCACCGCGCACGTCATGACGTACAGCGGCTGCAAGGATGGCCGCGTCGTCGCCGACGTCGTCAGGCTGGCGAAGGGACATACCGAAGGTCTCGAGCCCAACGTCACCGAAGAGCTCGTGCGGTTGATGTTGTCGGCGAAGGGCGGCAAGTTGCAGCAGAGCAGCGCGCCGACCTCACAAAGCTCTTCAAGCCCCAAGACCCAAGACCCAAGCCCCCCGAATGGTCGCGCTCTTGCGATCGAGGACTACTACCGGATCAAGACGATCGGCAATCCGCAAATCTCGCCGAACGGACGATGGGTCGCTTACACGGTGACGACGCGCGTGGAAGAGGACAACACCAACGCGATCGATACGTACGTGGTGCCCGCCGACGGATTGATGACGCCGCAGAAAATCACCCACGAGGGCCGCAGCGTGGCGTCGCCGCGATGGACCGAGGAGAGCCGGCTGCAGTACTCCTTGAACGCTCGCGTCGATAGCGCCGTATTCGTGGGCGGTGACGCGCCCCGGCGTCCCGAACCCGCGGCCATCTTCACGATCGCCGTCGACGCCGCGACGCCGGTGGTGGCCGTCGCCGCGCCTCCCGGCGTCATCAGCTTTGACGGCAAGTGGCGAGCGCTCGCGAGAGATCTGCCGCGCGCTCCGGCGCCGGAGATCACGGGCAGCGACTTCGAGAAGCGCCATGCCGCGCGATTCCGCGGCCGCACGTTCGACTGGATGCGTTTTCAGCGGGACGGCCAGGACTATCCGACGCCCGATCCGCGCCTGCGGCCCGCCGCGGAGATCACGGTGACCGCACTCGACGGCAGCGGCGCGCGTTCGCTGACCACGCTCGGCCTGCGGCCCGACAACGTGGCGTGGCATCCCGACGGAACGGCGATCGCGTTCACCGCTGATGAGAACTGGCGGTCCGAACAGATCTTCGAAAGCCCCGACATTTACACCGTGTCCACAAAGGGCACGGTCTCGCGGCTCACCAACGACGGCTACGTCTGGAGTGCGCTCGGGTATTCAGCGGATGGACAGTACTTGCTGGCCGAACGCACGTTCGGCACCGGCATGATCATCGACCAGAAACTGTCGCACGGCGGCTCCGATGATCTGCTCCTGTTTCCGGCGCGCGGCGGGGCGGCCATCAACCTCACCGAGAAGTGGGACCTCGAGCCGAATGCGCCGCGCTGGTCCGCCGACGGCAGGCAGGTGTATTTCACCGCGCAGAAGGGCGGCACGACGCACGTGTTCCGCGTGGCGGCTCGGGCCGGCGCGCCCGTCGAACAGGTGACCACCGGCGACCGCCGGCTTGGGGATGTCACGTTCGACAAGGCGATGACGCGAAT
>CAZEMI010000027.1:0-26236 GCA_964513235.1 uncultured Acidobacterium sp.
AAAAGCGCGAGGCCGCCTCACAGGAAATGGCGCGCGCCGAAAAGCCGGCCGCGCTTGAATCTGGAAGTGTTCCCGTCGTCGTCGAGGTCAGCCCGCCAGGAACGGCCTCAGGCACCACGCGCGGCACCGCACTGACCGCACCACCGCTCCCTGCTCCGGCAGGCCGGCGCAGCTCAGCGGACGTCATTACTTCCAGCTAGCGGAAAAGAATAAGACCCTCTGGACATTCTCGTGGACGATGTCCGTTCGCAACCAGGAGCGGACGCCGATCAGAGTGAGGGCCGAGATGGATTTCAGGGACATCAAGGGCGCGCTGGTCGGTTCGGCTGACGAAACCATCAGCATTGATGGCAGCTCGGTTGCGGACATCGCCGGCGTCGCGATCCTGAAAGCCACCGACGCGAACGGCGCTTCTGCCACGCCGTCCACGGTCGTCATCGTCCAGTAATCAGTTCGCAGACGAATCCACCCAAAAGGGCCAGAGTGCGAAAGCACCTGGCCCTTTTACGTTAATGGGCAGCTCACTCCGAGTCACGCGTCTGCTCGACGCTGAGATGGCCCCGCCGTGCGCCCATTTGACATCCCTACGAGATGTGGTCACAATGACCACATGGCACGTCAAGTCGTCGGCGCCCGCGAGCTCAAGACCCGTCTCGGGACCTACCTGCAGCGCGTTCGAGAAGGACGAACCCTGGTCGTTACCGACCGCGGTGAGCCCATCGCTGAGCTGCGACCACTGCCCTCCGATGACTCTCTGCCTTCGACGCTCCTCAAACTGTCCACGACGGGAGCCGTAACGCTACCAACTCGTGATCATCTTCCGGCGTTCCGGCCAATCCGTGGCCGCGGGACGTCGGTCGCCGACGCAGTCGTTGAGGATCGAGAGGATCGGTTCTGATTCGCTACTTCGACGCCAGCGCCTTGGCGAAGCGTTATGTCCAGGAAGCCGGCAGTGCCGGTGTTCGCCGTCAGCTCAGCAGCGGCCGCGTCGCCACAAGCCGGCTCTCTGCCATCGAAGTCGCCTCGGCGCTTGCTCGCCTCGGGCGTGAAGGAGCCATCAAAGCAGCCGAACGCGATCGTGGCTTGAAAAGGCTGAACGCCGACCTTGCTGTCTGGATTCTGGTCGAGCTGACGGCTGAGTTGACCACCGATGCCCAGATGCTACTGGTGCGGCATAGCCTTCGCTCAGGCGACGCCGTGCAACTCGCCAGCTGTCTGTACCTACAGCGCGAGACCAGCGAGCGAATCCCATTCGGCGCATTCGATCATCGGCTCACGACCGCCGCGCGTGCCGAAGGATTGGCGCTGATTTCGTTTTCTTGATGTGGCGCGATGATGAACCTAGGCGCGAGAGGCGTTCGAGACATCATCCCCACCTCTACTGACCCCAGTCGGCGTAACGCGTTCCGTCCAGCGCGGTCCCTTCAGAGCCGCTGAACACGTTGTCGATGCCCACCGATGACGCGGGGTTGTTCGCGTCGGGCTCCGCCTGTTCGGTGCGCCACGAGTCTTTCGACTTGGTGAACGGATCCTCGGGAATCTCGCGGATGTAACCCTCGGACACGAGCTCGCTGAGATCGCCCGGCCACTTGTTCTTGTCCGCGTAGAACTGATCCATCGCGTCGCGCATGCGGAACAGGTTCTCCTTCAGCACCGCTTCCTGCGCGCGCGTCACGCTGTTGCGGTACTGCACCATACCGAGGCTGGCGAGGATCACCACCAGCGTCAGCACGATCAACAGCTCGATCATGGTGAAACCGCGAGTGCCGACTAATCGATGCCGTTTCATGGCTTAATTCTGCACTCTGCACTCTTGACTCTTAACTTCACGCGACTAATCCCAATCCCGGTACTTCGTGCCGTCGAGGCCGGTGCCCTGGCTCTTCGAGTAGACGTCGAAAATGTTCTGGCCGCCCCATGATGTGGAATCCGGTTTGTCCTGATATGCGCGCATGCCCCACTCGGTGTCACCGGTCATCGGATCCACCGGGATGCGCCGCAGGAACTTCAGCTGCCGCCCCGTCGCGTCGTTGGCCACCGACACGCCGTCGACCAGCGTCTCGAGGTCCGGCGGATACCCTTCGCTGTTGGCCTTGAGCTCGGTGGTCGGAATCACGCCGGCGTCGGCCGCGTCCTTGAACTTGTCGATCGCCGTCCGCATTTCGCGCAGCACGCGCCGCAGCTCCGCCTCGCGCGTGCGCTGGATGGTCACCTTGGCGAGCGGCTGGATGGCCGAGGCGAGAATCAGCACGATCGTCGTGACGACAAGCAGTTCGACGAATGTAAACCCGCGTTGCATCTTCCTCCGTGCGCTCCGTCCTTCTCCGTGTCCTCGAAACTATCGGATCGTAATTCCTGCCGTGAGAAACTGGAGAGCCGCGCTGGCGCCTCCGGGCACCGTCGCCGATCCCGTCAGGCCGAGCGAGCCGGTGCCGGCGGCGAGCGGCTCCAATAAGAGTGCGGCGAGCAGTCCCGACGTCGAGGCGCCCGTCTTATCGCCCGGCCGCGTCACCACGATGTCGATGCGGCCGCTCTTCTCGTCGATCTGGCTGCTGAACGCCGGCGTGACGCCGCCCTGCCGCATGAAGGTGCCTTCCTGCACGTTGCGCACGCGCACCAGCGCGGGGTTATACGTGATCGAAAGCGTCAGCGTCGAGAGGCGCGTGGCGCCGGCCACCGAAATCGGCACCGTGTACGGTCCGCTGCCGACGCGCATTTCGCTCGGGGGACTCAGCGTGATGCGTGCGGGCGGTGCCTGAGGCGGTGTGGTCGGTGCGGGCGTGGGCGCCGCAGCGGCCGGCGCGGTTGGCGGCGCGGCCACGGCGGGTGGATCGGCTGGCTGCACCACGGTTGGCGGCACCACCGTCACCGGTGGCACTGGCGCGGCGGTGGTCCCCGGGATCGGCGAGCTTCCCGGAGGAATCACCGGCTTGGGCCCGGATCCCGCGGGCAATACCGGCTCGGCGGGCGGCTTGATGCCTGCCGGCGTGGTCGGCGCCGGCGCAGCCGGTGCGGCGGCTGGCGGAGGGGGCTCGGGTTCGGCGTCGCCGCCAATCGTCGCCGGCGGGCCGGTCAGCGCCATGTTGCTCTGCGTGCCGATGTAGATCGGGCTCAAGTCCGACGCGCGCAGGTCGTGCGTGCGGATGATGCGCGGCGTCAGCAGCATCACGATGTCGGTCTGCCGGATCAGGCTGTCGTTATTGGAGAACAGCTGCCTCACGATCGGCAACCGCATGATTCCCGGAAATCCCGTCAGCGCGCGGCGCTCGTCTTCACGCAAAAGGCCCGCGAGCAGATTCGATTCGCCGTCTCGCAGCCGCAGCTTCGTGGACACCTTGCGCGAGAAGAACGACGGCAGGTTCTGGCCGGCGATGTTCGAGTCCGTCCCGCGCGCGCTGTTCTCGATCGTGATCTCCAGGATGATGTCGCCGTCATACGTCACGCGCGGCGTCATGCTGACGATGATGCCGATGGTACGGTAACCGTACGACGTCAGCGGGTTGACGTTCGAACCGCCACCGGCGAGCGGCGTGAAGGTCGTGCTCGGCACCGGGACGTCTTCACCGAGGTTCAACTCCAGCTTCTGGCCTTCGGTACCGCGCAGGTTCGGTTTCGCGAGCACCTTCGTCTGCGAATCGCTTTCGAGGAAGCGCACCACCGCGGACGGCACCGACAGGTAGAAGTCGGCCGTGCTGATGCCTTGCGAAATGATATTGAGGTTGAACGGCTTCGCCGTGTCGCTCGGCGCCGATTCCGGTGAGAAGGCCAGCGCCAGCGAGTAGCTGCCCAGGTCGAGCCCATAGGCCTTGGTCCGCTCACGGCTCACTTCCAGGATCTGGACCTCGACCATCACTTCCGCGCGCGGCTTGTCGTTGGCCTCGATGATCTTTTCGGCGATCTGCATCACCGGCGCGGTGGCGCGAATGGTGAGGGTGTTGGTCGTCTTGTTGAACGTGATTTGCGGCTGGATCGCCTGACCCGCCACGCGGATCAGCTGGGTGAGCAGCTGGTTCAGCTCCGAGGCGTCGGCGTGCGAAATGAAGAACGTGCGGATCACCTGCTCTTCGTATTGCTGCCGCTTCTGCGTCTGATCGGCCGCCACGATGATGGTGCGCTCGTTGAGCACGCGATAGAACAGGCCGTTGGACAGCATGATCTGCTGGAGCGCCTGTTCGAGCGACACGCCTTCCATCCGCACCGTGACCGCGCGATCCTGCAGATCGCGATCGAACGTCACGTTGATGCCGGTGTAGTTGCCGATGAACGTCAGGATGTCGCGCAGGCTGGTGTTGACGAAGTTGATGATCAGCGGCTCGGGGTTGGTCGGGCTCAGGATCGGCTCGACGGTGCGGCGCGCCGCCTGCTGGCGCAGCCGTTCGATGTCGGGCCGCGGCGTCGCCGCTTCGATCCGATCGCGGATCGTGCGATCGAGCTCGGCCGCCTTCGCGCCGAGCTGCCGGTTCGACGGCTCGAATTCCTGCGCCTTGCGATACGCGCGCAGCGCCTCTTCGAGCTGACCCGCTTCCTCGAACTGCCGGCCGCGCTCCGTATACATCGCCGCCGTTGCGAGCCTCGCGCGCTCGAGCGCGATCTGGTAGTCGGGCCGATCGGGATCGTTCTCGAGCGCCTGCCGGTAGAAGCCGACCGCCGCCTCCCAGTCGCCCGCACGTCCGGCCGCTTCCCCGCGCGCGAACGCGCGGCCGGTGGCACAGCCCGCGGCGATCACGGCCGCCAACGCGACCAACACGATGAATTTCGCAAAACGCTCGATCATCAATCGCCTTTGGCTCCGAACTTGACACGCTCAACTGGCAACGTAGCTCTCAACTGGCAACTCAACTGGCAACCGTCAACTCTGAACCGCCAACTACTGGCCAGTGAGTCTAATCACCTGGCTCCCCCTGCCATCAGCGTACGTGAGCTCGATCGATTCCGCGCCGATTTTCACGATGCGATAACGGCCGTCCACGATGTCGCCGTCCCGGCCGTGCATCGTCACCTTACCGTCGCTCAGCACCGCCCACTTTTCGCCGTTGGCGCGCTCGAGGATGCCGATGAACTTCAGCGGGATCGGCGACAGTGGCGGCGGCCCGGTGGGCACCGGCGGCCGGAGCGCTTCGGTCGCCGTTGGCGCCGGCACCGACACCGGCGTCGGCGGCGGCGGGGCCGCCTTCGGCTGATAGCGAAACGGGTTCCGTTCCTTGTCGCTCGGTTCCTGGCGCGCCGCCATCAAGGCGTCCAGCTTCACGGGCGCCACCGGCGCCACCTCTGCCGGCTTGGCGGTCTGCTGCGCGCCGCGCGCCGGGGCCGTGGGCACCGAGGCCGACGGCGCCGGCGACGCCGGCCACAGCATCCATATTCCCAGCACGAGCGCCGTCACAATGCCGCCCCCCATCAAGAGTCTCTTCCGATCACCGAACATTGCCCGCCACCCGGTAGTACGTCGAAATCTCGAGCGTCAGCGACAACGGCGCGGTCGCGCTCTCGCCTTCGGCGAGCGAGACATTGTCGATGACCATGAAGTCCGGTCCCGTCTCGATCTCGTAAATCAACTGGCGGATGTCGTTCCAGTCGCCCTCCAGCGAAATATCCGTGCGCAGCCGCTCCAGCGTGGACTCACGCAGCGACTCCGGGGTCGCGGCGCCGCGCTGATAGCGCACCTCATGCGCCCGCGCCATTTGCGCGAGCTTCAGCTGGGTCAGGCGGCGCGCCGCGGCAAAGTTCGCCGGCAGCACCTCACCGTAAAATCGATCGAGGTCCTTGGACGCATCGACCTGGCCGTCGCGCGTCGCCTCGGCATCCTTCAGCTCGGCGATCGCGGCATTCAGCTCCTGCACCGACCGATTGGCCTGTTCGGTTCCGGTCTCGACCGAACGGCGCATCGGCAGGACCACCGCGAACAGCACCACGACGTTGATCGCGAGCACCGCGCCGACCGGCAGCAGCCACCGCCGCTGGTCGGCGAGCACGCGCGACCACGGCACGTCGGTATTGAACGCAAACAGCGCCTTCATCGCACGGCCTCGGCCGGCGTCGACGCCGCGCTGACATTGGCCGGCGTCTCCTCCCCAGCTTCAGACGACGGCCGCGGCGCCACGGCCGCATCGGCCGGGGGCACGCCGTAGTAACCCTGCAGCTCGGAACGCCACGTGCCGTCCTCTTCAACCTGGTTGCTGCGCGCGAGCACCGCCGTGAAATGGCCGGTCGATTCGAGCGCTTCGATGAACTCGTTCAAGTCGTCGACACGCCGCGCGAGCACCGCGATCTCCACCAGCATGCGGCCCTCGCTGTCGCTGTTCGGGCGGACACCGGCAATCCGCACATCTGGTGGCAGCGTGAGCTGGAACTGGTTCAACAGCGCCGTCCAGGAGAACGCGCGTCGATCGATCAGGACGTTCGCTTCCCGGGCCGCGGTCTGGATCACCGCCAGCTGCGCCTGGTTGATCGACTGGCGGATCTGGAGCGCCTTCGCCCGCATGTCGCGCGCCTGCAAGGCATTCTGTGCCATCGCTTGCCGCGCGTCGCGGCCGGCGCTCTCGAGCCGGAGGATCTCGATGGCGTTGAACAGGGTGAGCACGATCGCGATGAGCGCCAGCACGGCGAGCCCGGCGCGAACGCCGCGATCGTTGTAAAACGGGCGCGTGGCGAGGTTGGTACGCAACATGGTTACGCCATGCTCCGTTCGCGCAGCAGCATGCCGACCAGCGGCGCCAGCACGTCGAGCAGCTCCGGCGACGCGGCGATGCGGTCCTGCAGCAGCGCCGCGGTCCGCGGATCGACCGCCTCGACGCCAATGCCCAGCCGTTCCACCAGGCCGCGCCGCACGCTCTCCGCGCCGCCCGGCAGCTGCGCGGCGCCGGCGATCAGCACGCGCGTGAAGCCGCCGCCATGCAGCCGGTCCTCGTAATACATCGCCGTCTGGTGAATCAGATCCGCGAGCGTCCCCTCGCCCTCTTCACCACGATTGCGGAAAAACAGCAGCGCGTTGTTGCGAATGACCGCCAGCGTCATGTAGCCACTGGTCACGTGCACGAGCAGCCAGTCACCGGCGGGCGCCGCCGTGCTGGCGAGGATGCTGTTGAGCACGCTGAACGTCGACAGATCGACCAGCCCCGGATGGACGCCGGCCATCACGCACGCCTGCTCGTATTGATGGATGACGTCGGCGCGCGACAGCGCCACCACGAACTCGCTCGCCCCCTCGGCGTCCAGCGCGCCCGGCGACACGCTCACGACCGCGTGCTCGATCGGGAACGGCGCCGTCTTCTTGACCTGCCACTTGACGATCTCCTGGAGATCCGCGGCCTTGGCCGGCAGTTTCTCCAGCCGCAGCAGCGACACCTTCGCCACCGTGTCGGGCACGACCAGCGCGACGCGCGTCGGCCTGGTGCCGCCCAGCTCCGCGATCGCCCGGCCGACGGCCTGCGCCACCAGTGGCACATCGGCCATGTTCAACGCCGCGAGGCCGGGCACCACCGCGCCCGGCGGCAGCGCCTGCGACGCATGCGCCACAATCACGGGCCCGCTGCCGTGCACCGCCACGCGCGCGGCGGCGACGTGGGTGTGATCGATTTCGACGGCCACGTCCGGCGGCGGCGTGGTGAACAGGTCGCGGAGGCTCATTCGACGAACGTCACCTTGTTGATCTCGCGCAGCGTGGTGGTGCCCTCGAGCACGCGTTCGACCGCCGACTCGCGCAGCAGGCGCATGCCCTGCTCCTTCGCGGCGCGCTTGACTTCGGAAATCGGCCGCTTTTCCAGAATGATCTCGCGGATGTGATCGGTCAGGTCGAGCAGCTCGCAGATCGCCATGCGGCCCTTGAACCCCGTGCCGCCGCACTCCATGCAGCCGGTCCCTTCATACAACGTGCGGCCGGCGAGCAGGGTCGGATCGATGGCCGATTCGGCAATCAGCGCCGGGTCATACGTGACCGGCTGCTTGCACGCCGCGCAAATCTTGCGGACCAGGCGCTGCGCCATGACGCAGTTCAACGCCGAGATGAACTGATACGGCTCGACACCCATGTTCAGGAAGCGGCCGAGCACGTCGAACACGTTGTTGGCGTGGACCGTGGTGAACACGAGGTGGCCGGTCAGCGCCGACTGGATCGCGATCTGCGCGGTCTCGGGGTCGCGGATTTCGCCGACCATCACCTTGTCGGGGTCGTGGCGCAGGATCGAGCGCAGGCCGCGCGCGAACGTGAGGCCCTTCTTCTCGTTGATTGGGATCTGCGTGATGCCCTTCAACTGGTACTCGACCGGATCCTCGATGGTGATGATCTTGTCTTCGATCGTCCGGATCTCGGCGAGCGCCGCATACAGCGTGGTGGTCTTGCCGCTGCCCGTCGGGCCGGTGACCAGCACCATGCCGTACGGCTCGCGAATGTATTTGCGAAAGCGCTTGAGCTCCTGTTCGGGAAACCCCAGGATGTCGAGGCGCAGCTCGGTGAACTGCTCGCTCATCGACTGCTTGTCGAGAATACGAATCACCGCGTCTTCGCCGTGCACGCTCGGCATCACCGAGACGCGGAAATCGATGGTCTTCCCGGGCACGCGCAGCCGGAAGCGGCCGTCCTGCGGCACGCGCTTCTCGGCGATGTCGAGCTCCGCCATCACCTTGATGCGCGACAGGATCGAGCTGTGGAAGCGCTTGGCAATCGGCCGCATCGCCGGCTGCAGCACGCCGTCAATCCGGTACTTCACATACACCGCATCGTCCTGCGTCTCGATGTGGATGTCGCTCGCCCGACGCTGGATCGCGGTATAGATGGTCGAGTCGACGAGACGGATGATCGGGCTGCTGTCGCTGGTGAGGCGCTCGACGGTCAGGTTGTCTTCACCGAGCTCATCTTCCTTGAGCACCTGGATCTGGAACTCTTCGGTCGCCTCGTCGAGCACGCGCTGCGAGCTTTCGCTCTTCTTCAGCATGCCCTCGATGGCCGACCGGGCGCCGACCATGACGCGGACCTGCGTGCCGAGAATCACCGACAGCTCGTCGATCATCGGCAGGTCGGTGGGATCCGAGACGACGATCACGAGCGAGCGGCCGTCGCGGCGGTACGGGACGAACCCGTAGCGGAGCATCAGGTCCGCGGGGATCGATCGGAACAGCTCCTGATCGATCCGGAATTCGTGCATGTCGAGGAAGTCGAGACGATATCGCTCGGCGAGCCGGCGCGCCGCGGCTTCCTCGGCGCTGCGCTCTTCAGCCGAGACCTGGACGCCGGCCGGTTCTTCGATCAGCGTTTCGGGGTCGAGGGCCTCTTCCGGAGTCACGCCGTGGATCTCGTTGGTTCGCTCCATTTATCTGTTTCCGATCACCGACGTCAGCTGGAAGAGCGGCAGATACAGCGACAGTACAATGCCGGCGATCACGACGCCCATGAACACCAGCATGGCCGGCTCGATCAGCGTCACGAAGCGCGCGACCTCGGTCTCGATTTCCTCGTCGTAGAAATCGGCCAGGCTGTTCAACATTTCCGTAAGCGCGCCGGTGGACTCGCCGACTTCGATCATCTTGATCGCCACGTCGGGGACGGTCTGGCGCTCGAGCAAGGTCCCGGAAAAACTCTGGCCCTCGCGCACGCGGGCGGCCACGATCTCGAGCTCATGGCCCATATGCCGGTTGCCCGTCGAGCGGGCCGCAATCTCCAGCGAATTGACGAGCGGAATGCCGCCTCCCAGGAGCGTGGCGAGCGTGCGTGCCAGCTGCGACGTCGAGAACTTCTGGAAGCTGGCGCCGATAAGCGGCAGCTTCAACAGGAACCGATCGAAGTCCTTGCCGCGGCCGGGCTGCCGCATCCACGTCATGAACGCGAGGACGCTGCCCACCACCACGATCGCGATGAGCCAGAACTGCGCGATGATGAAATCGGAGATGCCCACGATCACGCGCGTCGACAACGGCAGTTCCGCATCAAAGCTGTTGTAGAAGTCCGCGAACGTCGGCACCACCTTGACCACGATGATCCCGACCAGCAGGAACGCGAGCGCGACCAGGACGATCGGATACATCATCGCGGAGATGGTCTTGCTGCGAACCGCGTCCACCGTCTTCGAGTAGGCCACAAAGCGCCGCAGCACCGCGTCGAGGTTGCCCGAGCGCTCGCCGGCCATCAACGAGGCGGTGTAGACGTTCGGGAAGAGCTCGCCGTGCGCCGCGAACGCATCCGACAACGCCGTGCCGCCGCGCACCTTCTCGTGGACGTCGTCGAGCACCGACTTGAACACCGGATTGGTGAGTCGCGTGCGCAGAATGTCTAACGACTGCACGAGCGGCATGCCTGCTTTCAACAACGTGGCCAGTTCCTGGTTGAACACCAGGAATTCGTGGCGGGTGATCTTCCGGGTCCGGCCGAACGAAAGGCTGCCAAACCCGAGCCGGGGCTTGAGCGACAGAACGTGCAACCCCTTGTCCTCGAGCTCGCGCCTGAGGGCGGCTTCGCTTTGGGCGACGTAAACGCCCTCGATGATCTCACCCGTGGTGGTGCCGAGTCGGCAGCGGAACTCCATCCCTAAAAGGTTGATTCACAGGGGATTATACGATTTCGGCCACTGATTCGGCCACCGATTAAACAGCGAGTAGACACAGATAATAAGACGCTGGCCCCGGCCAGCCGGACGTTAATCCGCGCCTAGTTTGTGTTTAATCGGTGGCCCGAGGCGGCGAAGGATGTTGCGAACGTAGCTCTGCGTTTCGGGGAACGGCGGGAGGCCGCCGTAGCGGCGGATCGTCGCCTCGCCGGCGTTGTAGGCCGCGAGCGCGAGCGGCAGTTCGAGGCGGCTCAGCAGATCCTTCAGGTGGCGGACGCCGGCTTCGAGGTTCGACCTGGGATCGTACGAGTTGGCCACGCCGTACTGCCGCGCGGTGGCCGGCATCAACTGCATCAACCCGCGCGCGCCCTTCTTCGATCGCGCCCGCGCCTGGTAATTGGACTCCTGCTCGATCACCGCGTGCACCAGCCGCGCATCGACGTTGTGCGCCGCCGCCACCGTGGAGATCAGATCCGCGAACGGCCGGGCCGCCAACACAGCTTCGGGAATCAGTTCCCGGGACTCGGGCGGCCTGCCCTGAGCGAGCGGGACGGGCGCGTCTTCGCGCGCGTCCCGCGAGTCGAAGGGTTCCCGGATCCCGGATCCCGGCGTGAGGTACGGGACCTCGTCCGGATCGACGCGCTCGACGATCGACGCGGGAAACGTCACTTCCCCGCCGGGGCGCAACACGATGGTCGCCATGTCCGCGACGACCTTGAACGAGCTCACCGACATCGTGCGACCGTTCTTGAAGACGACGATGTCGGCCTGTGCTAACGCAGGGAGTAACGAATAACAAATAACGAAGAACGAAATAAGGGCGTATTGGCCCTTTTCGTTATTCGCTATTCGTGCTTCGTTATTTCTCATTGTACGAACACATGGAAGAATCGCGCTCCGAGCTCACGAGGATCTCCACTCTTTGTGGACGCCTCGAGGGCCGGCACGAACGTCTTATCGGCGGTGAACGTGATCTCCACCATGTCTGACGTGCCGAGCTGCGCGGCGGTGACAGGATACTTCAGGACCTGTGCCGGCGCGCTACTGAGCGGGATGGTGGCGATGACCTGGTCGCCAATCTGGGCCGTGACCTGCTGCGCGGCATTGGGGCCCGACGCCGGGTTATCCAGCTGCAGCACCAGCACGACATCACGCTTCGGGTTGCGGAATGCGATGGTGGCTTCCTTCTTGGTCCACTGCCACTCGGTGCGGCCGGCGCCTTCCGCCACCACCTCGGCGGGATGCCAGCCGTCCTTGAAGATCACGAAAGTGTTCTCGGTTTGCGGCAACAGCTCGAAATCCACGACCTTGTACGAGCGATCGCCGCGGTCTTCGTTCGAGAGCTTGAGCCGCTCGTTCGTGCTCGGCGAATACACGCCGGCGACGATTTTGGCCGCGCCGACGTAGGGATAGCTCGGAATGAACATCGAGCGCGTGTACTCGATGGTCTGCCCGGGCTTCCACTCGGTGCTCGACGTCGGCGGATCGTGATCGTCGGTCCACATCAACTCTTCATCGGCGTCGAGGAAGTGCGCGAACACGCGGCGCGGGCCGAGCGCCGGCGCGTCGGGCGCCACCGTGAACTTGTAGGTGACCTCCACCGGGCTCCCCAGCGCGACTTTGGGCCGCGATAACGACACCTGGATGGTCCCAACCGGCGGCGCGGTGTCTTCCGCTTCTCCGCACCCGGCCAGCGTGACGGCACTCGCCGCCAGTACACAAGCCGTCCACATTCCTCTCGCCATGGCATTCCGTTGCATAGGGTTCCGAAGGAGAATATCATGCAGCCCATTCCCATGGACACTCGCAGCGACGCTCTCGGCATGGTGGAAACCAAAGGTTTCATAGGCTCGGTGGAAGCCGCGGACGCCATGGTGAAGGCGGCCAACGTCAACCTCGTCGGTACCGAATACATCGGCGCCGGCTACGTGACCGTGATGGTGCGCGGTGACGTCGGCGCCGTGAAGGCGTCAACCGACGCCGGCGCGGCGGCGGCGCGGCGCGTTGGCGAGCTCGTGTCGGTGCATGTCATTCCCCGGCCTCACCCGGAGGTCGAACGGATCCTGCCAAAAGCCTAGGGGCTTGGGACTTGGGGCTTGGGGCTTGGGGCTTGACGGAAATCTGAAGCATGGCCGCCGCCGCTTCGCCATCACATAGTGACAGAGACCTGGCTTCAATCGCCGAAGCTCGGGCGTTAGCGCGCCGGGCGAAGCAGGCACAGGCTATCCTTGGCGAGTTTTCGCAGGCGCACGTCGATGCGGTGATCGACGCCATGGCCGCGGCCGTGACGCCGCAGGCCGAATCGCTCGCGCGGCTCGCGGTCGAAGAAACCGGGTTCGGCGTGGTCGCCGACAAGGTCCAGAAAAACCTGTTTTCGTCGCAGCGCGTCTACGAGTTCATCAAGCCGATGAAGACCGTCGGCGTGATCAACCGGTTCGAGGATCGCAAGGTGATCGAAATTGCCGAGCCGTTCGGCGTGGTCGCCGCGGTGATTCCGTCGACCAATCCCACCTCGACAGCGATCTACAAGATCCTGATCGCGATCAAGGCCCGCTGCGCCGTGGTGATCACGCCGCACCCGTCGGCCGCGCGCTGCATCACGTGCGCCGCCGACATCATGAACGAGGCGGGCCGCAGGGCCGGCCTTCCCGAGGGCGCCATCGGGTGGATGACGACCGTGACCCTCGAGGGCACGCAGGAGCTGATGAAGGCGCGCGAGGTCTCGGTGATTCTCGCCACCGGCGGCATGGGATTGGTCCGCGCCGCCTATAGCGCCGGCAAGCCGGCGTACGGGGTGGGGCCGGGCAACGCGCCCTGCTACATCGAATCGAGCGCCGATGTTCGCAAGGCCGCCAGCGACGTTCTGATCGGCAAGTCGTTCGACAACGGCGTGCTGTGCTCGTCCCCCAATTCGGTGGTGGTCGACCAGGCGATTGAAGCGGAAACCAGGCGGCAGTTCATCGAGCAGGGAGGATATTTCCTGTCAGCGGCGGAAGCGGATACGCTCGCCAGGCAGCTGGTGACGCCGCAACGGCTGCCCAACCCGGCGTTTGTTGGCAAGCCGGCCACGTTCATTGCCCAGAAGCTCGGGATCACGGTGCCCGCCAACACGCGCGCGCTCATTGCTGAGCTGAAAGGGGTCGGCCGCGATCACCCGCTCTCGATCGAGAAGCTCTGTCCGGTCCTCTCCTATTACGTCGTCAAGGACTGGCGCGAGGGCTGCGAGCGCTGCAAGGAGATCCTCCGCTACGGCGGCATGGGGCACACCATGTCGATCCACTCGCAGAATGACGCCGTGATCCTCGAGTTCGGGCTGCATAAGCCGGCGTATCGCATTTGCGTGAATACGCCCACCACGCACGGCTCGATCGGCCTGACGACGGGTCTCGATCCGGCCATGACGCTCGGCTGTGGCGGGTTTGGCGGCAACATCACGTCGGACAACATTTCTCCCAAGCACTTGTTGAATATCAAACGGGTTGCTTACGAATTGAGGCCAGCGCAGGTTCCAAGGGTTCCAGGGGTTCCAGAGGTTCCAAGGGTTGGGTTCGAAAAGGCGGTTCCAAGTTCGCCTGGGATGCCCAAAGCGCCGCAGAAGCCGGCGCCGGAACCGATTTCCGCCGGCACGTTAACGTCTCGAATCGATCGGTTCCTCGAATCCCGCGGACTGGCCAGAACCAAACCCTTGGAACCAATGGAACGTTTGGAACCCCTGGAACCGTCGAAGCCAGCTGTGCCTGAGACGTTCGTTTGCGAAGCTGACGTTCAAAATGCGGTGAAAACCGGCCGAAAACTGCTGATCGGCGAGCGCACGATCGTGACGCCCGCGGCTCGTGACGCCGGCGACGACGCAAAGATATTTCTCCACGTCGGATGGACCTCGTAAACAGCTGAGCCCCAACAGTTTGACCGAAGCTGGCCTGCATGTTACCCTGCCTGCGGCCGATAAGACGGCATGAATGCTCAGTAGGAGATGCCTCCCCATCGTGCCGCTCGTCGGCGTCCTGATCTCAGGCTGCGTGTCTGGGTCAGCACAGCAACCATTGGCCGTGGTCCCGCAGGCGCCCGCAGCCGTGTTGGTTCAGGCTCCGCCACCCGTTCCCGCATCCGACCCCATCGCTCTTTTGATCGCGGCGTCCGACCAGCACTTTGAGGCGGGCCGCAAAGAGCTCGCGCTCGGGCATCTCGAGGGCGCCAAGGCGGAATTCGATCGCGCGCTCGACGTTGTGCTGGAATCGCCCGACGGCGCCCGCGCCAATTCGCGCCTTCGTGAGCACGTCAACCGGCTGGTCGACCGCATCAGCGTGCTCGAGCAGGCCGCGTTGGCCACCGGCGACGGCTTCTCCGAAACCAGGACCGAGCCGGCCGCCATCGACGCGCTGCTCGCCGTCGAGACGTTTGAATCCACGCCGCCCAAGCCCGCCACGGCCGAGGCGGTGCAGGCCGACCTCGAGTCGACCACCCATGACATTCCCATCCCGACCAACGACCGGGTGCTGCGGTATGTCGAGCTGTTTCAGGGCCGGCTGCGCGAATTCCTGACCGAGGGCCTCTCTCGCGGCGTGCAATACCTCCCGATGATCCAAGCCACCTTCCGCGCGGAAGGGTTGCCGCTCGATCTCGCCTACATTCCCCTCATTGAGAGCGCCTTCAAGCCGTCGGCGCTGTCGCGCGCCAAGGCGCGCGGCGTGTGGCAGTTCATGCGTGGCACCGCGCTCGAAAACGGCCTCAAAGCCGACTGGTACCTCGACGAGCGTGCCGATGCGGTGAAGGCCACGCAGGCCGCGGCCAAGTACCTCAAGACGCTGCACCGCATGTTCGAGGACTGGCATCTCGCCATGGCGTCCTACAACGGCGGTCCATACCGCGTGAAACGGGCGCTGACGCGCAGCCGCAAGAACGACTTCTGGCAGCTGACGGCCACCACCCGCTATTTGCCGCGCGAGACGCGTGAATACGTGCCGATGATTCTCGCGGCGGTCATCATTGCGAAGAACCCCGCCCAATACGGCTTTGCCATTGTCCCGATGCCGGCTACGCCCACCGAGACGGTGATGGTGCCGCCAGCGCTGGATCTGCGCCGCGTGGCGGAGTGGGCCGGCGTGCCGATGGACGACATCCAGAAGCTGAACCCCGAGTTCCGCCGCTGGACCACGCCGGTCAAAAAGGGCGAATACACGATCAGGGTGCCGGAAGGCACTGCCGAGCGGGTGAAGGTGGGGCTCGAGGCGGCGGCGCCGAACCAGCTCAATGCCTTGCAGTTCCACACCGTCAAGCGCGGTGAAACGCTGACGACCATCGCCCGGAAGCTGCGTGTCAACCGCACCGACCTCGCCGAAGCCAACTACCTGCGCACCACTTCGCGCGTGAAGGCCGGCGATCGCCTGGTGATTCCGCGGATGCCGTCGGCGGCGTTGCTGGCGCGCGCCTCCACGGCGACTACGGACGTGGAAAAGACCGCTGAAGCGATTCTCGCGGATGTGCTGAAGGACACCTCGACGGTCGGAGACGAGGGGGCGGCGCGGATCTATCGCGTGCGCGCCGGCGATACGCTCTATGCCATTGCCAGGCGGACCGGCACTACCGTCAATCAGTTGAAGGCCTGGAACAACCTGCGCGGATCGACCTTGAGGATCGGCACGCGGCTCCTGGTCCAGTCGCCGCGTTCCGCCAATACCCAGTAAGTCAAAAGTTAAAAGTTAGAAGTTAAAAGTGCAAAGTTAAAGCCGTTTTTAACTTTTAACTTTCAACTTTTAACTACGCCGAAGCGATCTTCCCTGCTCCGCTGCTCGCGCGGAGGGCCTTGATGCCCTGTTCAATGCGCTCGGCCACTTCACGCTCGCGCTGCAACGCCCGCAGCGTGTTCTGGGCCTCCTGCACCATGAAGTCGAGCCGCGCCAGCTTCTCGCCGACGTGATCGATCACGGCGCGCTGCTCGCCCAGCATCTCGAGGTTCACGTTGATGTCGTCGAGGAGGTTGGTGATCGCGTTGGCGCGCATCTGCACCTCTTCCACCATCTTGCGGCGCGCGTCGATGGCCACGATCTTCACGTCGGTGTCTTCGACGCGGCCGAGCAGGTCTTCGACCTTCGCGCGCAAATCGGTGACCTCGGCGCGATGATCGGTCACAAACTGCAGGTCGGCCTTGCTGCGGCTGCTGATCTTGTGCACCGCTTCGACTTCGGCCTTCACCGCCTGCACGAGCACGTCGCGCTCGGCGATGGCCTTGATCTTCTGCTCGACGGTTTCCGCGCCGCGGGCCAGCTCGGCCAGCCGCTGCTCGAAGGTCGCGATCTTCTTCTCTGAGAACGCCAGCTGCGTGCGGCGCTGCTCGAGCTGCTTGACCATCGTCTCGGCGCGCTTCAGCTGATCCTCGGCGGCCTCGGTCTGCGTGACCGCGTCGCGCTGCTTGGACTGCACGCGCGCCAGTTCCGTGAGGAGCTCTTCCTTGATTGCCGCGGCCCGGCCCAGCTCATCGCTGACGGTCTGCACCTGCTTGAGCCGCTCGGCGGTTTCGGAGGCCAGGCTGCGTCCCTGCTCCACCAGCTCGGTGAGGCGCGCCTTCTGATCGTGCACCACCGCCTCGTCTTGCTTCACCGACTGCGCCAGCTGGAGCGACTTCTCGAGCGACTTCTGCAGCGCCGACACTTCGTTGGTGATCGGCGCGAGCCGCTGCTGCATCGTCGACACGCCGTCGAGTTTCTGCTGCACGTCGACGACCTGCGTGCCCAGCGTGTCGCACAGGCTCTTCAGGCTTTCCACTTCGTTGCGGCGGCCCAGCTGCTCGGTCAGCTTGCGATCCACGTCCGCGGTGACCACATGGAGGTTGTTGATGCGGCCTTCGAGCTTCTCGATGAACTGCAGGCGCGCGCCGACGCGCGTCAGCTGCGCGTCGAGCTCGGCGGCGAGCTCGCCCAGCCGCGTCGCGGCCTTGGTGCCCTCTTCAACCGTCTGCATCTTGCTGAGCACCGCGTCCATCTTCGACTCGAGCTCCGGCGTGCGGCTGAGGAGCGTGGTGGCGCGTTCGCCGAACGCTTCGAGCGAGGCGCGATCGGCGGCCAGCTTGTCGCGCAGCTGCGCCGCGGCCGCGTGGGCCTTGTGGAACTCGGCGATCTCGGTGCGCAGCGTCTCGAGGTCCTGACGCGACTGCTTCAACGCCTCGTGCTGCGCCTGGGTGCGCCGGCCCAGCTCGTCCACCTGGGCGAGCCGCTCGCCGAGCGCCTCGAGCGCGCCCTGTTTGCGTCCCATTTCGTCGGCCTGCGCCATCAGCGTTTGGAACGACTTGCTGAGCTCGTCGGCGCGCTGGTTCATCACTGCCAGTTGCTTGTCCTTCTGCAACACGCCGTCCATGCGGGTTTCGGCTTCCGCCACGTTGCCCGCCAGCCCGCGCAGCCGGTGATCGAACTGATCGAATTCTTTCTTGTCGACGCCGAGGCGCTCGACGGTGGTCTTCAGGTAATCGGCCAGCCCGCGGCTTTCCTTGTCGAGGCGCGCGAACTCGCGGCTGAATTCCTCGCGCATGGTCGTGGCCGACGACAGCTGCGCCGTGGTCTCCTGGGCCAGCTTCTCCATGCGCGCCACGGTGTCTTCGGCGCGCGCCACGTTCTTGCTGCCTTCGTTGAGCTTGGCGATCTGCACATCCATCGACCACACCATCTCGTTGAGGCGGTTGGCCTCGACCACGGCGCGTTCGACGGCGTGCTTCTGGGCCTCGAGGGCCTTGGCCTTCTGCGAGACGTGCTCGGCAAGGGCGTTCAACGACGCGAGGCGCTCCTCGGTGTTCTTGCTGAGCTCCTGCAGCTGCACCAGCGGTCCGAGCTTCTTCTCGATCTCCTTGACCGCTTCCATCGCCGCCGCGGAATCGTCCTTGGATCTCGCGGAGGTCTCGCGGAGGCGCCCGAACTCCGCGGTCAACTGCGCACCGGTGGAACGAACGGCATCGAGATCGCCCTTGAGCGTGGCCACGCTTTCAACCGATTTCGCCACTTCCGTGGTCGACATCTTGAGCAACGCGCGCAAATCTTCGAAGGAGCTGCGTTCCTTGCGAAGGGTTTCGATCGTGGCCTGGTTTTCGAGCGCCTGTGACGCCAGTTGGTTCACCGCCAGGCGATGCTTCTGCAGCTCGCCGTCGGGCGCGGTGATCTTTTCGGACACCCGCTGCGCTTCGTGCACCTGTTCGAGCAGGGCGGCGATGCGCTTTTCAATCTGCTCGAGACCCTTCGAGCGATCCTCGTAGCCGGCCACCTTGTGACCGAGATCCTCGAGGCGCTTCTGGGCAGCGTCGGCCTTCTGGCCCACCTGCTCCAGCGCTTTGCTGGTCTGCGCGAGCTTGGACGTGCCGCCGGCCATCTGCGTGAGCATGGCGCTCAGCATGGTCCGTTCTTCCCGGGCCTGGACGATCAGGGCCTGGAGCTCGTCCTGTTGATTCTTGTTCTTTCCCGGTGTGCCGAAAAGTGCGTCAAGCATGGCGGAGAGTATAGCCCCTACCTCGGCTGACGAAGCGCCTGGCGCGAAGCCAGCCGACGCCGCGAAGGTCGGCAGAATCTGCCGTGTTTACGAATCCGTTCGTGATCGGTTTCTGCGACGCGGGCGCACTGTTACGCCGCGTCTGCCCAAATATCGGCGCGTTTTCTCTTCCCGTATAGGGGCAATCGGCTTGCACCACGCCTGGCCATGCTTGCCACTCTCGAGAGCGCCACGGTCGTCGGTGTCGATGCGTGCCGGGTACACGTGGAAATCGACGTCAGTACCGGCATTCCCCACTTCCAGCTCGTCGGTCTACCCGATGCCAGCGTGCGGGAGAGCCGCGATCGGGTGCGCGCGGCCATCAGGAATTCGGGGTTCACCTTCCCGGTCAATCGGATCACTATTAATCTCGCGCCCGGCGACGTCCGCAAGGCCGGCCCCGCGTTTGACCTGCCCATCGCGCTCGGCATGCTCGCCGCCACCGGCGTGGTCACGCGCACGGATTTCACCGGGATTATCCACGTCGGCGAACTGTCACTGGACGGGGCCATTCAACCGGCCCGCGGCGTGTTGCCGATTGCGGCCGAAGCGCGCCGGTCAGGCGCAAAGGCGTTACTCCTGCCCTTCGACAACCTGGCGGAAGCCTCGGTTGTATCCGGGCTTCGGTTATTGCCGGCACGGACGCTCAAAGAAGCCGTCGAACGGCTCAATCAGGCCGACAGCGAGTGGCCGCCAACGTCGGTAGCGGAGTCCAAGGGATCTGCCACCACCGAATACCCAGACCTCTGCGACTTGCACGGGCAGACGTTTGCGCGACGGGCCGTGGAGGTCGCAGCCGCGGGCGGTCATAACCTGTTGATGATCGGCCCGCCAGGCGCCGGCAAGACGATGCTGGCGCGACGGTTGCCGGGCATTTTGCCGCCGTTGTCGTTCGAGGAATCGATCGAGGTCACGACCATTCACTCGGTGGCCGGGCAACTGCGGCCGGGGGTTGGACTGCTCAAGGAGCGGCCGTTCCGCGCACCGCATCACACCATTTCGGACGTGGCGCTGGTCGGCGGCGGAACGACGCCGCGGCCCGGCGAAGTGAGCCTCGCGCACCGCGGCGTGTTGTTTCTCGACGAGATGCCGGAATTCGATCGGCGCGTGCTCGAAGCCCTACGACAGCCGATCGAGGAGGGCCGCATCACCGTCTCGCGCGCGCTGCGGTCGGTCGCCTTCCCTGCCCGATTCGTCCTGGTGGCGGCGATGAACCCGTGCCCGTGCGGCTATCACGGCGATCCCAAGCGCGTGTGCCGCTGCACGCCGCAACAGATTGCGAAATACCACAGCCGCCTTTCGGGACCTCTGCGTGATCGCCTTGATCTCGTCGTGGAAGTCGAGGCTGTTCCGATTAGCGAGTTGACGCAAGGTACGCCGGGAGAATCGTCAGCGCTGGTGCGAGCGAGAGTTCTCGCGGCGCGTGAACGTCAGGCCGAGCGATCAATACGATCGCGGGTGAACGCGACCTTGACAGGCGCCGAGCTCAAGCGCGTGGCGCCGCTCGATCCTGGAGGACGACGACTACTCGAGCGATCAGCGGAACGACTGCATCTGTCGGCGCGCGCGTTTCATCGCGTCATTCGCGTGGCCAGAACGATTGGTGATCTCGCTGCTGTCGATGCCGTCACAACCGAACATCTTGCCGAAGCGCTGCAATATCGGTTCATCGAGCAGGCATCGGCAACGTAGTCGTCGGACTCTGACCGTCATCCCGGAATTCGTCAAGCAGATTTGCAGATTTGCGAATCGAGCAGTCGAGCTGCTTGCCTACTGCTCCAAGTTGCGTCACAGAACTACATACACTCTCAGTAAGCACCATGAGAGTTTTGCGAGACGCGGCCGTCTATTCCAATGAATCCTCCCCTGAGGGTCCCAATGGATTCCACGAAGCAGACGCGCGAGACGTGCACGGCGCTCTCCATGAAATCGCTTCAGGCCTGTCGCGTGAGCCCGATTGCGCAAGCATCGGGCCAGCTAACGAAAGCACGAACAGATTTCGTCCAGCGCTACACACCATTTCGTTACCGCGATCGTTCTCGGAGTGGCTCTAGCATTGCGCGCGCATTATGACTGCCGCCAATCACAGGATTCGTCCCAGTTGGTTGTACAGCGTGTTCGCCGCGTATGCCGACCGCTCGAAAGATGCGACATCCGACGCCCCATTCGCCAATGTACCAGCACCTTGCTCCGAATGCGAACAGTTGTTGATTGCGATTCTCTCGGAAGCTGATCATCTTCTGACTACGGAAATCAACCGGCCGAATCGCAATGGAGCCGTCTTCGTAAGTGATATGTCGGTCGAGTACGCGGCCTCAATATTGAGGTCACAGTACTCAGAGAAATGGACCATTACCAGATTGGCCGACCAAGACCGGACTTCGTCTCGGACAGGTCAGCAACCTGCTGCTGGTGGTTGACGACCAGGGCACGGTTAAGTTCGTGGCGTATGGAATGCCCGATATCGATGTTCTGCGGCAGCTCGCCGAGAAGTACGCGAGAGATAGCATCGATTACCAAGGAACCGAGTTGGAGCTGCAGCGCGTTTTCGCATCTGGCCAGCCTATACCCCGGCTTGAAGTTGTCAGACTGGCTTCGCCTGGCGGCACCCTCAGCCTGGCGGAGGTGCTACCCGGCGGCGGCCGACTGTTTGTGATCACCGCTCGCTGCAACGCGTGTCAAATCTCGAAGTTGTTTTTGGACATCGCGAGGCTGCTACGCGACTCTGCGGCGGCAAACATCGCCACGGCAGTGTTGATCACTGAGCCCGGGATCGGGCTAGAAGGGCTAAGCCCCGCGCTGGTTGCCCCGACCATTGCCGAGAACGCATTTGCGGTCGCGCGCGGGTATTTTTTCTACGACCCGGTGACGACACGCATTGCCGAGACCTCAGATCGGCCGTTTGTGGTGGACGTCGCTCGGGACCATACCATCACCAACGTTCGAATTCTCCAAGCGGGGAGCTGAGTTCATGACCCGTCGTTTTCTTGGCTTCCTGCTCATCTTCGCCACACTCGCTACCGGCGCTTTGGCGGGTTCTCCACAGCGGGCCTCAACCGACGGGCCCGTCACGCTGCAACTGCGTCGCGTGTTTAAAGATGTCTACCGTCCGAAGCGTGTGAAAGTTTCGAACGATGGCTCGGTGTACTTGATGTCGACCGACGATCATTCAATCGTCCGAATCGAGCCCGGAGGCGCATCGCGGCGGATAGGACGCATTGGCAACGGTCGCGGGGAATTGTTTCAGCCAATCGATTTTGACGTCGACGACAAAGGTGGTGTCTGCGTTGCCGACAGGGGCAACGATCGAGTCGCCTGCTTTGAATCTACAGGCGAGTATGCGAGTGCGTTTGCGGTCAAGGGGACCCCGCTCTCGATCACACACCTCAAGAAAGACATCTGGGGCGTGGTGGCCGTCCACAGTCGAAGTGTCGTAATGGCCTACAGCCAGTTGGGCCAGCCGCGAGGCGTGTTCGGGGAGGTGCACCAAGTTGAGGGCGCCAACGCCAGGCAGCGCGCGTACCTCAGTCGCCCACACGTGGCCTCGCTCGGCGACGGCAGTGAAATTCTCTGCTTGTATGGGCGACTGCTGCCACCGCGGCTCTCAAGATACGGGCCAACCAACAATCGCATCAAGGAGGTTTCACTCCTCGATCTGATTCCAACAACCTTGCTCAACGATTCGCGCCGCTATTACGCGCGCTCTTTGCCGCAAGGGCAGTTGGCTTACAGCGAAACCGCGAACGTGATCGCCGTTGAGCCCGAGCGTCGAAACCTGCTGCTTGGCCTGCCCACGCCACTTGTTTATCGCATCGATGTCGATGGCAGGGTGTTGGGATCGTGGACTCCAATGACTGAGGACGGCCGGCAGGTCGCGCTCACCGATATCGCGGTTACACGGCGGGGGACGGGTTACGGGATTTCGGGCAGCCTTGGTGTATTTGAGTTTGACCTGCCGCGATGATGCGGCACGTTCCATGGACAGTGAAGGAGTGGTGATGAAGAAATGGCTGGCGGTGGTCATCGTTGCAACTAGCGTTCATGTGTTCGTGGCCTGGTCGGAGGCCGTCGCGCTTGCCCAGGACGAGCCCATTACTACGTCATGCTCGGTCTCACAGGACTGTGGGTGGTATCAAGGCAGCGTGTCGTGTTCCTGTTCTGGCGAGTACTGCGACTGCGGCGCGTGGGGTGGTTCGAGTCCTGGCGTCTCCTGCTGGTGCGCCAGCGGTTGCGCCACCGGAGCAGACTGCAACGCGCGGTGGGGCGACGACGACCAGTGCGACCCGTGGGAGTGGTGTTGGGAGTGACGACCCTACCCCAAGATGAGTTCGGATGCGAACGGGCTGATTGAGATTCAAGGTGGGCGCCGAGCGAGCTCATGGGCGTCCGCCTCGTCCTTCGGATACGGCGCCCCGACGGTTTGGCGCAACTTGCAGAGACTCCAACTCAGGCGGTCGGGGTGCGCCCGAGAAGCATGGTACGTTGTATTGTGGGGAGAAGGCGAATGTTGACGACCGTTCGACAATCTGCCTTGCGCATAGCCGTCACCGCGACGTGTCTCGTGTTTGCGTTCGCGACCGCTCGGCTGATACCTGCGGAGCGCGATCAGCAGACATCAGCGCGCGAGCAGAAGACGGCTCCCCCCGCGGCCTCTGCCAAGATCGCCGGCCGGATTCTCAGCGACACATCAAATCCTCTGCGCAAGGCCCTCGTGACTCTGGTCTGCAATCAGCCCGCGGTATCGAAAACTGTCTACACCGACGCAAGCGGCGGCTTTGAGATCGCCGGGTTGCCAGCGTGCTCCTATGCACTGAGCGCGGCCAAGTATGGACACCTGACTCTCTCATACGGACAACGCCGGCCCTTTGAACGCGGTCGACCGCTAGAAGTCCGCGCCGGCGAGACAATCGAAAAAATGACGCTGATTCTTCCGAGAGGATCGGTAATTGCCGGGGAGGTGCGGGACGAGTACGGCGATCCCGCTGCGCAAGTCACCGTCGAGGCGATGCGCTACTACTTCAGGCCGACTGGAGAACGAGAACTTCGCCCCGTAGGTATTTCCAGCGCCACTGACGACCGCGGAGTTTTCCGTCTGTTCGGTCTGATGCCCGGCACATATCTAGTGCGGGCGTCTGCGAATCCTCCGGGCAGCTATACGATGACTGTCGGCGGGGCGACACTGTGGTCTGGCACTTCTCGGGAAGGCGTCAGGCGAGAATCACCAACATACTACCCAGGAGCACTGAATGCGAGCGGCGCCGAGCCGGTGACCGTTGGACTTGCCGAAGAACGAACAGGCATTTTCTTCTCACTCTTTTCAGTACCATCATCGCGCATCGAGGGTTCGGTCACCGACTCGCGCGGGCGGCCAGCCTCATCGGGCACGATGAGCCTCACGCTGCGCGGGGACGATGGCAGTGCCGACATTGCCAGGACTGCTCCCATTAGCGCCAATGGTACGTTCAGCATCTCCAACGTCGCGGCCGGCGAATACCTCGCAACTGCGCAAATCAATACGCGCGAAGGTCTGGCGGAAGTGGGAGACACGAGCATAAGCGTCGATGGACAAGACCAGTCTGACGTCACGATCGCCACTCACAGTGGCGTAACCATCCGCGGTGCCTTCGTGGTACGCGGCTCTGGATCGCCGCCGCGATTGTCGGACCTGCGTATCGTCGCCGTACCGGCGACAAGGATCACGCATGCCCCATTGCCAGGTTCCAGCGACAACGCGATACGCCCCGACGGCACATTCCAGCTGAGTGGTGTTACCGGAGTGCGCTACTTCAGAATTGCCGGGCTCTCTTCACCCTGGCAGCTAAAGAGCGTGTCGCTTGGCGACGATGACATCACAGACAAACCTCTGGACGTGCGTTCCTTGCGTCAACGCGATGTAGGGCTCCAGATCGTGATCACCGACCAGAAGACTGAGATCACGGGGAGCTGCTTAGGTGACGCCAAGGTCCCGACATCGCAATGCATTGTCGTGGCTGTGCCGCGAACAGAGATGGCCGGATTGTGGCTTCAACGATTCGTTCGTGCGGTCACCGCAGATAACGAGGGCCAATTTCGGATCGAGGGATTACCGGCCGACGACTACATCCTTGCAGGGGTGCCGGCGCTTGAACAGGGTGCGCAGTGGGACCCTGAATTGCAGAAGCGCATCAGGCTTTTGGGAAAGCCCATCTCGGTCAGCGAGGACAAACCTGTCAGGATCGACCTGCGGGTGACGGACCAGTATTGACGACACCAAGCAGTCCTCCGCTCGCTAGGAGCCGAGCACACAGTGCTCGTTAAGGACATTCCGTGCGTGACACCGGAATGGCGTGCAGCCCTACTTCCCTGGTTCACACGCTCTTTGATGAGCCGGGCCGTGTCAACGATTTTGAGACAACCAGGTTCAGCAATTTACTGTAGCAGCTCCATGGTGCACGTGAGCGCGGTCGATTGATGTTCGAACGTGACGTGTGACTCGTGTATTCCCCCATGCTGCGGGTCGTTCGGGGTGACGATCGTCGGTCCTGGGGCATCCTGGTCGGTCGATTTCGTCGGCGGATTGATCCACACCGCGTGCGGCAGGACTTTGAGGCGCGGCGGGCCCTGCACGAAGCGCTCGGGATGCGCGGCGTAGGCGGCCTCGCGCGTGCGGTGCCGGCGCTCGAGGGTCGCGGCGGCGCGCCCGTAGTGGACGTCGGCCGGCGTGAGATAACTGAGGCCGCTGTGATGATGCGCGTCGGTGTACCACGCGAAGAGATCCCGGCTCAGGCTCCGGGCGTGTTCGATGGCGCCGAAGCGATCCGGACACTCTGGCCGGTATTTGAACGTGCGGAATTGCGCTTCGGAGAACGGATTGTCGTTGCTCACGCGCGGCCGCGAGGGACTCGCGACGATGCTGAGGTCCGAGAACAGCTCGGCGACGAGCTTACTGCGCATCGGCGCCCCGCGATCGGCGTGGATGGTCAATTGATGCGGGCCGATCCCCTGCTTGCCGCACGTCGCGTCGATCAGGCGCTCGGCCAGGCGAGCATTCTCGTGGGCCGCGACCATCCAGCCCACGACGTAGCGGCTGAACAGATCGAGTTATGTGACGCTTCACATAACTCGATATCTTCAGTCGCTACGTGATCGGCTGGATGCTCGCGCTCCGCGAGAGCGCCGCCCTGGCCTTGCACCTGATCGCCGAGACGTGTGCTAAGCAC
>CAZEMI010000028.1:0-3217 GCA_964513235.1 uncultured Acidobacterium sp.
ACGTCAAAGTGATAGCGGCCCTGGGCGTCGGTGTCGACGCGAACCTCCTGGCCGGTGGCAATGGAACGAAGCGTGACCTTCGCCGACGTCACCACGGCGCCGGTACTGTCGGTCACGATGCCGCTGATGGTGGCGGCAGACACCGGGGCAGCGACACTAAGTGCCGCAAGAAAGATAGGAACAGAAAGCATGCGCATTACAGCTCCGCCTCCGGAGCTTCGCCCCGGGGAATTGAAAATGAAAAGTGAAAAATTAAAACGCAGCGTGCTAGCTGCGCAGCGGAGGCGGGCGCGGGGAGAGCTGCAGCGTTGACCCGGCGGGCAGTGGGCCGGCGAGGGCGAACGTGGGGCGATACGCATACCGCGCGGGCGAAGCGGTTCGGCGAACAGCCAGCAGGCCGGCGAGCATCCACACCCCGATCGCGAACGCGGCCGATGACAGCAACTGCAGAACCGATGTCACAACGTTTTCGGGCAGGCCGAGGTCGGCCACATCGTATTTGCCGGCGACGGCGGGACCGTGCAGTAGTGCCGCCAACACCCAAATCGCCACGCCCTTGCGGCCCCAAATGGAATCGCCACCGCGATGCACCGCGACCAGGGCGCCAATCAAGACGATCGCCGCCGCCCACCGGAACATCAACCATGGGTCGTCGAGTCGCCCCGCCGCCGCCTGGGCAACGAAGATCCAGCCGTGGAAAACGGCCAATCCGCCGCCCGCGACGGCAACCGTTGACTTGATCAGGCGGGGAAGCATCTTCGCCATTCTATCGCGGCCTTAGGGGTCTCGCCGATGCGGCGTGGCACCCCACTTGCACAGCAGGGGTTTGGACGGTGCAGGTTGTACATTTGTTGATCGGTTGATCTGGTGATCTATTGATCTAGTGATCGGTTGATCTTTTCATCACGTTGCCGCCGTACTTCTCGACCCAGAGGCTGCCGATCAACGCGAGCGCGGCGCTGAACATCATCAGGTAAGCGGGCGACGTTGGCGAGCCGGTGTCGCGGATCAGCGAGGTGGCCACCAGCGGCGCGGTGCCGCTGAAGATCGTGAAACTGACGTTGAACACCAGCGCAACGCCGGTGAAACGGATGCGCGTCGGGAAGAGATCGGTCAGCAGCACCGCGAATGATCCGTTGGTCAGGCCGGCGCTCAGTCCCGCCAGCACGCACAGCGTCGTCAAATCGATCGCGCGCGATTCGAGCGCGCCATAGAACGGAAAGGCGAACGCCAGCAGCAATGCGACGCCTGACCTGAGCAGGTATCGCGGCGGGATGCGATCGCCCAGCCAGCCCGTGCCAAGAATGCCGACCGCCGACGCGATCACACCGACGGTTTGCGCATACACGGCCTGGCGCGGGTCGTATTGCAGGACGGCGGTGAGGTACGCCGGCAGGTGCGAGAAGAACAGGCCATTGAAGGTCCCGGTGCCCGCAAGAATCGCGCAGCCGACGAGCACGTGCACGAGATTGGTCTTCAGTAATTCCCGGAACGGCTGGCGCACGGCGAAGCTTTTCATCCGTGCGAACTCGGGCGACTCTTCGAGCGATCGCCGCAGCACGAAACTCAACACGCCGCCGAGGCCGCCAATGATGAACGCGATGCGCCATCCGTACGCCGGCACCAGCGCGGGATCGAGAAACGTCCGCACCGACAGGCTGACGCCGGTGGCGAGCGCCACGCCCATGGTGACGCACGCGAACACCACGCCGCACACAAACGGCGCAATCCGCGGCGCCGTCTCGACGACGTAGGTCAGGGCGCCCGGCAGCTCGCCGCCGAGGCAGAAGCCCTGGATCAATCGCAGCGTGACCATCAGCGCGCTGGCGGCCACGCCCCACTGCGCATACGACGGGACCAGGCCCATGCCCAGGGTGGCGCCCGACATGATGAACACCGACCAGAGGAACACGGTGCGGCGGCCGTGGCGATCGCCGTAGTGGCTGAGGACGATGCCGCCGATCGGCCTGGCGAGGTAGCCGGCGGCGAACGCGGCAAAGGACGCCATCAACGAGACGATCGGGTCGCCGGCGGGAAACACCGCCTGCGCGATGTCGCGGGCGAACACGCCGAAGATGACGAAGTCGTAGAACTCCAGCGTGCCGCCAAGGCTGGCCAGCAGCACGATCCGCCAGCCCGCGGCATCGATCCGTTCCGCTGTTGAGGTCATCAGCTAACGGAGCATATCGCGGGTCACCGATGGATCGCCGTCGTTCTTCGCCGGCGTCAGGCCCATCAACGCGCAGATGAATTCGTAGACGTGGATGTTCTCGAACGGCTTCACGACCAGCCCGCTCTTGATCCGCGGGCCCGCCGCCACGAACAGCCCCTGCATCGACCGGGCGCGCGCGTCGTAGCCGTGCGTGCCGGCGGGCGGGCGCCGATCCGACTGCCCCCACCTGTCCACTTCGCGCTGCGACGTGATGTACCAGCCCTCATCAGCGATGCCAATCACCTCCGGCAGTCGCGGGTGTCCGGAGATGCCGTACTCGGGAGGAATCTCGTTCTTCCGGTACACGGCGAGATGCGGATGCTTGTCCTTGAGCGCGGCGTACACCTTTTCCACGTTGCCATCTTTCGGCGACAGCCCGAGCACCGGCGCCCAATCGACCACGTCCATCGCCGCCACGTCGACATAGTGATCGAGCACGATCATGCGATCGGGGCTGAGCGCGGCCATGCCGTGATCGCTGACCACGACGTAATGCACGCGATCGGCGAGTCCGAGACTGTTGACGCCGGTCACGAGCTCGCCGAGCGAACGGTCGACGCTTCTCACGGCATCGCTCACCGCTTCCGATTCCGGCCCATCGTCATGCCCCGCGTTGTCGACTTCGCTGTAATACAAGGTGAGAAACGATGGCCGCTTGCCCTCCGGCAGTGTCAGCCACGCCAGCACCTGGCCAACACGTTCGGGGTGCGGCAGGTCATCGTCGAACGGCTTCCAGAACGTGGCCTGCCGGCCGCCGATCACCGTTTCCGAGCCGGGCCAGAACATCGCCGCGGCAATCCTGCCCTGCTTCTCCGCGGTATTCCAGATCGGCTCGCCGCCCCACCATCGCGGGTCGGCCAGCACGTCGCGGTTCGACAACCCGAATTCCCCCGGGATGTCGGCCGCGCGCATGTTGTTCGAGATGATGCCGTGGTTCGCGAGCCTGAGACCGGTGACGATCGTGTAATGGTTCGGGAACGTCTTCGATGGAAATTGCGGGATCAG
>CAZEMI010000029.1:0-6015 GCA_964513235.1 uncultured Acidobacterium sp.
GTGCGGCCCGTCGACCTTCGTGAGATCGTGACCAACACGCTGGAGTCGCGTCGCGCGGATGCGGAACGGCGAAAGCAGTCGCTGACGCTGCAGTTGACGCCGGATCCCGTTGTCGTCGACGCGGACGCGGTGCGTCTCGCGCAAGTGGTGTCCAATCTCGTTGACAACGCCGTCAAATACACTCCCGACGCGGGACACATCAACGTGGCCGTGAGCGCCGACGGGCGTGAAGCCGTCATCGTCGTGCAGGACGACGGGTCCGGCATTCCGCCCGAACGCGTCGACAGCATTTTCGAGCCGTTTGTGCAGTTGCCCCAGTCGCGCAACGCCGCGCGCGGCGGCATGGGCCTGGGTCTGTCACTCGTTCGCCGCTTGACGGAGCTCCATGGCGGCACGGTCGACGTGACGAGTGGCGGACAGGGTCGCGGCAGCCGATTCGCGGTGCATTTGCCTTTGCCGCAGCCGATGGCACGCTCGCTTCCTGCTTGAACCTCAATCTCGAACCGCGCCCACATCGCGCGCGACGCCAGCCTTTCCCGTTCATCGCGCACGATCACCCGTCGGACACCGTCGATGATTCACCGGACAACGATGGATTCTTCGTCTCAGGCGTCGCCTTCGCGGATGAAGGAATCGTCACCACGCGTGTGCGTGGGGAGTATTCCGCGCCGCGGGGAGATTTCCGTGTCGTCGGCGCGCCACCATCGCTATTCCCGCCACTTTTCGGTGGCCGCCATCGTGCATTGAAAAGCTGACAATGCCGAGATGCGACGATTCGCAACTCACTGAGAGGAGCCAATGACAGACTCAAGTCCGCGAGCAATCCTGAATAGCCTGATCGAGACCTGCAAGGACGCCGAGCGGGGACTCCTTCATGCGGCTGAACTCGTCAAAGATCCAGCCCTGAGGACGTTCTTTACCGACACCGCTCAGCGGCGAGCGCAGTTCGCCGTCGAGCTCCTGCCGTACGCCCAACGCTTGGGCGGCGCCGAGACCGGCGATGGTACGACTGCCGCGACGTTGCACCGAAAGTGGATGGACGTCAGAAGTGCGTTGAGCGGCCACGACGATCGCGCCGTGGTCTCTGAAGCGGAGCGGGGCGACAACATCACCCTTCAGGCTTTCAAGAGCGCGGTCGAGGGCGCGTTGCCGGCCACGGTTCGAGATCTTGTCGAACGTTGTTACGCGGAGGTACGTGAGTCGCACGTGCGCCTGGCTGAGTTGCATCAGGCGCAAGCCTGACGAATGTCAATAGTCGCTCAGCTCACCACCCGGGACGGCGGCGCGCAAGGCGTTGAGCACGGCCGCGAGATCGATGACCTCCTGAAAAACGGCCCCGGCCACTGGCGGCAGCATGCCGGCAAAGGCGATGAACATCCCGACGATGCTCAGCGCCATCCCACCGATCGCGCTTTGCAGCGCGATCCGCCGCATCCTGCGCGCGATGTGGAACAGTTCGTCCACGCGTTTCAGCGAAGTGTCCATGATCACCGCACCAGCTGCTTCACCGGTGATTTCGCTCTGGTGCCCAAAGGCCAGGCCGACGGTGGCGGTCGCCAGGGCAGGGGCATCATTGATGCCGTCACCGATGAACAAGGTCGGCGCGCGGCTGGTCTCCCGGCGGGTGATCGCGACCTTCTCCTCGGGACTCTGTGCCGCATACACCTCGCTGATTCCCACGTGCTCCGCGAGGTAGCGCACTTCACTCTCGCGATCGCCTGATACAAGCAGGATGCGCTCGAGCCGGTGTCGAGGTCCAAGATGACTGATGAACGAACGGCTGTCTGCGCGGGGCGCGTCATGGAACCGGTAGGTGGCGGCGTACTGGCCATCGACCAGAATCACGCACTCGAGGCCGGTTGAGACCGGAGGCAAAGATGCGGCGTGCCCGGCCGCTTCCGCCTGACGACGACCGACGATGCGCACCTGATGACCGTCGACTTCTCCTTCGAGCCCTTCACCGGGCCGCTCGCGCACCTCTGCGGGCTCGGGCACGATCAGATTCTGTTGCTTCGCAGCATCGAGAATCGGTTTGGACAGCGGATGCTTCGAGTAGCGCTCCAAGCCTGCGGCCAACCGCAGCACCAGCTCGTGATCCAACCCGGGGGAGGGGAACCGATCGGTGAGCGTTGGCTCCCCGTAGGTCAGCGTTCCTGTCTTATCGAGAATGATGGTGCGGCACTGGTCGATACGCTCCAGGACGGCCGGGTCGCGGATGATGATGCTTCGCTTCGCGGCCAGGGAAATGGCGCCGATGATCGCGACCGGGATCGCGATGAGCAGCGGGCAGGGTGTGGCCACGACGAGGACGGCGAGAAAGCGAACCGGCTCGCCACTCCAGGCCCATGCCCCGACGGCAAGGACCAGCGCAATCGGCGTATACCATGCGCCCAGTTCATCACCCAGGCGGCGGAGCTGCGGCCGTCGCTGCTCCGAGTCGCGCATGACGTTCATGATGCGCGCATACCGAGAGTCAACGGCTAACCTGCTGGCCCGGAGCGTCAGGGCGTTCTCACCATTGATCGCGCCGGAGAACACTTCCGATCCAGGCGCTTTCGGCATCAGGAAGGGCTCGCCGGTGAGATACGACTCGTCCATCACACCGCGGCCTTCCACGACCAGGCCATCCACCGGGCAGATCTCGTGCGGGTAGACGATCAACTCGTCCCCGATGCGGACATCTTCAAGCGCAACCTCGGCAACGTGACCGTTCACGCGGCGGTGGGCGACCAGCGGCATTCGACGCGCCAGCGCCTGCAGGACCGAAGAGGCGCGACCAAGCGCGAACACTTCGAGCGCCTGGCCGCCCGACAGCATCAACACGACCAGGGCTCCCGCAAGGTACTCCTCGAGCAGCACCGACGCGACGATGGAGATTCCTGCCAGCAGGTCGGACCCGAACTGACGTCGAACCAGCTTCAGTGCGAGCGACAGAACCAGCGGCACACCGCCAAGGGCAAGGACGACGTAGAGAGGCACCTCCTGCGCGAACCGCCATGCGACGGGTCCCCAGCGAAGGCCGAGATGGGCGCCGATGCCGGCCACTGCGACGCCGGCGATGAGCGATTCGCGATCCCATAGGTGGGCCTTGGGGTTCTTCACGATTCACACCACCGTCCCGACCAGCCTGCCCGCGACGGCGGTGAGACCCATGGCCAGTGCCCCCCAGAACGCCATCCGCGCCGAAGCCCTGACTACTGGCGCTCCGCCCGTCGATGCCGATAGGGCACCGAGAGCGGTGAGAAACACGAGCGACGTCCCTGACACCACGGCGACCACAGATGGAGCCGGGGCTACGAGCGAGGTGATCAGGGGCAGCGCGGCACCCACCGCGAAGGTGGCGGCCGACGTCAGGCCGGCTTGTACGGGGCGCGCGCTCACGACGTCGGACACCCCGAGCTCGTCGCGCGAATGTGCACCCAGCGCATCGTGCGCCATCAGTTGCGCCGCGACCTGCGTGGCGAGATCCCGAGTCAGCCCTCGTGCGACGTAGATGTCCGCCAGTTCCCGCTGCTCGAACTCGGGCTGTGTGGACAGCTCGGCTTGCTCGCGCGCCACGTCGGCCCGCTCGGTATCGGCCTGCGAGCTGACGGACACGTACTCGCCCGCCGCCATCGACATGGCACCTGCCACTAGTCCCGCGGCGCCGGCGAGCAGTATTTCGGTGCGCCCGGCATTCGCTGCCGCCACGCCAACGATGAGACTGGCTGTGGAGATAATGCCGTCGTTGGCCCCGAGGACGGCGGCGCGCAGCCACCCGATCCTCTCAGTGCGGTGTCGCTCCAGATGAATACGAGACATAGTCCGTCGCTCCGTTCTAAACGCTCGCTCTCGTACGCCGTCGCGCCTGCACTCATGCTCGCGCTCTGTCTTCCTGAGCAGATCGCATGCCGACGGCGCCGCACCACCGGCGACGCCGCTCGCGCCGACAGCTGGCCGGCTGGCGTGTGAAAGTTCTCGGCGCGCGGAAAATTTCCCGGTCGGATTCAGCGATCGGATGATTCCTCGGCAGTCTGGCGCCGGTCGTTTGGCGCGCCACGTGCAGTTCGGCAGGTGATGAGCGGCGTGTCTCTCGCCACCGTTTTCGACGTCCGCAGGCTGACCAAGATTTATCACATGGGGGAGGTCGCGGTGCCTGCGCTGCGCGACGTCACCCTGACGCTGCCGGAGGGCGAGTTCGTGGTGTTGCTGGGGCCGTCGGGTTCAGGCAAGTCGACGCTGCTCAACATCCTTCGGGGGGCTCGACGTGCCGACCAGCGGCGAGCTCCGCTACCGCGACGTCGACCTGACCCACGCCAGCGAAGCGCAGCTCACCGACTACCGCCGCCGCCACGTCGGCTTCGACGAGGACACGGCGTCGTGCGATCTCGGCGATGCTTATCGCGTCGAGATCCGGATCATCACCTGGGAACGTGACCAGGTGTTGACGACTGCCGGAATTCCCAGGGCGTTCGCGGACTTTCCCGCAAGGGGGACCGCAGCGGCGTCCCATCCCGACAAGATCGGCCATCCAAACGCGATCGGCGACTGGCACGGTACGTGCCCCACATGGTTGGAAACGGAGGCTCCGGTGAAATTGCCACTACTCATCGTCGCCCTCGTGCTCACGACCACACCATCGATCGCGCAAGCACAGGACCGACAATCCACTCCCATTCCGGCCCGGGAAAATGAGGCGAACCCCGAGCAGTCGGGACTGTTCAACGAACCGAACGTGATCGGCCGCGCCATCAGGCACGGCAGCAGACTGATGAGCAGCGGCGACGGCGGCGAGACCAAGAACGGCTTTTACCCGGAATTCGGCGACATGATCACCGGCTCAGGATGGCTGTCGGGCGGTCCGGGCTACCGCTACTGGCTCTTCAACGACCGGATGTTCGTCGACGCCTCGGCCGCGCTGTCGTGGCGGATGTACAAGACGGCGCAGGCGCGCGTCGAGCTGCCATCGCTGGCGCAAAGCCGCCTCACCGTCGGAGCGCAGGTGCGCTGGCAGGATCTGACGCAGGTCAGCTACTTCGGCGACGGACCGGATTCGCTCGAGACCAATCGCAGCGAATATCGCATGGAGTCGTCGAACGTCATTGGCTACGTCATCGGCAAGCCGGCAAAGTGGCTGTCGATCGACGGCAAGCTGGGCTGGATTACGCGGCCATCCATCCAGCCACCCGGCGGAACCTTCGAGCGCGGCAACCCCGATTCCCGCATCGTCTTTCCCGACGATCCCGTCTATCAACTGGCGGAGCAGCCGAACTTCCTGCACGGGGAGATCGGCATCGTCGCGGACACCCGCGATCATCGCGGCTATCCATCCGCAGGGGGCGTGTATCAGGCGTCGTGGTCGCACTACGCGGACCGCGAGATCGATCAGTTCAGCTTCCATCGGTATGAGGCAGAAGCCGCGCACTTCTACCCGGTGTCGTCGCATCGCGTGGTGTTGATCGCGCACGGCTGGTTTGCCGGATCGCGCGCCGACGCGGGACAGGTGGTGCCGTTCTATCTGCTGCCGACCCTTGGCGGCTCGAATTCGCTGCGGTCGTATTCGAGCTACCGCTTTCACGATCGCAACCTGCTCCTGGTGAACGCGGAAGCCCGCGTGAAGTTGTTCACGCACGTGGACTGGGCATTGTTCGCGGACGCGGGCAACGTCGCGCCGAAAGTCGGCGATCTGAACTTCGATCGGCGGTCGTACGGCATGGGATTCCGGGTGCACACGAGGCAGGCCACCGTGGCGCGTCTCGATGTGGCGCATGGCGACGAAGGATGGCGGGTGCTGTTCCGTGTGAACGATCCGTTCCGCTTCTCGCGATTGAGCCGGCGCACCGCGCCCCTACCGTTCGTCCCGTAATCGCGAAGCGAGGTCCTGGCGATCAGCTCACCGGGCGGGCAAAGATGAGCCCGATCGCGATCAGCAACCCGGCCGATAGCGCCCAACTGAGCGCGCACACGCCGATGGCGCGGCCGGTACTCCGATAGTCGAGCGCCTGACGCACGGCCACGACGGCCGCGGCGATCATC
>CAZEMI010000030.1:0-3457 GCA_964513235.1 uncultured Acidobacterium sp.
CGCGATCATTTCCGTGCATGGTGGCCGGTGGCGTGCCGGCAACCGCGCCGACGCCAGCAGCATCAAGGTCACGCAGTGGGCGGAGTTTGGCTTCTTCGCGATGTCGATCGACTATCGCCTGGTTGGTGGATCGCCGGCGCCCGCTCCATATCTCGATATGCTCACCGCGATTCGCTGGGTGCACGCGCACGCAGACGAGTACCGGATCGATCCCGAGCGCGTGTACCTGATCGGTCAATCATCCGGCGGTCAGATGGTGTCGTTGTTTGCCACGGCCGGCGAAGCCGGCTTTCCGCGCGTCGGTGGGTGGGAGAAGGCGCCGAGCGACGTCCGCGCGGTGATCAGCGTCGCCGCCACTTACGAGTTGAACACCTTATCTTGGGGCAACCTCTGGACCCCCGTGTCCGGTAACGTCGAAGACGCGCGGCGTCACGCGTCGCCGATCACGCACGTGAGTTCGACGACCAGGCCGCTCCTCGTCATTCACTCCGATGACGACAAGTCCGTGCCTGTTCAACAAGCGAATGACATGGCGGCGAAGCTCAAGGCCAGCGGCGTGCACTCCCGTTACGTGCATTACACCGACCGCGGGCACATGGGGATCACCGAGGACGTGATCAAGGAAGCACGCGCGTTCATCGCCGAGGTCGAGCAGAAGAAATAATCAGTCCTGGCGCAACGCGATCGTGGGATCCACCATCGCGGCACGGCGGGCCGGCACGAAGGCGGAGAAGAGGGCAATCAGAATCATCGTGGCTGCCGCCGCGCCAATCGGGACCGCGCTGTTTTCCGGAACGCTCGCGACCAATCCCTCGACCAGACGCCGGCCGGCAATGGCGATCGGGATGCCGACGGCGAGTCCGCCGATCACCAGCGCGACGGCGCTTTTCACCACCATCGCGATCACGGTAGCGGGTCGTGCACCGAGCGCGATGCGGACGCCGATCTCGTTGGTACGTCGCGTCACGGTGTAGGCGAGCAGTCCGTAGAGGCCAAGCCCCGCGAGGGCCGCGCCAAGTGCTCCGAACATGGCGGAGAGCACGGTAACCATCCGTTCAGGAACAATCTCCGCGTCCACCTGATCCTCGAGCGTCGTCATCGACGCCACGGCAGCAGGCTCGAACATTTCGCCGGTCACGCGCCGGACGTCGGCGGCAACCGAGGCCGGAGGCGTCGTCGTCCGGATGGAAAATCGATGGGCGAACATCCGGGATTCCTGGATCGCGTTCACATACAACGTGCGCGGCGCCGGCTCGCGCAGCGTTAGGTACTTCGCATCGGCAGCCACGCCAACGATCTCGAATGGGCCGCTGTACCCTTCAAGCGTGAAGCGGTGACCGATCGCTGAGCCGTCGCCAAAATAATATTTGGCCGCGGCCTGGTTGAGGATGGCCACTCGGGCCTGTCCCTCGTCTTCGAACGCAAAATCGCGGCCGGCAATTAATGGTGTGCCGAATGTCTCGAAGTATTTCGGAGCGACCGAATTCAACAGGGTTCTGCGACGCTGCTCAGGTTCCTGCACACCCTCCATGTTGACGAACCGCTGGGCGCCCGCACCGTGAATAGGGGTGACGCCGCTGATGGTGGCCGACCGGACGTTGGGGATGGCCGAGATCCGGGCGAGCAGGTCCTGATAGGGTCGCGACAATTGCTCCGGCCTGTAACCCGTTTTTGACGGATCGATCGTCATCAGGAGGACCGACTTCCGATCGAAGCCCAAGCCGACGTTGCGAAGATTGGACAGGTTGTTGATGAAGAGCGCGGCGGCTGTCAACAGCACCATCGAGATCGACACCTGCGTGATGATCAATCCCTGTCCAAAGAGACGCTTCGATCGCGTCTCTCCGGCCGTGCCGCTTTCGCGTAGCGATACACCCGGGGCCGTGCTGAACGCGTGCCACGCTGGAGCCATTCCGAATATCACACCGGTCAACAGCGCAACCACCGTCGTGAATAGCAGCGCGTCGGTCTCGAGCCGCGCATCCAGTTGAACGGGTCCGACGAAGCCAACGATGGCGCGGCCCGAGGTGACGATCCCAACCAGCGACTTCACGCCCAGGTACGCGAGGCCGATGCCGAGCAGGCCGGCGGCGGCCGCCAGCAGCAACGAGTCCGTGATCATCTGCCGGACCAGCCGCCACCGCGACGCGCCAACCGAGACCCGAACCGCCATCTCGCGGTGCCTTGCCGTCGATCGCGCGAGGAGGACACCGGCGACATTCGTACAGGCCAGCAGCAACAGCAGTCCGACGATGGCCGAGAGGGCCAGCAGCGGTTTGCCGTAGCGGTCTCGCAGCATGGCGAAACCGTTGCTCGCGGGCTCGAGATCGATGGTCAGCTGCCGGAGACTCGGCGATCGTTGCGCCAGTAGCTCGACCCGGAATCGATCGAGGACCCGCATTTCAGCGCGCGCCTGCTCGATGGTGATCTCGGGTTTCAATCGCGCCATCAGACCGAGAGGCGGCGCACTGTCGCCGCGTCGTTCGGCACTGATCGGGAGCCAAAGTTCGGGCCGGAAGCCAACCAGTAGACCCCGATACGTCTTCGGAGCCACGCCGACAATCGTCGCCGGCAGGCCGCTGATGACCAGGTGCTGCCCGAGAACGGACGGGCTGAAATTGAAACGCTCCTGCCAGAGCCGCCAGCTGATGACCACCACCGCGTCGGCGCCCGGTTGGTGGTCCGCAGGGCCGATCATCCGGCCGATCGCGGGCTCGATACCGAGCGCCGGGAAAAAATTCTCGGTCACGTACTCGCCGGTGACTGGCGCAGTGGCATTGACGTCACCCAACTGAAACAGCGCGGGTGAAATGCCGAACAGATCGGCGAAGACGTGATTCTGATCACGAAAGTGCTCGTACACATTCCAGCTGAAGCCATTGTGGCGGGGCTCTCCCGGAAACTGGCTGAGCACTTCTACCAGGCGATCGGGTTCGTGAACGGGCAGGGGACGCAGCACCAGTGTGTTCACGAGGCTGAAGATCGCCGTGTTGGCGCCGATGCCGAGTCCCAGCGACAGCACCGCCACGATCGAGAAGATCGGACTCCGGCGCATCATCCGTACGGCAATGCGGCCGTCGCCCACCATGTCTGCGAGCCACGGCAGCCCGCGTTGATCGCGCATCGCCTCCATGGCTTGAGCCATGCCGCCTGCGTCGAGACGCGCCCGCCGCATCGCGGCCTCAGGTGAGTGCCCCTGTCGCCGTGCCTCGTCGGCGACCAGTTCCAGATGCAGCCGGAGCTCGTTCTCGAGGTCGGCATCCCGCCGCCGGCCGGTGAGCGTGCCCCACAACCGCCGCAGCCATTCCTGAAAGAACACCGACTTTTTTCCTCTTCATTAGACATCATAATGGAGCATGCCACCGCTCCATTAGATTGTCAAATGCAGTGCCCGCCTAAGCGGTGCGCGGCTGTTTGGGATGGAAGGCGATCACCATCAGCAGCGCGGCGGCGAGCG
>CAZEMI010000031.1:0-13102 GCA_964513235.1 uncultured Acidobacterium sp.
TTGAACAGCGCAAAGACCGGTACGATGCCAAACGCCACCCACGGATGCACCATGTGTTCGAAACGCTGGATCGGTGAGTTGGCCGCGTCAAGCGTGCGACTCAACGCGCTGATCGTCGCAAAGCGCTCGGGTTCCATCGCGTCTCGCACGAGGTTGGCCGCGTGAACATCGATGGCATCAGCACTCCGGCGAATCACGCCTGCCATCGTGCGAACTGAATCGGGCGCAGCACGCGCTCGCTGGCGCGCTCGGCGTCCGTCCGGGTGTGCAGCTCGTCATCACGAACGAGCGCGTTGCGACTCATGTGGTGCTACGCCCTGGTGAGGGCAGCGCGACACGCTGGTATTCCCAGTAAGGTAGCACGGCCGTTCACGGTCCAGAGCTAGTACGAAACCTTCGCCGCAGAAGGCCGTCAGCGTGTCGCCGTTCGCGGCCGTGAAGATTTGATCGCCCATGGTTTCTCCGGTGAAGACATGGCCGGCGGCGCGGTCTTCCCATCAACACCTGATGGCAGTTGACAGGCCCTGGCGGGCTCGATAGGATTCCCATCAGGTACTGATGGGACTGACCAACACCCCGTCCGATCTGCTTCCCGGCACGCTCGAGCTGCTGATCCTGAAGGCGCTCGTGGGCGGAGCCAGGCACGGTTACGGCATCGTCGAGCATCTGCGCCTGGCGTCCGACGACGTGCTGAACGTTGGGGAGAGTGCGCTGTATCCGGCGCTCCAGCGGCTGCTGATCAAGGGCTGGGTGAAAGCCGAGTGGGGCACGTCCGAAAACAACCGCCGCGCGCGTTACTACACGCTTACTGCCGTCGGCCGCAGGCAGCTGGCTGCCGAGCGCGCCGAGTTCGACCGAATGGTCGGCGTCATTCAGCGCGTGCTGGGGACGGTCTGAGAGAGATGGGGCGCTCATGAACACCATCTTCCGCAGGCTGATGTACTTCCTTCGCCGGTCGCGTTATGAGACCGACCTGCGCGAAGAGATCGAGACGCACCGCGCGCTCCGGCAGGCCGCGCTGGAGCGTGGTGGCCTGACCCCAGACGATGCGACGCATGCCAGCCGGAAGGCCATGGGCAACGTCACCCTCGCCGTCGAGGATGCGCGCGAGGTGTGGGTCGTGCGCGCGGTCGACGAGGTGTGGCAGGACACTCGGATCGCACTCCGTGTGCTGCGAAAGAGTCCGAGCTTTGCATTCGCTGCGGTGGGGACGCTGGCCTTGAGCATCGGCGCGAACACGGCGATCTTCAGCGTCGCCTACGCCGCGCTCCTCAAGCCGCTGCCGTATTCGAATGCGTACGAGCTGGTCGCGATCTCCATGCACGTGCCGAGCCTCCAAACCAGGTTCCCGACCCTCGCCACTCGACCCGCCGACTTCGAGGAACTCCGCCGGTCGAATAGCGTGTTCTCCGAGATGGCGGCGATTCGCGACCGGAATTTCAACCTGACTGGTCGCGGTGAACCGGAGCGGCTGTATGGTGCCCGCGTTTCGGCGAACCTGTTCCCATTGCTCGGCGTGCAGCCCGCACTCGGCCGGACGTTTCTGCCCGAAGAAGATGCTCCGGGGCGCGAGGGGGTTGTCGTGATCAGCCACGACTTGTGGAGCAGGCGCTTCGGTGGCGATCCTGATGTCATCAACCGCGCGCTGTCTCTCGACGGACAGCCGCACCTCGTGGTCGGCGTGATGCCGAAAGGCTTCCTGTTTCCGACGGGCAAGCAGCTTCACCCGCAGATCGAGCTCGGCCCGCGCATCGATGTGTGGCGGCCCGCGGCGTTCGAGCAAGGCGAGCTCGGGGACGAGCTGGTTGGCTTCAGCTGGGGAATCGTTGGACGCTTGAAGCCGGGCATTGCACATCCGGTTGCGAAGGCGAACCTCGATGTCATCGCCCACGGCATCGGGGAGCGGCTGCGCACGAAGGTGCCAAGCCTCGACGACTTCGAGCTGGGCACGCTGATTACTCCCATGCAAGACGTGTACTTCGGCGGCATGCACCAGGGACTCGTGATGCTCATGGGTGCCGTCGGACTGCTGCTTGTGATCGGCTGTGTGAATCTCGTGAACCTGCTGCTCGCACGTCTGACCAGCCGCTCCAGGGAACTGGCCGCGCGTGCGGCGCTGGGTGCACCTCGGAGCCGGCTGATCCGGCAGGTGCTCACGGAAAGCCTGGTCGTGGCGATGCTCGGAGGTATCGTCGGCCTCCCCATTGCCGCGTGGAGCACGCGCGTGCTGGTCTGGCTCGGGTCATCCGAGCTGTCGGCCACCCAGGCCACGTGGCTCAATGTTCCGGTGTTGCTCTTTGCGTTGGCCATGGTTCTCGTGGCGGGCCTGGCCGTCGGCCTCCTTCCTGCGATTGAAATGGCCCGTGGGCGTCTCTACGACGGCATCAACGATGGCGGTCGCGGTATCACGACGGGGAAGAGATCTGCCCACGTCCGGCGGGCACTGGTCATGTCGGAGGTGGCGCTCTGCACAGCGCTGCTGGTGGTGGCCGGCCTGCTGCTTCGCAGCTTCGTGAATCTTCTGAGCGTCGATCGGGGATTCGAGGTCGAGCGCGTGCTTTCGCTTGATCTGTCGCTGGCGCCGGAGCGATATCAAGGGACCGAACGCGTTGCCTTCTATCGCGATCTGCTCGACAACCTGCGAGCGCTGCCCGGCGTCGCATCGGCGGGTGCCATCAGCATCCTGCCACTGACGTCGGAGTCCGAAGGCAATACCTTCCTGATCTATCTCGACTCCGACACGGAGGCCCGGCTCGATCGGCCCATCGCGCATTCTCGTGCCGTGACGCCCGGATACTTCACGGCAATGGGTATTCCGCTCCAGACGGGCAGGTTTCTCGAGGCAGAGGAGCCTGCGTCGCACGTGGTCGTGAGCGAGCGGCTCGCACGTGATCTCTGGCCCGACGAATCGCTCGCGAGCGTCGTCGGCCGCCGCATCAAGATCAACGAGGTGACTGACGATCCCGCCACGATTGTCGGCGTCGTTGGTGACGTTCGTGCGGCGGGCCTCAATCGCGACCCGGGACCGGCACTGTATGTCCCTCACACGCGCAGCCGCGCGCGGGCGATGACGGTGGTGATCCGGACGCACCAGGATCCAGAGCCGCTTGCGGCAGCCGTCCGCGCGCAGGTATGGAAGGGCGATAACAGCATCCCGGTCGAACGGATGAGGACCATGCAGGAAATCATGTCCGCGTCGGTTGCGCCACGCCGGTTTCAAACCGCGCTGGTGCTGCTGTTCGCCCTTCTTGCGCTTGGACTTGCGCTGATTGGCGTCTACGGTGTCACCAGCTATGCGGTCGCACGTCAGACGCGAGAGATCGGGGTGCGTTTCGCACTGGGGGCGCAACGGGAGGATCTCTTGCGGGCGGTGCTGTCGCAGCACCTGCGCCCGGTTGCCGCCGGCCTCCTCATCGGCTTGGCGCTTGCGTGGACGGCAACCACAACGATACAAAGTTTCCTCTTCGGTGTGGCGCCGCTGGATCCCCTGGTTCTTGGCGCGGTCTGCATTGTGTTAGCCCTGACGGCGGCGATAGCCTGTTATGTTCCCGCCCGGCGGGCGTCGCGACTGGACCCGGTGATCGCACTCCGGCACGACTGAATGGAAACATTCCTACCACGCGTGTGGTGATGTGTTTACATGCATAGAATGATATGATGTTATGCATGCGAACCACACTCGATATCGAAGACGCGATCCTCGAGCGTGCTCGACGCCGAGCTGCCACTGAACGCACCACGCTGACCAGCGTGGTTGAGCGGGCGCTTCGACAGTTCCTTTCGCGACGACCCGAGCCGGGTGCACCGTTGAATCAGCAGTGGGTGATCGTGAAAGGTGACCGCCTGCCGGATGTCGACCTCGCCGATCGGGATCGTCTCATCGACGCCATGACCGATCGTCGGCCGTGATCGCTGTCGACACCAATATCCTGATTTATGCGCACCGGCTCGAGTTCCGGCAGCACGCGCCGGCGCTGGAGGCCTTGTCGTCACTCGCAGAGGGCAGCGAGCTCTGGGCGATTCCGGCCGTTTGCCTCTCTGAATTCCTGCGCGTCGCCACGCATTCGGCGATTCTGAAGCCGCCGTCGACGATCGACCAGGCCTCGAGGAGCATTGAGGCGTTGCTGGCGAGCCCTTCCTTACGGCTCCTGATGCCGGGTGACCGTCATGCGACGTTGCTGCTGCAACTGGTGCGCGAGCATCAGATTACGGGCAACCTCGTGTTCGATGCTCAGATCGTCGCGCTGTGTCTCGAACATGGCGTGCGCGAGATACTCACCGAAGACCGCGATTTCGGCCGTTTCCGGCAGATCTCGCCCCGCCCACTGCCGGCGTGATCCCGTTTGCCGGTTTCTTCCGCGTCCGTCCGCTCGTGCTCATGTTACGACGAGGTGGTCCACTCGCCGACCGCATCAACCGTGAAGATCGCGGCGTCGCGCCATCCCGAGAAGTCGTGGGCGGAGGCGGCGTGCGCGAGATGGTGAGGAACACACTCTACGCGGCCGTCCCAGCCGGCCAGCTCGCTCAGCTCGCGCCCGGCCATGGCGCCGGCATCGAGCTCTTCGAAGAGGTCCGGTTCCCAGCGTGCTGCGAAGTTTCAGCAATTGAATGATTCCCATCACTGATGCGATATCGCTCGACGAACGCGACCTCGACGAGCGTTTTGTTCGGGCGTCGGGACCTGGCGGCCAGAATGTCAACAAGGTCGCCACCGCCGTCGAGTTGCGATTCAATGTCGCGACCTCGTCTTTGCCCGACGAGGTCAAACAGCGGTTGATCGCGCTGGCGGGTCCCAAGCGGACGAGCGACGGCATCCTGACCATCGACAGCCGCGAGCACCGGACGCAATCGCAAAACCGTGCCGCCGCGCGGGCCCGGCTGGTCGCACTGATTCAACAGGCGTTGGTGAAACCTCGCAACCGGCGGAAGACCAAACCCACATCGGGCGCGCGTGAACGACGGCTTACCGCCAAGAAGCTGCGCGGTAATGTGAAGGATGGCAGAGGACTCCGGCGACGGGATCAAGAAGACTGAAGCGGGGCAGGGCGGTCACCGATCGTAGTGCGGTAGACTCCGAGGTCATGATTGGACGCGTCGGGCGGCGGACCTTTCTAACAGGAGCAGCACTCGTAGCATGGCCGAGCCAAGTGGTGCTCGAGTCGCGCGCCAGGGATCAAATGGCGGTGTCCAACTCCACCGGCACGGAGCCGCCGAAGCTCAAGGCGCCAGCCCTCGCATGCGACTGCCACATTCATGTTTACGACGGCGCACGCTTTCCGATGGTGCCGAGCGGCCGCGTTCCACCGGTCGACGCCGCCGTCCCGCAATACTTATTGCTGCAGCGGCGCATCGGCACCTCGCGAGTGGTGGTGGTGACGCCACGCAACTACGGGACACAGAACGACGTCACACTCGATGCGATCTCGCAGCTCGGCGCCGGCGCCCGCGGCGTCGCGGTGGTTCACCCGTCGATGAGGGATGCGGAATTGACTCGCTTGCACCGAGGTGGTGTGCGGGGCATTCGCTTCAGCCTGAACGATCCCGCGACGTCCGTTGTCACGTTCGACATGGTCGAACCGCTATCGGCGCGAGTCGCCGATCTCGGATGGCACGTGCAGTTCAACCTCGAAGGAGATCAGATTGTCGAATGGGCGCCAATGCTGCGGCGTCTACCCGCCACGATTGTGTTTGATCATATGGGCAATCCGCCGCTGCCGGCCGGCACGGCGCATCCGTCGCACGGCGTGGTTCGAGATCTGATCGATCGAGGCCGGACCTGGGTCAAACTTTCTGGCCCGTACTTGAAGATGCCCGCCGGACCGCCCTATCCAGAAGCCACGAAGATTGCGCGGGCGCTTGTCAGAGCCGCGCCTGAGCGAATGGTGTGGGGCAGCGACTGGCCGCACCCGACCGCTCCGGCGGATCGCAAGCCGAATGATGGGTTGCTCTTTGATCTTCTGTTGGAGTGGACGTCCGATGATCGTGCTCGCGACGCCATCCTGGTCAAGAATCCGGCCGCACTCTACGGCTTTGGCACCACCGATTGACTCACACAACGATCGATACTTGAGTGAGGGAGGGAACGATGAATCGCGCGAAACCCCAACTTCGCATTGTCTTTCTCATGCTGGGTTGTATCGGACTCACGACGGTTGACCTGCGGGCGCAATCGCGCGACGAATTCTACTGGTTGGGCGAGATCAATCGGGCGTCGCTCGTGATGCTGCTCGAACAGGGCATCGTGCCCAGGGATCTGTCCGCAGATATCGCCAACGCGCTCGCGGCCGTTATGGCCGACGGTAGCAAGCCGGGCGCCACCCGCCCCGGCGACTATCTCGAGTTCGAACAACTGCTGATTGCTATCGGCGGCCCAGACGTCACCCGAGTGCATACGGGTCGTAGCCGACAGGACATCAAGGGAACCGTCCGTCGTTTTTTCATTCGCGAGGCGCTTCTTCAAGCGTTCGACAAACTCAACCACGCCAGAGAGAGCTTGTTGATCGCGGCCGAGGCGCACCGCGACGCGATTCTTCCCGCCTATACCTACGGTGTGCAGGCACAGCCAACCACGTTCGGACACTATATGGGTGCGTACGCGGAGGCGCTGGGGCGAAACGCCGAGCGCCACCGGGAAGCGTGGGGACGAATCAACCAGTCGTCACTCGGCAGCGCCGCGCTCGGTACGTCAAGCTTTCCGATTGATCGTCCGCGTCTGGCGGACCTTCTGGGCTTCGACGCGAACGTCGTGAACTCCCTTGACGCTAACCAGATCGCGCCGCTCGACAACGGTGTCGAAGCGGCCGGTCTCGCGGCGACGAGCGCGTTGACGATCGGCATGCTGGCCCAGGATGTCGCCGCGCAGTACACGCACGTGAGGCCATGGCTCACCCTGGCCGGTGCCAACGTGACCGGGACGAGCAGCATCATGCCGCAGAAGCGGAATCCAACAGCTCTCGTCGAACTGCGACAACAGGCCAGCACCGTCGTCGGCGAGGTGATGATGTACACAATACAGTCTCACAACGTGGCGCAGGGGATGGAAGACTACAAGATGGACACGCCAACCCGGGCGCTCAACGCTGCGGCGCGGATGTACGAATCCCTAGTCACGATGATGAGAGCGCTCACCTTCGACGAGAAGCGCGCACTCGACGAGGTGAACGCCGAGTATTCGACCACGACCGAGCTGGCCGACACTCTGCAGCGGGTTGCGAACGTGCCGTTCCGCGTCGGTCATCATTTCGCATCTGAGCTTGTCAACTTCGGCCGCGCGCGCAATCTCCGTCCGTCAGAGATTCCCTTCGACGCGGCGCGGCGGATTTTCGACGAGTCGGCGCGCCGCTTTGACCAGCGGCTGAGCCAGCTGCCGCTAAGCGAGGCAGAGCTCCGTCGATCGTTGAGCCCCGAGAACATGGTGCAATCAGCGCGAGGCCTCGGTGGTCCGCAGTCCTCTGAAGTGGGGCGGATGCTGGCCGACGAGCGTACCCGCCTCGCGAACGACCGGAAATGGCTCGCCGATCGGCGCGCCAGTCTGCAACAGGCAGAAAACAAGCGGCACGAAGCATTCGACGCTTTGCGGACGCGTCGATGAGAGCCGCGGAAATTCCTGGCCCGGTTCGGCCATCATTTAGAGAGTACCAGTGAGCGATCAAGAAGAAGATTTCGCGGCGATGTTCGAAGCGTCGGTCAAGGCGCGCCAGTTCACCCGGGGTCAGGCCGTTGAAGGCACCGTGGTGGCGATTGGGCCGAAGGTGGCCTTCGTCAACATCGGCGGCAAGGGCGAAGCCGAGATCGACGTCGCGGAGCTGAAAGACGCCGACGGCGACATCGACGTGTCGGTCGGCGACCGCATCCAGGCCATGGTCGTCTCCACCAGCGGCGGCATCGTGCTCTCGCGCAAGGGCGTGCGGAATGCCGCGACGCAGCGGGAGCTCGAGGACGCATTCCAGGCCGGGCTCGCGGTGGAAGGCAAGGTGGCGCAGAGCGTGAAGGGCGGCTACGAGGTGCGCATCGCACGCGACCCTTCGACAGGCTCAGGGTCGCCCCGAGCGCAGTCGAGGGGCGAGCGCGCGTTCTGTCCGCTCTCGCAGATCGACATCGTCCGCACCGAGGATCCCGAGGTGCATCTCGGGCGGACCTACGCATTCCGCGTGATCGAGTACAAGAACGGCGGCAAAGACGTGGTCCTCTCACGCCGCAAGCACCTCGAGGAGGAGCAGCGCGCCAGCGCCGCGGACGTGCGCAAGTCGATCGTGCCCGGCGCAGTGCTCGCCGGACGCGTTGTATCAGTCCCCGAGTTTGGCGCCTTCGTGGATCTTGGCGGCGGCATCCAGGGGCTGCTCCACGTTTCCGAAATGAGCTGGTCCCGCGGCACCAAGCCCGCCGAGATTGTGACGCCGGGCGATCAGATCACCGTCAAGGTGCTGCGTGTGGACGAGGCCACGCAGAAGATCTCGCTCGGGTTGAAGCAGCTGCTCGACGATCCGTGGATGGCCGTGGCCGCAACGTTCGAGGTGGGCCAGGTGCGGAACGGCCGCGTGACGCGTATGGCGGAGTTCGGCGCGTTCGTCGAGCTCGCCCCAGGCATCGAGGGCCTGGCGCACGCCTCGACGTTTGCCCCGACTGGTCGCGCCGGAGGATGGGCGAAATCGGTGGCCGCGGGTTTCACCGGCGCGTTCGAAATCCTCACGATCGACACCGCGCAGAAGCGCATCGGCCTCGCGCTGGTCGAAGAAGGAACGTCGCGGGCTGCGGGGGCCATTTCACCACAAGGCGCCATCGTGCCCGGCGCGATCGTGAAGGGCAAGGTCGAGCGTCACGAGAAATTCGGTGTGTTCGTGTTCCTGTCGCCGGGCCGAACCGGCTTGCTGCCGTTCTCGGAAACCGGCGTCGATCGCGACATGGACATGTTGAAAGCCTTTCCGATCGGCAGCGAAGTCGAAGTGGTGGTGCTCGAAGTCGATCCGGCGGGCCGCCGCATTCGCCTCAGCAAGAAGGCGGTTGCGGAGCAGCAGGAGCAGGCGGAACTCCGCGACTACGCGGCGAGAGCTGATGCCGCGCCGGAGGCCTCCTTGGGATCGCTCGCCGATCAGCTACGGAATGCCCTGAAGGGCCGGTAACTCCCCGGACCGGGACGCTCTCACTGTCTCTTACTCATCAGCGAATCTGGAACTGCACCTGGTGCGGAATCGGATCGCCCGTGGCCGCAAACGTCAACGCGTACGTGCCCGTCGACAGCCCCGTCGTTTTCAGGTTGAAGATGTACGCGTCCGACTCGAAACGGAACTCGTTGTCGGGATTGGCGTTGCCGGCATCCTCGAGCGGGCCGGGCGCGCTGGTCGACAGCAGCGTCGTTCCAGTCGCCGTCAGCACGATCGCAGACGACGACACGTTCACGTCGTTCACATCGCAGACGGTCACGGTCAGCACGTCGAACGCCGGCCAGCCGTTCATGTCCGGATAGCCGAGCGTGCCGCGTGACTCGGCGAACCGTTGGGAGTGGAATCACATCGTTCGCGCGCACCACCGTCGAGCTTACGCGCAATTCCAGTGAAAAACAGCCAGCTCATCCATTGCCGCCGCCGGATCGATCTTGATTACGGACGTGTCATGGCTGATGCAGCTTCCGTAACACACTCGAGCGAAAGGGCTTGTCCACCGTAGCTCGCGTCGCGAGCGAAGGTGGGAACTATGCATAGACCGTCTACGTATCTAAGCGTAGACCCTCTACATATATGGCAAAGACCCCTCCCGATCCCGAGCGCCTCGAGCTGCTTCAGGGCACGCTCGACATGCTCGTTCTTCGCACCCTTCAGTGGGGGCCCCGCCACGGCCACGGCATCGGCCAGACCATCAGCCAGCAATCGGATGAGCTGCTGAAGATCGAAACCGGTTCCCTCTATCCGGCGTTGCACAGGCTGGAGAAAAAGGGCTGGCTGAAATCCGAATGGGGCATCAGCGAGGCGAACCACAAAGCGAAGTTCTACCGCCTCACTGCCACGGGGAAGGCCCAGCTGTCGCGCGAACAGGATCGCTGGTCGCAGCTCGTGCATGCCATCGGTCGCGTGATGAACCCTGCGGCAGGCGAGGAATAGTCTGTGAACCAATACACGGTGCTACCTCTCCGCCTGTGGCCCGGCGTCGCGCTGGTCATCGTGATGGTGGTGATGGTCGTCGGCGCGCCACTCGTGATGCCCGACGCGGAGCTGCCGATCGGACTAATCGGCGCCATGATCGCCGCGGTCGGCATCCTGTTGTGGTGGCTGTTCTTCAGCCGCGCGGCGTGGGTGGAGCGCATCGGCGGCATCCTCCTGATGATCGTCGCCGTGATCGCGATCCGGCCCCTCGTGCATGCGTCAATCTCGGGCGCGGGGCAGGGCATGCTCATCTACATCCTGTCGGTGCCGGTCTTCATGCTTGCGCTGGTGACCTGGGCAGCCGCGACGCGGAATCTCAGCAACGGTGTGCGTCGCGCGACGCTCGTGGGGGCGATCGTGCTGGCGTCTGTGCCTTGGGTGATCATCCGAACCGACGGCGTCAGTACCCTTGTATCCCAGTACCACTGGCGGTGGACGCCGACGCCCGAAGAGATCCTGCTCGCGCAGGCCCAGGACGAACCGAAGCCCTTGCCGCCGGCGCCCACTCCTGCTCCTGTCGAAGCTCCGACAGAAGTGCCGGCAGCCAAGGCCGCGGCACCTCAGGCACCTCAGACACCGAAGGCACCCGAGGCACCTAAGGCACCTCAGGCACCCAGATTCGCGGAGTGGCCCGGCTTCCGCGGACCCGCGCGCGACAGCGTGATTCGCAATGTGCGGATCGATCCCGATTGGTCGGCCTCGCCACCCGCCGAAGTGTGGCGGCGGCCTGTCGGTCCCGGATGGTCGTCCTTCTCCGTCCGCGGCGACCTGTTCTACACGCAGGAGCAACGCGGTGAAGAAGAGATCGTCTCGTGCTATCGGCTATCCACGGGCGAACCGGTGTGGCGTCATCGCGACACCGTGCGGTTTTATGAGTCGAACGGCGGCGCCGGGCCGCGCGCCACGCCCACCATCGATGGCGATCGCATTTACGCGCACGGCGCCACGGGTATTCTCAATGCGCTCGATGCCGCCAGCGGCGATCTGCTGTGGTCGCGCCATGTAGCGAAGGATACAAACCGCGCGCTTCCCATTTGGGGTTTTGCGAGCTCGCCGCTGATTGTCGACGACCTGGTCGTGGTCGCGGCCTCGGGCACGCTCGCGGCGTACGACAAGCACACGGGTGATCCGCGATGGCAAGGGCCGTCGTACGGCGGCAGCTACAGCTCGCCGCATCGCGTGACGCTCGACGGTGTCGATCAGATCCTGTTGCTGGGCGGACCGGGCGCAATCAGCGTGGCGCCCGCGGACGGCAAGGTCCTCTGGATCCACGATTGGGTGCCGGGCCCGATCGTGCAGCCGGCGCTCACCGAAGACGGCGACATCCTGATCAACGCGATTACCGCGACCGGCGGCATCGGCACGCGCCGGCTTCACGTGACGCGCGGAGCCGAGGGGTGGAATCTCGAGGAGCGCTGGACGACCAACGGGCTGAAGCCGTACTTCAACGACTTCGTCGTGCACAAGGGCCACGCGTTTGGATTTGACGGCGCCATCCTGTCGTCGATCAATCTGCAGGACGGCAAGCGCAACTGGAAGGGCGGCCGCTACGGCAACGGCCAGATGATCCTGCTGGCCGAGCAGGATCTGCTGCTGGTGCTGTCGGAGGACGGCGAGCTCGCGCTCGTCAGCGCCACCACCGATGGCTACCGCGAGATCGCCAGGTTCACCGCGCTCGACGGCAAGAGCTGGAACCACCCCGTGCTCGTCGGCAGCACGCTGCTGGTGCGCAACGGCGAAGAGATGGCGGCGTTTCGCCTGACTAGAATTGGAACCTGACGCCACCGTTGATGTTGCGCCCTTCGAGCGGCGCCCACGCGTCCACGGTCAGTCGTCCGTCAATGCCACGCGAAGGCCGGACGAGGGGCTGCCATTTCGTCTGGCGTACATCGCTGAGGTTCTCTCCGTTGACGAATATGCGCAGCCGCCCGAACTGACGCTCGGCCAGCAGCCCCACGATCACATAGGGTTCACTCTCATCAGCGAATGGGTTGACCTCGAGGCGCTGGCGGCCGGTGTAAAACACTTCGGCGCCAATGCGGCCAACGTCGTCCTTCTCCCACATCGCCACCAGGCCCGCGCTGTGTCGGGGCGTCAGCGGTGAGTCGACTTCCATGCCGCGATCGCGCTCTCGCGACCGTACGAATGTGTACGTGCCCGTCAGGGCATAGGGTTCGTGACGAACCGTCGCCAGCACCTCGGCGCCGGTGTTGGTCGTCCGGTCAGCGCTGCGAATCACGTAGGCCTCTTCGCGATCGACTTTCACCGCATCGATCACTCGTGACATGAACAGCGTCAACGTGGTCGACAGGGGGCCCGCCGAACGCGTGATGTCGAATGACGCGCTGCGTCCCTACTCGGCGGTGAGCGGCGATGGCATCACGAGGCGGGTCAGACCCGCGGCCTCGGTCTCTTCGGTGAGCGCCGACGGACCGTAGAAGCCTGTCCCGAACGACACGCGGCTGTTCCACGAGCCCGACCGGAGCAGCGCCGACACGCGCGGGCTCACAAACGTCCCATATTCGCTGTGACGATCCAGCCGCGCGCTGCCGCTCAGCGACAGCCACGGTGCGATCGCCACATCGTCCTGGACGAACACCCCTGGCGTGGTGAAGGTGTAGTTGAATCGCGGAACGTCTGTGGCCTTGTAGCGATCGGATTCAACGGCGGCGCCGGCGACCCATGTATGCGATCCGGCGGTGCCACGCACGGTGACCTCGCCGAACGCCGTAGTGTGCCGATCCTCCTCGGCGACGTCGCCGAATTGATGATCGTGCCGCTTCTGGGACCACGCTGCTCTCGTGGTCACGACGTACCGACCCGAAACGATGCGTTGATCGAGAAGGCCGGCGTCGAAGCCGCGCGTGTCGAGGGCTTCGACATAGGACGGCGTTCCCCCCTGGCGGTTTTCGACCGTCACACCGGCGGTGGCGAAGAAGCGATTGCCCTGGTCGTCATTCCAGAAC
>CAZEMI010000032.1:0-34538 GCA_964513235.1 uncultured Acidobacterium sp.
GGCTGGGCAACGTCGGCTACCACGCCGCGAAGTTCTGTCGCGAAGGCGGCGGCATCATCACGGTGATCGCCGAGCGCGAAGGCGCCATCGCGAACCCCAAGGGCCTCAACGAAGACGAGGTATTCAACTATCGCCGGGACACGGGATCGCTCCTGAACTTCCCCGGCGCGACCAACATCGCCGATACGAAGGCCGCGCTGGAGCAGGAATGCGACGTGCTGCTGCCGGCGGCGCTCGAAGGCGTTTTCACGGCCGAGAATGCGGCGCGCATCAAGGCCAGGATCATTCTCGAAGGCGCCAACGGCCCGACCACGCCCGAGGCCGATCCGATCTTTCGGCAGAAAGGCATCTTCGTCATTCCCGACATCTACTGCAATGCCGGCGGCGTGACGGTATCGTACTTCGAGTGGCTGAAGAACCTCTCGCACGTCCGGTTCGGCCGCATGCAGAAACGCCACGAACAGGCGAACGAGCTGAACATGCTCAGGGCGATCGAGGATGCGACGGGACGCAAGTTCAGCGAGGCCGAGCGTTCCAAGTTTGCCAAAGGCCCGGACGAACAGGACCTGGTCAACTCAGGGCTGGAAGAAACGATGATCGCCGCGTTTCAGGAGCTGCTCACCGCGCAGCGGCAGACCAAGGGCATTCCCGATCTCCGGATCGCCGCCTTCTTTATCGCGATACAGAAAGTGGCACGAAGCTACGTCGAGATGGGAATCTTCCCGTAAGCCTGCTGATCGGACAGTTCATCGGTATCGCTCCCTCAACCGCCCGACCTGCCGCGCGCGCGAAGAATCATCACGGCGCCGATCGTCACCAGCGCGAGCGAAAGCAGATGCGCGAGGGTCAGCGGCCCGAGTACCCGCAGGTTCACCCTGATGAATTCAATGGCGAATCGCGTCGATCCGGCGAGCACGAAATATCGGCCGACCACGACCGCGTCGGAATGTGCCTGACGCCGCCACCGCAGCAACGCCCAGGCCATCAGTCCAAGCGCGAACGCTTCATAGAGTTGCGTCGGGTGAACGGGCACGTCGGTCGGCGGCAAGCCCTCGGGAAAGGCGACGGCCCACGGCAGGTCGCTTGGGCGGCCGTAATCGTCGCCAACCATGAAGCAGCCGATCCGCCCGATGGCGTGACCGACGGCGAGCGCAGGGGCCGCAGCCGCCAGCCCTCGCACGATCGGAATGCGGCGGCGCCGGAGCATCCACAGACCTGTGCCGACGCCACCGAGAAGACCGCCGAACCAGCTCAGGCCGCCGCGGCTGAACAGCAGCTCCCTCACCGGCTGCTCGCCCATGAACTCCACCGTCCAGAGCAGTTTTGCGCCGGCCAGGCCGCCGATCAGGCCCGCAAAAGCCGCATCGACCCCCTTCGAAGGCAGCCCGCTTCTCTCCAGCTCCCGCGCGAAGACGCGGATCCCGACGAGCGCCGCGACGGCGACCAGCAGCCCAAAACTGGTGACCTCGAAATCGCCGATGCGGAAGATAACGGGATACACGCTGACCAACCTACGGCAAGGCTAAATGGCCGCCACATGTGTGAGCGCAAACCGATCGATCGCGTCGATCCATTGGGCCTTCACTTCGAACCCGCATCCGCCGAGTAACGCGGCGATCCCCTCGGGCGTGTACTTGTAGGAGCTCTCTGTCCAGATGGACTCGCCTTCCGCCATCTCGAAGTCCAGTTGAGCGCGGACGATCCTCACACGCTGGCGGCGCTGACTCACCAGGTGCATCTCGATTCGCGAGTGTGAGGCATTCCAGACGGTCCGGTGCCTGAAGGCATCCAGATCGAAGTCGCCGCCGAGCTCGCGGTTGATACGCACGAGCAGGTTGCGGTTGAACGCCGCCGTCACGCCGAGCGGATCGTCGTACGCGAGCAGCAGTTCGCGCTCCGGCTTGATGAGATCGGCGCCCAGCAGGAACGTGTCGCCGCGTCCGAGCGACCGCCGGATCGCGCGCAGGAGGGCGGCTCGGCCAGGCTCATCGAAATTGCCGATATTCGACCCGAGAAACAGCACCAGCGCGCGCTGATCGGTCGGGCGGACCGCGGTGAATTCAGCGAGACCCGCTTCATAGGTGCCCAGGTGCGTAACGACCTGGATATTCCCTGATGATTTGACCGTTCGCACCGCCCGGTCGAGCGCGCTCGATGAAATATCGATCAGGTGCAGGCGCGATTCGGACGAGCGCCGCTGGGCCATTTCGAGGAGGATGGCCAGCTTCTCACCGCTGCCGGGGCCCAACTCCACGATCACGGGCTGATGCTCGTCGTGACCGAGAATCTCGCCGACATGGTCCCGAAGCAGACGCTCCTCGGCGCGTGTCAGCGCGTACCACGGCAACCGGCAAATGGCGTCGAACAACGCCGACCCGAGCGCGTCGTAGAGATACCGCGATGGCAGCTGCCGTGGATCCTGCGCCAGGTAATATTGCACGTCGTGGGCAAACCGCTGCCGCGATTCGGCGGCCGCGGTCGTCTCAGCCGGCCATACCATCTCAGTCATTCGATCTCCCGTGGCGACTCCATCGACAGCAGCCCCAGTTTACGCGCCTTCTGGACGCCGATGCCACGTACGGGCCGGAACGGATGTGACGTCGATCACGGGAACACGACGATTTGATCTCGTCATCGGATAGATTGCTGGAAGCAGGTGGAGGCAGATGATTGAGGAACGGGCCATCACGGCCGGGAACCTGACCGACGCTCTCATCGATGCGCGTTCGGTCGAGCTCGGATTGATCGACGCACTCACCGACGACGAGCTCCTCGGGCCGCGCGGCCACTTCGTCGAGCCGCCCATCTGGGAGATCGGCCACGTCGGCTGGTTCCAGGAGTACTGGATCTTGCGACGGCTCGATGGCGCCGACTCGATCCTGCCTGGCTCCGACGGCATTTACGATGCCTTTCACGTCTCGTACAAGCAGCGATGGGACCATGCGTTTCCTTCGCGCCAGGAGACGCTTGCCTATCTTTCGGAAGTCCTCCGGCGATCGGTGGCGCGAATCGAGTCGCGGCAGCCAACCGTCGAAGAGGCCTACTTCTATACGCTGGCGGCGCTTCACGAGGACATGCACGCCGAGAACTTCACGATGATCCTCCAGACGCACGGCTACCGACGCCCGGTGTTGCGCCAGTTCGATCCAGCGTGGACACCGGTGGTTGATCAGGCGTTCCGACCGCACGACGTGGATGTTCCGGGCGGCTCGTTCCTGCTGGGTGCCGATCCACGCGAGCCATTTGTCTTCGACAACGAGAAGTGGGCGCATCCCATCGACGTCAAACCGTTTCGCATCTCAGCGACCCCGGTCACCAACGCGGAGTTCCAGGCCTTCGTCGATGATGATGGCTATCGCCGCCGGGAATGTTGGAGTCGTCACGGGTGGAACTGGCGCCGGCGTGAGGGCGCGGAGCATCCCGTGTTCTGGGTCCGCGATGGCAGCGGTCACTGGCAGGCGCGCCAATTCGATGGCGTCGTGCCGCTCGATCCCTGGCATCCGGTCGTACACGTGAACTGGTATGAAGCGGAAGCCTTCTGCCGGTGGGCGGGCCGACGCCTTCCGACCTAAGCGGAATGGGAGATGGCGGCCACGTTCGACTTCGCCGCCGGCCGCAAGCGCCGCTTCCCCTGGGGTGAGGAGCCCTTCGACTCGCCACGGCTCGCTCAGGGCAGGCCGCTGCCGGCGCACGCCAACCTCGACTATCGTGCGGGTGGAACGATCGACGTCCGTGCGTTGCCGGAGAGCGACAGCCCGGCCGGGTGCCGGCAGATGATCGGCAACGTCTGGGAGTGGGTCGAAGACACCTTCGCTCCTTATCCCGGATTCGTTTGTGATCCCTACGCGGAGTACTCGCAGCCGTACTTCGGCGAGAAGAAGGTCTTGCGAGGCGGAAGCTGGATGACGCGGTCACGCCTCATTCGCCCGACGTATCGGAACTTCTTCAAGCACCACCGGCGCAATATCGCCGCCGGCTTCCGCACGGCAGCCCGCTGACTCGATGCCTATCAGCAGCCCACGGCCACGAATGTCCCCGACCATCGGCACCTCGGACTACACCCGGCGTCCGGAGCCGGAAGCGGTGTGGGGCGCGCGATGCGCGCTCGCGAGTTTCGGCAACAGTAACGGAGGACATGATGAATCCTCGAACCAGCCAGTTCCCCCACCGCCACCGCGGCACACTCGTTCTCCTTGCGTTGTTGGTCGGCGCGGCGCTGCCAATCGGTCACGTCTGGGCGCAGACGGTCCGCGCCCGGGATCTCGGCGTCTCTTTTCAGGGGATCACCGGACCGCTCAATGCCATCACCGATGTGAGTGGTGTCGAAGTGGGCCATACCACTCTCATCTCGGGGGATGGTGCGAACGGCCAGCCGACGGTGCGCACCGGCGTCACAGCGGTCCTCCCGCGAGGCAAAGACTCGACCGTGCCGACCTTCGGCGGCTGGTTCGCGTTGAACGGCAACGGCGAGATGACGGGGACGACCTGGTTGAAGGAGTCGGGCGTGCTCGAGGGGCCGGTGATGATCACGAACACCCTCAGCGTGGGCGCCGTACACCATGGCGTGATTCGCTGGGGCGTCGAACGGGCACGGCGAGCTGGCGCTGCGCCCGGTTCCTACGTCGCGTCGCTGCCAGTGATCGCAGAGACGTGGGACGGCACGCTCAACGACATCTATGGGCAGCACGTGACGGAAGCGCACGCGATTCGTGCCTTGGAGAGCGCCACCGGGGGCCGGGTGGCTGAGGGAAACGTTGGCGGGGGAACCGGCATGATCTGTCACCAGTTCAAGGGTGGGATCGGCACATCGTCGCGGGTCGTCGAAGTACGCGATGAGAAATACATCGTCGGTGTGCTGGTCCAGTGCAACTTCGGGAGTCGCGAGCTGTTTGAGGTTACCGGCGTGCCCGTTGGACGCGAGATTCCTGACCTGATGCCCGCCCGTCCCGATGCTGCCAAGGCACCAGGCCATATCGCTTCTGCCGCCACCGCGGGCGATGACACACTGATGGACCGCGAAGGCTCAATCATCGTCGTGTTGGCAACCGATGCGCCTCTCCTTCCCCACCAACTCGAGCGACTCGCGCGCCGGGTGTCGCTCGGTCTCGGCCGGACGGGGAGCATCGCGTCAAATGGGTCGGGCGATATCTTCGTGGCGTTTTCGACCGCTAATCCCGACGCGGCTGGAGGCCGCGATCGTGCGCAACTGTCCATGGTGCCGAATGCGGCGATCAACGCGCTGTTCAGCGCCACCATCTTCGCAACGGAAGAAGCAATCATCAACGCGGTCGTGGCCGCCGAAACGATGACCGGCCTCAACGGCATGACGGTGCATTCGCTGCCTCACGACCGGCTTCGGCAAGCGCTCAGGAAGTACAACCGGGAGACCGGGAAGCAATGAACTGCAACGCTGCCGCGGTGCTGCCGAATGCACCCGATTCCAGTGGGTGGGCGACCACCGAAAGGGGAGTCTCATGAATTCGGTGAGCATCTTCAGTACAGCCAGATGGGCGGTGGTCCGGGTATTTCCGTTCGTTGTGTTCGTCGTCGCCGCGTGTGGTTCCCGGAGCTCTGAACAGCCCCCACCGAATACCATTTTCACGGGCAGGGCGGCCGAGGCGACGCCACCAGGGGAGTGGATTACGGGCCGAGCCTGGGACGAGGGCTTCTGGGATCCGCCGAACTTCCCGACTGCGGCCGATCTCGACGCGCTGAGCACTCAGCATCCGATGCGCTTCAGCCGCCTGGGCGGACATGGCAGCTGGGTGAACTCAAAGGCACTGGAACTCGGGAAGATCACCCGAGGCACCCCCGATCCTCCGGGCGGCCGCATCGTCCGAGATGCGGCGGGGAACGCGACTGGATTTCTGGTCGACCGCGCTCAGGGCCTGCTGCCGAGATCAAGGCCCGACACCGACGCGGACGAGGACAGCGAATCCCGTCTGCGGGCCGGACAGCAACAGTATGCCCGGTGGGGTGTCACGAGCCTGCACGACGCCGGCGCCGATCTGGGGCGCATCGCCATCTACAAGAAGCTGCTCGACGCCGGAGAGCTTCCCGTGCGTGTCTACGTCATGGCCGGCAGCGGCCGGAGGATGTGTCGCGAATGGTCAAGCTCGGCGTGATCGCGTCGATGCAGAGCGTGTTCGTCGGCGAGTACAGCCGTTGGGCCGATGCCCGCCTGGGCCCGGAACGTGCGACGTGGGTCAAGCCGGTGCGCCAGCTGCTCGATGCCGGCGTGGTTGTGGCGGAGGGCACTGATTATCCCGCCTCGGACACCGGAGACCCCGTTTTTACCCTGGTAGGCCTGGTGACGCGCCAGGATGCGGGTGGGAGGCCTCAACGCGGCTGGCACCCCGAGCAGACGGTCAGTGTCGATGAGGCCCTGCGGACGATGAGCATCGGGCCGGCATCTGCAGCTTTCCAAGAGCACGAGCTCGGCAAGCTCGCGCCGGGCTACTACGCCGACTTCGCGGTGCTGTCAAACGATCCTTACCAGACTCCGCCGCAGGAACTCCGGCACCTGAAGGTCCGAATGACCGTCATGGGGGGGCAGGTCACCTTCGACGCCGCGCAGGGCCAGTGAGAGGATGCGGGGGCATCCCTTCCTCCAGGTCCACGCCCAGTCCGTCGGCCACGCGGTTGATGTAGTTGAAGTAGCCGGCGATTTGCACCGCGTCCGAAACTGCGCGGTCGTCGAACCCTTGCGCGCGAAGCGCCGTCACATCGTCCCGGGTCATGGCCGCCGGCGTGGCGGTCAACTTGACGGCGAAGGCCAGCAGCGCGCGGTCCGCCGCTCCCAGCGGCGCCTTCGTCCAGTCCGTTTTCACAAGCTCCACCAACGGCGAATTGTCGACCTCGGCACGGAGGTCGTCGGCATGGGCTTCGGTTCAATAGTGACAGCCGTTGGCCCGTGACACGACCACCGCGATCATCTCGCGCTGCGCCCGGGTAAGCGGCGAGCTCCCGTGCATCAGCGCCGCGTAGAGAGCCGTCGAGTGCTTCATCGCCGGCGGATTGAGGCTCTTGAGCCTGATAATCTGCCACACCTTGCCGGCTCGAGCCAGCGCGGCCTCGTACTCCGCGCGCAGCAGGCCGGTGGCCTTGTCGACGGGCTCCAGACTGATCCAGGCCATCTCGATCCTCCCCGCACATTATGCGGCCGCCGGACGGCAGCGCGCTCGTTCGTCAGACCATGTACGCCGTGTCGGACCCGTTGGTTGGATACGCCGTGATCATGGTCTTGAACACGTCTGCGGTCACGCCGGCGCGCATCGCGAGCGCGAAGAGGTTGATCGTTTCGTCGGCGTGCGGACCGAGCAGATGCGCGCCCAGGATGCGCCCGGTCCCGTCTTCAACGATCACTTTGAACGCAGAGGCCTCTTCTCCGAGCCGGCGCGATGAATACCAGCCGGCGGTGTCCTGATGGCGGACCGCAACGCGCAGTCCCTGCGCGCGCGCTTCGTCTTCCCGGAGGCCCACGCTCGCCAGTGGCGGCACGGTAAAGGCGACACTCGGAATGGCCGCGTACTCCGCCGTCGTACGATGGCCGTCGAGTAGATTCGCGGCAACAATGCGTCCCTCATAGCCGGCGACGGGGGTCAGCGGCGGACCCTTCGTGGCGGCGCAATCGCCGGCGGCATACACCTTTGGATTCGAGACGCTCTGCAGGAACTCGTTGACCTCGACGCCGTGCCGAGTGACGCGCACACCCGCGACGTCGAGATCAAGGCCGTCGATGTCTGGTACCCGCCCGGCGCCGTGGAACACTAAATCGGCGTCAACGGGTGGACCCTCGGACACCGCGACGCGGAATCCCGGGCTTAGGGCCTCGATGCCGCGGACCGCTGTCCCCAGCCGCACGTCGATGCCCAGCGCTCTGGTGCGCGTGACGAGACGCGCGACAAGGTCCGGGTCGAAGCCCTCGAGCGGCCGCGCACCGCGATGCAGAATCGTCACCCGTGCGCCCGCACGCGCCGCCACGTGGGCGAATTCAAACGAGATATACCCGCCGCCGACAAACGCGATCGAGGACGGCAGCGCCGGCAATTCGAGGAACTGATCGCTGGTGCGCAGATGCTCGCGACCGGCAATCGCGAGGTCCGCCGGACGGGCGCCGGCGGCGATGACAACGGCGCGAGACGCATCGAGGACGGCCTCGCCAACGGCGACGCGGGACGGGCCGACGAATCTCGCCGAGCCGTGAAACAGTTCGATTCCCGCCCGCACGAGTCCGGCTTCACGTGTGTCCGGGTAGGGATCGGTAAACGTGCGCTTGAACGCCATCAACTCCGCCCAGTCGATGGACAGCTCCCCGGGACGCACGCCCTTCCCGGCGAGGCCGCGAACGGCGTCCACCGCGGCCGCGGCGCCGACAAGCACCTTCTTCGGGTCGCAGCCACGCAATGCGCAGGTACCCCCGAACGGCTGCTTATCGATCATGGCGACCGTCCACCCGGCACTGCGGCACCGTGACGCGACGCCGCCGGCCGCGGATCCCGAGCCGATCACAACGAGGTCGAAGGAACGGGGCGTCGGTTGAGGCATGACAAGAGCAGCATAGCGTGCCGTCAGTGGCTCGTCTCGGAACGGATCAGCGAGGCTGTGACCGGCACCGACAACATCTCGAGGGCCGACATGATGATCCTGCGCTGCCCGGCAGCGTCGTGGGGCCGACCCAGGGGAAACCCCAGTGGCCGATCGACGCTGAGCGCGCGCGGCGGCGCCACTTTCTCGGTCACCTCCCGAAGCAACGTGATCGACACCGTCGGAATGCCAGCCGCTTCAATCACGCTTTGGATCAGTCCGACCGACTGATGGCAGAGCGGTCACACGGGTGTCAGTAGCACGCCGTCGACGCCGTCGCTCAGCAGCAGCCGGGCCACCTCGGGCGCGGTGCCCGCGATCAACCGCGCCGGAGCCGAAATCGAGCCCATGAAACTCACGTGGCGCGGGGCGACGCCGCCGATCCGGCGATCGCGGGCCAGTTCCTCCAGTCGATCGAGTGGCAGGGCGAGGTTCTTGTCCGCTTCGATGCCACGATGGTCGAACGCATCGCTGCGGTGCGCGATGCGCAGGTCTTCCAGGCGTGTCCCCACCGGGATGAGGCGGAACGAGACATCGCCTCCGCGAAGTGACTCATCGAAGGCCGGCTGGTCTGGCGTGTGAAAGGCCGCCGTGGTGATGACCGCGATTCGCGCCTGCGACAGCGGGATGTCGAGCACCGCAACGGATCTCCAATCAACACGGCGGTAGCGGTACATCCCCATGGCCAGACGGTACTTAAGGGGGAGATCGGACAGATTCGCCACGTCACCGCTTCATCATCGAGAGTACGGTGTCGTTCCAGGCTGCTCTCGGCATCACCCGTTCCTGTCTGGGCCAAGCGCCGCGTGCCGCGGCGAATCGCTTTCGGTTTGGCGCGCTTCATAGCGCGCCCGTGTATCCTGCTCCCAGGACACTGGATCCAGCCCTCAACAGCCGGTGGGCGACAGCAGGTAGCCCTTCCAAAACTGCCGCACCGCCGTCCACACCTCGTTCAGCGTGATTTTGGCCCGCGCCGCGAACAGGTTGACTTCACCGACCCTGTGCCCGTCATGGTGGTTCGACATCTCTCCGATCGTACATCACTTCGCGCGCAGGTGACGGAGCACCTCGTGTGAGCCGGCTCACACACGGCGCGATTCACGTCACCCGTGACGCGCGCGCCGGAATCTCATCGTTTACTGTGAGCGATGTCAGTTGGGCTGAAGGTTGCCGCATATGATTGCGGTGGTGGCGCATCTCGGCCGTCTGCATCTGTCGCCGCGTCGCCTGCTGATCGGAGCGGGCGCGTTCATCGCCACGGCCGCCCTCTGGCGGCTCCCGGTCGCGGAGTGGGTCGTGTCACTCGCGGGTCGTCTTCGCGACATGGGCCCGGCGGGCGTTGCGTTATTCATCCTGATTTACGTGCTGGCTGAAATTGTCCTGCTGCCGGCGGTCCCGTTTACGATGGCCGCGGGCTTCGCCTACGGGCCCGTCGAGGGCTTCCTGGTGGCCTCGCCCGCGAGCCTCGCCGCCGCAACGGCCTCATTCCTCCTCGCGCGGACCGCGCTTCGTGGCCGCATCCGCGCGGTGATCGATCGACACCCCATGGCACGCGCCATCGATGGCTCGATCGCGGCGCGGCCCTTCTGGCTGATCCTGCTGCTCAGGTTGTCGCCCGTCGTACCCTTCAACATCCTCAATTACGCGCTCGGGTTGTCGACGGTGAGCCTCGGCCGCTACGTGCTGGCTTCCTTCGTCGGGATGATTCCGGGGACCTGGATGTACGTGTATCTAGGGTCGCTCATGCCCACGGCGGCGGAACTCGGGCAGGCCCGGGAGGCGCGATCACCACAGGAATGGGCGCTCCTGGCCGCCGGCCTCGTCGCCACCATCATCGCGGTGACCGTCGTGACCAGGGCGGCCAGGCGGGCGCTCGACGCCCAACTACCCACGCCGCCTGAGGATCACCGGGTCCAGTCGAAGTAACGGATCAGCCAGCGTCGCAAGCGCGGCGTCAGGCTCGATCGCCGGTGCGCGTCACCGGCTTTCTTGAAGGCGTCCGACAGGGTTGGATACGGATAGATCGTCGCGGATAAATCTCCCAACGTGCCGCGGCGGTTGATCGCGAGCGCCGCATGGCTGATCAGCTCCCCCGCGTTTGGGCCGACGATGGTGCATCCCAGGATGCGACCGCGTTGATGATGCAGCCGGACGAAACCATCCGTTTCATCGTCGAGCACCGCGCGATCAATTTCGGCGAAGGGCACGGTCAGCGTCGTCACCTGATAGCCGCGATCGCGCGCCTCATGCTCGGATAAACCCACGTGAGCGAGCTCGGGCGTCGTGTAGGTGCACCATGGCACCACCAGTGCACTGGCGCGACGGCGGCCGAGGAAGAGCGCGTTGGTCAGTGCAATCCGGGCGAGCGCATCCGCCGCGTGTGTGAATTTGTACGCGGAGCACACATCGCCGGCGGCGAAGATGCGGCGGTTAGAGGTCCGGAGGTGATCGTCCACGGTGACACCAGCCTTGCTGTACTCCACGTCTGCCCGAGGCAGCTCGAGCTGCTCCAGATTCGGGATGCGGCCGGCAGCCACCAGCAACGCGTCACCGCGCACTTCGCTTTCGCCATCCCCGTCCTGGCTGGCGTACGTCAACTGCCATTCCGACTGCGCGCATGACGCACGCACCAGCCGCGACCCGAGGAGCAGCGACACGCCATCGCCGGCCAGCCGCTGTTGCACGATTGCGGCGGCGTCGGGGTCGTCATTGCCCAGCACTCGCGCGGCCTGATCGAGAACGGTGACGGCGCTGCCAAACGCCGCGAAGGCCTGCGCCAGTTCGCATCCCATGGGGCCCGCGCCGATGACGAGCAGGCGCCGTGGCAGCGCCGTCAGTGAGAAGACGGTCTCGTTGGTGAGAAACGGCCCGCCATGCAGTCCGGGAATCGGCGGCGCGGAGGGGCGACCACCCGTGGCGATGATCGCGCGGTTGAACATCAGTGTCGAGCCGGACACGTTGAGGCTCTCGCGTGACGTGAACCCGCCAGCTCCCAGGAACACATCAACGCCCAGCTGCTGCAGGCGGCGGGCCGAATCGTGCGCCGCCAGCCTTGCGCGACGCGCGCGCATCCGTTTCATCACGACGCCGAAGTCGGTTTCGACGCGCCCGACGGTGACGCCGAAGGCGCCCGCGCGCCGCGCCGAATCCGCGACCCGCGCCGAGCGGATGATGGCCTTGGACGGCACGCAACCGGTGTTCAGACAATCGCCGCCCAGGAGATCTCGCTCGACCAAGGCGACCCGTGCGCCAAGGCCGGCGGCGCCAACCGCGCTGACCAGGCCGGCCGTCCCTCCGCCGATGACAAGCAGATCGTAGCGATTGCGCGGCGCCGGATTCTGCCACGCGGGAGGGTGTACCGCTTGCAACAGCTCTCGATCGACGTCGTCGAGCGGCTCGGTCGGCATCACGGACGATTCTGACCGCGGCGTGCAGGATTCACAATCTCGACCGCCGCCTTCAGTGAGGCTGCGGCGTGAAGCGATCTCGATCGTTGAACGCGTCCTGGCCGAGCTGCCTCCGGCGCAACGCGCCGTGGTGACCCTGCGCGACGTAGAGGATCTCGACCGCCGCCGAGACGTGTAACATATTGGGCATCACGGAGACCAATCAGCGCGTGGCGTGGAAGAAGACTCCCTAGTGGTCCTCCTTTTGTAAGCGCTTCGATTCATGTCCGACCAGCGGCCGCGACAGCGTCATTGGCTCATGATCCTGCCGGCGACGGCCGTGACCGGTGGATTGCTGGCAGCGGGACTGACGATGGCCGCGCGCGAAAGTGTGGGACTGGCTGGCGCGGACGGAGCGGCCGCACCGACCCTGGCGCATTTTCGTGACGTGCTGCGCGACCCGGAGTTTCACGCCGGACTCGTCTTGTCGATCTGGGTCGCCTCCGTGACGACCGTGCTGTCGGTGATCGGTGGCGTCACGATCGCGGTAGTGCTCAGGCCAACGATCGCGCGCCGCCGGGTCATGGCCACGTTTCTGCAACTGCCGCTCGGCCTCCCGCATCTGGCGGTCGCCATTGCCACGCTCAGCTTGGCCGCGCCCACGGGGCTGGCGGCCCGGATCGCGTTCGGGCTCGGCCTGATCGCTGGTCCCGACGACTTGCCGGCCGTTCTGTACGATCGATACGGTTTTGGGATCATCCTCTCCTACACCATCAAAGAGGTTCCCTTTCTCGCCGTCGTGACGACCGCGCTGCTGCAGCGGTTGGACCAGGGACACGGCGCCGTCGCCCAGACGTTAGGCGCCTCTGCCTGGCAACGCTTCAGGTACGTCACCTGGCCGCTGATTGCGCCCGGCGTCGGGTCCACGGCGATGATGGTGTTCGCGTTCGTCTTCTCGGCATTCGAAACACCGTTCCTGATGGGGCGGCCCTACCCGGCGATGCTCTCCGTACTGGCCCAGCAGCGATACTCGACCCTCGAACTCACGGATCGTCCGGCGGCAGTGGCGTTGGCCCTGATCATGACGGCGATCGTCGCGGCGATCGTCTGGTGGCATCTCCGGCCAACGCGCACGCCGCTGCCCGGCGCGCGGCCGGCCGTGTTCTGATGGCCGTGACGTCTTCGCGCATCGCACGCGCCAGCCTGGCTGGAGTCGTCGTCGCATTCGGCGTGGTTCCGTTGGGAGTGCTGGCCGTGACCAGCGTCGCGCGATCGTGGTTCTGGCCCGCGGTGTTACCGGCGGACTGGAGCCTTCGCGGCTGGCGGTACCTCGCCACTCGGGAGGCCGGTGTGATGGATGCGGCGGGCACCAGCCTGGCGATTGCCGGAGCCGTGTCGGCGCTGTCGCTACTTCTGGCGCTTCCCGCCGCACGTGCGCTCGCGGCGTTCGGTGGCCGGTGGCGGAGACCGGTCACCTTCGCGCTGCTGCTGCCGGTGCTGGCGCCTCCCCTCGCCGCGGCGATGGGACTGCACGCCGTGTTTCTGCAGCTCGGCATGGTCGACTCCGTGGCGGCCGTCATTCTCGTTCACCTCGTGCCGGCAGTGCCGTACGCCACGCTGATGCTGGCTGGAAGCTTCGCGAACCTCGAACCCGACCGCGAGGCACAAGCGCGATCGCTCGGCGCCGGCCGTCGGCAGGTGTGGACGTGGGTGATCCTGCCCGCGGTCGCTCCCGGCCTGGCGGTGGCCGCCGCGTTCGCCTTCCTGATCTCATGGAGCCAGTACTTGTTGACGCTGCTCATCGGCGGTGGCCGCGTCGTGACGCTGCCGCTCGCGCTCGTCTCGTTCGTCCGCAGTGGAGACGAGACTGTGGGCGCCGCGGTGTCGCTGCTCCTGGTGGCCCCGACGCTGGTGGTGTTCGGTCTGGTGGCGCGGCACTTGAAGGAGTGGTGAGGCTGATGGCACGCGTCCTGATCGTACTGGCGATCGGTTGTGCGCTGGCGGGCTGCGGCGGGCGGCCGGCCGAGCATCAATCGATCACCCCGGGCGAATTGGACGGCATGCCGTGGCAGGACATCGTCGCGCGCGCCACCGGGACGATTGTGACCTTTGCGATGTGGTCCGGGGATGATGCACGGAACCGTTTCTTTCAGGGCACGGTGTCGAGGCTTCTCGCCGATCGATTCGACATCAGCCTTCGTCTCGTGCCGACGGCCGACCCGGCGGACGTGGTCAACAAGCTGCTCACCGAGCGGCGCGGTGGACGGACCGAGCGCGGTTCGATCGACGTCGTGTGGATCAACGGCGAGAACTTCCGGAGCGCCAAGCAAGGCGCCGTGCTGTGGGGACCATTCGCGACCCATCTACCGAACGTCGCCCATTACGATGCGGACGCGATGCGAGCCGACTTCGGGACGCCGACCGAAGGCTTTGAGGCGCCTTGGGAGTACGCGCAATTCGTGTTGGCGTACGATTCGGCGCGCGTGCCCAGTCCGCCGGCCACGTTACCGGAACTCAAGGATTGGATTACGTCGCATCCTGGACGCTTCACCTACCCCGCCATTCCCGACTTTACGGGGTCGGCGTTCATCCGCCACGTGCTGATTCATGCGTCGGGCGCGCCGCCGGCCGCGTTCGTCCAGCCATTCGACGCCACGTTGTATGCACAGGCGTCGACGTCGGCCATTCGGTGGCTGCGCGACATTCGCGGCAGCCTCTGGCGCCGCGGTGAAACGTACCCGCCAAGCCCGGCGGAGCTCCAGCGCCTGTTCGCGAACGGCGAGATCGATTTCGCCATGAACTACAGCCCGACTTTTGCATCGGACCTGATCGCCCGCGGACTGTTGCCGGCGACGGTGCGCACGTTCGTGCTTGGCGAGGGCACGCTCGCCAATTACAGCTTCCTCGCGATTCCGTTCAACGCGACGAACCCCGCAGGAGCGCTCACGGTGATCAACCACCTGTTATCCGCCGAGCACGCGATTGGGCGGATGCAGGAGGTCGGCGGCGTCTTCCCGCTCGTGCCGGAGTCGCTCACGAGCGCGGAACGGCGCCTGCTGGAGGCCATTCCGAGCGCGGGCCCGGCGACCTTGCCGCTGGCGATCCTCAAGGCGCACCGAATCAACGAGGCCGACGCGGAATACCTGGCTCGGTTCGAGCGGGACTGGCGGCGTGAGGTCCTGCTGCGATGACGCTGCCATTGCGGCTTGACGCGGTGAGCGCGAGCTATCACACCACGCGCGTGCTCGAAGGCGTCTCACTGCTGGCGCCGGCCGGCTCGTTGACTTCCCTGGTTGGTCCGTCCGGCTGTGGCAAGACGACCCTCCTGCGCGCGATTGCGGGACTGGTCGCTTTGGATTCGGGCGAAGTGTGGCTCGGCGCCGAGCGGCTGACCGCTGTCCCGGCGGAGCGTCGCGGCATGGGCATGGTGTTTCAGCGGCCGCTCCTGTTCCCGAATCTGACGGTCGCGGAAAACGTCGCGTTCGGACTGGCGATGCGTCGCGTGCCGCGGCTCGAGCAACAAATACGCGTCGATGAGGCGCTCGGCCTGGTGCAACTGGACGGGTTTGGCGGCCGCAGGCCACGCGAGCTTTCGGGCGGCCAGGAGCAGCGGGTCTCGCTGGCGCGCGCCCTCGTCATCAGGCCACGAGTGCTGCTGCTCGATGAGCCGCTGACGGCGCTCGACGAAAACCTGCGCGTCGCGATGCGATCGCTGATTCGCCGCCTGCAACGGCAACTGGCGATCACGACCATCCTGGTGACCCACGACCAACGGGAGGCGACCGACGTGGCCGATCAGATTGCCGTCCAGTTCTCAGGCCGGATCGTCCAGGCAGGTGCACCGCGCGAGCTTCATTTCAACCCGGCGACGCCGGAGGTGGCGCGGTTTTTCGGCTGGCCGCTGCTGCCTGGCCATGAGGACGGAGGCCGATTCCATACCGCCGGCGGAGCGTTGACGATCCCCGCGACGACGCAGCGACCGATCGGCGTCGCGGCCTTGTGCCCGGCGCTTCTCAGGCCGGCGGGGACAACACCCGGAACCGACAACATCGTCCGCGCAATCGTGGATCGTGTGACCGACCTCGGCCACAGTAGACGGGTGGTGCTCCGGATCGACGCCGTCCAGGAGGTCGAAGTGGCGATTCCGGTTGGCCGGTGCTTCGAGGCGGCGGTTGGCGATGCCCTGTCGTTGGTCGCGCCGCCGGAATCCGTTCGCTTCTTTCCATGAGCGCCGGCACGCCGTAACAAAAGCCGTCGCGGCGAGACGTACGACCGGGACAGGAGGCTCGATGACGCCGATCCGCGGATGCGCGACTTTTTTCCGAAGGGCTTCTGGTTTGGTTGGATCGCTCAGCATCCTTCGTCGGCGCTGATCCGGTAGAGTGACGTCGTGTTCGACGAGGTGGTGCGACGGCGGCTGGCGCCGGCCCTGGCGCCGGCGGCGCGCCGGCTCGGTGAATTGGGAATCACGCCGAACCACGTCACCATCGCGACATTTGTGATTGCGGCGGCGGGTGCGGCACTCACCGCGGCCGGACTGATCGGTGCAGGCCTGGTTCTGTGGTTGACGAGCCGCGTCGGGGACGGCCTGGACGGCGTGATCGCGCGTGAGACCGCTCAATCCACCGCGCGCGGCGGCTATCTCGACATCACGCTCGACATGGCCGCCTACAGCCTGATGGTGGTGGCGTTCGCGGTCGTCCGGCCCGAGCTTGGAATTGTCTGGCCGATGATCCTCACTGGATACGTGCTCGCGATCACGACGACGCTGGCGCTGTCGGCGGCAGCCGAGCGCGCTCATCGGACCGTCAGCGGCACCGATCGGACGTTTCAATTCACGCCGGCTCTCGCCGAAGCTGGCGAAACCACGGTGGTCTACGTGCTCTGGTATCTGTTTCCGGCGTATGTCGGACCGATTGCGTGGATCTGGTGTGGAGTCCTGATTCTGTCAGCCGTTCAGCGCTCGATCCTCGCCTGGCGATGGCTGCGCTGACGCGCGTCCATCACCTAGTCGCCGCCCTTCTTCGGCCGCATGTTGTTGGCGAGGATCCGCTTCCGGAGGCGGATGCTCGTCGGCGTGACCTCGACGAGCTCGTCGTCGTTGATGAACTCGATCGCCTGCTCGAGGCCCATGATGTGCGGCGGCACCAGTCGGATGGCCTCATCCGCGCCGGAGGCGCGCATGTTGCTCTGCTTCTTTTCCTTCGTCACGTTGACGTCGAGATCGTTGTCGCGCGAGTTCTCGCCGATCATCATGCCTTCGTAGACGACCGTGCCCGGCTCGATGAAGATGACGCCGCGCTCCTGCAGGTTGGCGAGGGCATACGCGGTCGCGACGCCGGTGCGATCAGCGACCAGTGCGCCGGTTTCGCGCGACGGAATGGGACCATGCCAGGGCTCCCAGCCGGCGAACAGGTGGTTCATGATGCCGGTGCCCTTGGTTTCGGTGAGGAACGTCGACCGGAAGCCGATCAGGCCGCGCGCCGGAATCCGAAATTCCATCTTCACGCGGCCGCTGCCATGGTTGACGAGATTGGTCATCGTGCCCCGGCGGGTGCCGCAGCCGGAAATCACCACGCCCTGATAATCCTCGGCCACGTCGATCGCGAGATCCTCGACCGGCTCCATGCGCACGCCGTTCATCTCCTTGACGACGATTTCGGGGCGCGAGACCTGGAGCTCGTAGCCTTCGCGGCGCATCATCTCGATCAGGATGGCGAGCTGCAATTCCCCGCGCCCGAGCACCTTGAACTGTTCCGGCGTGTCGGTGGGCTCCACCTGCAGCGACACGTTGCCCAGCAGCTCCTTCTCGAGCCGCTCCTTCAGGTGGCGCGACGTGACGTACTGCCCGTCGCGGCCGGCCACCGGCGAGTTGTTGATGCCGAAAACCATCGAGACCGTCGGCTCGTCGATGGCGATCGGCGGAATCGCGACCGGGTTCTCGGCATCGGCAATGGTCTCGCCAATGGTAATGTTTTCGATGCCCGCGAGGCAGATGATGTCGCCGGCGGAGGCCTCTTCGGTCTCGACGCGTTTGAGGCCTTCGAACGTGAACATCTTGGTGACGCGGGTAGGTTCAATGGTGCCGTCAAGCTTGCAGACCGCCACCGGATCGTTCAGGCGCACGCGGCCGTTGAAGATGCGGCCGATCGCAATCCGTCCGAGGTAGTCGTTGGCATCCAGGTTGGCCACGAGCATCTGGAAGGGCGCCTTGACGTCGCCGCGCGGCGGCGGCACATGCGAGAGGATGGCCTCGAAGAGCGGTCGTAAGTCTTCACCCGGGACATCGAGATCGGTGCTCGCGGTGCCGGCGCGGCCACTGGTGTAGAGGACCGGGAATTCGATCTGCTCTTCGGTGGCATCGAGATCGATGAACAGATCGAACACCTCGTTGAGCACTTCCTTGGCGCGCGCGTCGGCGCGATCGATCTTGTTGATCACGACGATCGGCGGCAGGCGGCGCTCGAAGGCCTTGCGGAGCACGAACCGCGTCTGCGGCAGCGGACCCTCCGCGGCGTCGACCAGCAGCACCACGCCGTCGGCCATCGACAGCACGCGCTCGACTTCCCCGCCGAAATCGGCGTGGCCTGGGGTGTCCATGATGTTGATCAGGGTCTCGCCGTAGTGAACGGCGGTGTTCTTGGCCAGGATGGTGATGCCACGCTCGCGCTCGAGCTCGTTGCTGTCCATCGCGCGCTCTTCGATGCGCTCGTTGGCGCGGAACACGCCGCCCTGGCGAAACATGGCGTCAACCAGGGTGGTCTTGCCGTGATCGACGTGGGCGATGATGGCGACGTTGCGACGGAGCGTGTTGGCTACAGGCGCGGTCTTCTGCGTTAAAGGCATCTCACCAGTATAACTGGCCAGAGGTTCACGGGTTCAACAGTTCAAGCCGTCCAAGGGGTAAAATGCCCGTATGCCGTTATTTGAGTACGCCTGTCGCGCCTGCGATCATCGTTTCGAGCTCCTGGTGCGTGAGTCAACGAAATTGGAATGCCCGAAGTGCTCAGGTACGCAGCTCGACAAGCAATTGTCGGTGTTCGCGGTCAGCGCTCCCGCCTCCGGCGGGACGCGCGACATGGGCCCGGCGCCGTGCGGCTCCTGCGGCGACCCCCGCGGGGCCGGCAGCTGCCGCACGAACTGAGGTGACGACGATGCGAGCCATCCTGCTTGCGACCATTGGGCTGCTCACGCTGGTCATCTCGCGCCCGCCCGTCGCCGCTTCACAATCGGTGGTCTTCGCGCCACACACCGTGGCGACCCCGGCCGCGGCGAATTCCGCTCAACCACAACTGTCTGTTTCGAACCGCGGCGTCCTGGTCAGCTGGATCGAACGGTCCGGCGATCTTGCCACGCTGAAGTTCGCCGAGCGCACCCCCTCGGGCTGGACGGCCGCCCGCACCATCGCGTCGGGCCGCGACTGGTTCGTCAACTGGGCCGACGTCCCCTCGGTGCTCCGTTTGCCCTCCGGCGCCATCGTCGCGCACTGGCTGCAGAAGAGCGGGCCGGGTACCTATGCTTATGACGTGCGGCTCTCCCATTCCACGGATGATGGCAAGACGTGGTCGCCGTCGTATCTGCCACATCACGATCGCACGCAGACCGAACATGGATTCGCGTCGCTGTTCCCGATGGGTGAAGGTTTCGGCCTGGTATGGTTGGACCCTTCGACTCGCGCCAGCGGAAACGCTGGCGCTCGCTCAGGGCAAGTGGCCGGGCACAACGGTCAAAGCGCCGAGCCGATGAAACTTCATTTCGCAAGATTCGATAGCTCGTTTAAACAGGTCGACGACTCGGTAGTTGACCACCGTGTGTGTGAATGTTGTCCGACCGCTGCCGTGGCGACGGCGGAAGGCGTCATCACCGCCTATCGCAATCGCAGCGACGAGGAGATTCGCGACAACTTCGTGTCGCGATTGGTGAACGGGAAATGGCTCGCGCCACAACCGGTGTTCAACGACAACTGGAAGATCGCGGCGTGCCCTGTGAACGGTCCGGCACTGGCCGCCCATGGCCGAGACGTCGCAATGACGTGGTTCACCGTCAAGCAGGATCAGGGCCAGGCCTATCTCGCGTTCTCGCAGGATGCCGGCGCCACGTTTGGCGCACCCATTCGTGTCGATGACGGTGGCTCGCTCGGCCGCGTCGACGTCGAGCTCCTGCCGGATGGCGCGGCGCTGGCGACGTGGATCGAGTTCGCGGATCAGAAGGCGCAGTTCCGCGCCCGCCGGATCGATCGCCACGGCGCACGGTCAGCCGCGGTCACGGTGGCCGGCATGGCCGGCAGCCGCGCCAGCGGCTACCCTCGCGCGGCGATCGCCAACGGCGAGGCCGTGTTTGCCTGGACCGAATCGGTCGACGGTGGTGGATTGCAGGTCCGCACCGCCGCGGCACGCCTTCCCTGATCGATCGCGCCGATGAAGCGTGTCCTTCGCGTTGCGGCATGGCTCGCGTTCCTGCTGGTGCTGGTGATCGCGGGCGTGCTGCTGGTGCTGCAGGGACGCGGCGTGAGCGCCCGGCCGCAACCATCGTGGATTGAGTCGCAGGCCGCGCTGTTCATGCGCGGTTGGATGACGCCCGCGACTTACAAAGGCCTGCAGAACCCAATCTCGGCGACCGCGGAGAATTTCCTCGCCGCGCGCGAGCATTTTGCCGATCACTGCGCCAGCTGTCACGCGAACGACGGCAGCGGCAACACCGAGATGGGCCGCAATCTGTATCCGAAGGCGCCCGACATGCGGCTGCCGCGCACGCAGGCACTCACCGACGGCGAGCTGTTCTACCTCATCGAAAACGGCGTGATGCTCACCGGCATGCCCGGATGGAGTACCGGCACGCCCGAGGGTGAGCATGCGAGCTGGCAGCTCGTGCACTTCATTCGCCGACTGCCGTCGCTGACGCCGGACGATCTGCAGGAGATGGAACACCTCAACCCGCGCTCACGCGCGGCGTTCGAAGAGGAGCAAAAGATCCAAGAGTTCCTCGAGGGCGGCGACCCGCCGGTGACGCCGCCGATCGATCCCCACGCCGGGCATCACCCGGAAAAGCCGAAGCCGTAAGGGCTCATCGGGCGGCGACCTCCCAGTCGTGTGCGGCTTGAGTCAATTTGCCCTTCTCGAAGGTCAACCGGTAGACATCCGGGAACGAGAGGTGCCGCCAGAGTTCATAGCCATACGAGCGGTCCAGGCCGTTCATCATCAGCGCCAGCAGGTCGCCATGAGTCGACACGACGATGTGCTGGCCAGGATGGCGCGCCACGATCTTGTGCAGCACGTCCACGCCACGCTTCTGCGCGTGGACGTTGGACTCACCGCCGGGCGGGCTGATCGCCGGCGACTGCCATGCCGCTTTGATCATCTGCTCGAACGCGCGCAGCGGCAGTGCCGGCACTTCGCGCTCGCGCAGCTGTTCCACCATGATGATCTCGAGACCCAGGCGCTCAGAGAGGGGCGACACTGTTTCCACCGTGCGGCGTGACGGGCTGGAGTAGATCGCCGTGATCGGCTGGTTCGACAGGCGAGCCGCCAGGAGCTGGGCGGCCGCGGCCCCCTGTCGTGACAGGGACCGCGCCTCGCCGCGGCTCCACTCCGAGTGCGCATGCCGAATCAGGAATACCGTTGTCACTGGAAGAGAGTAGCTTAACAACATGAGCGACACGGCGCATCCTCGAAGGGCGAAGTTCACGGTCCTGCGTCCGGTGGCCACCCGGTGGATGGACAACGACCACTACGGCCACGTCAATAACGTGGCGTACTACTCGTTTTTCGATACCGCCGTGAATGGCTTCCTGATTGACGCGATCGGCACGGACATCCGCGAGCTGCCGGCGATTGGGGTGGTCGCCGAGTCGGGTTGCCAGTTCCTCCAGGGCGCGAGCTTTCCGGACACGATCCACGCCGGGCTCGCCGTGGAGCGGCTCGGTAGCTCGAGCGTCGTGTACCGGATTGCGCTCTTCCGCAACGACGACGACGCACCGTGCGCGGTAGGCCGTTTCGTCCACGTGTATGTGGACCGGATCACGCGGCGCCCGGTGCCGATCCCGGCGGCGATCAGAGCGGTGGTCGATCGGCTGAAATCGGTCTAGAATCCCTGTGGAGCTGAAACATGCGCGTTCGATCCTGGTCCTGCATCGTCGCCGGCGTCGTGTTCGTGTTGGGTTGTGCCGCGCCGCTCGGCGCACAAGCGCCGGCAACGGGCGCCCCACGCGCGGCGAAGGGCACACGCTGGGTGGTGCCCCGCACGCCGGACGGTACACCCGACTTGCAAGGCAACTGGACCAACGAGACGCAGACGCCGCTGGAGCGGATGGGCGCGAAAGGCGGGACGCTGACCGACCAGCAGGCCGCGGCCATCGAGGATCGCGCGAAGGTCGTCGAAGAATTCCGCGATCGGCCGAGCGATCCAGACCGGCCCGCGCCGCCCAAGGGCGGCGAAGCCGGCCGGCTGGCCGCGCCGGGCCAGCAGTCGTTCATCGAGATCATTTCCGAAGCGGCCGGCGGCGCCGTCGGAGGCTACAACGGCTTCTGGCTCGACCCGGGCCTCAACGTCATCAGGATCGACGGTGTGGCGCGCAGCTCGATCATCATCGATCCGCCCAATGGCCGGTTACCGGCGCGCACCGACGCCGGCAAGAAACGGCTCGCCGAGATCAACGCACGGGCGAAGACGTTCGGCGAGTTCGATCATCCCGAGATGCGGCCACTGGCGGATCGCTGCCTGGTGTCGTTCGGATCGAATGCCGGGCCGCCGATGCTGCCCAACTACTTCTACAACAACAACTACACCATCGTGCAGACGAAGGATCACGTGATGATCCTGAGCGAGATGAATCACGATGCGCGCATCATTCGCGTCGGCGCCACCGCGCATCTGCCGGCCAGCGTGCGCCCTTGGTTCGGCGATTCGATCGGCCGCTGGGAGGGCGACACCCTGGTGGTCGAAACGACCAATATCCATCCGCTGCAGCTGAATCAGACCAGCATCCTGTGGGCGTATCGCGGCGCATCCGAGCACCTCACGGTGACCGAGCGGTTCACGCGCACGGGTCCGGAAACGATCCTCTACCGCTTCACGATGGAGGATCCCGCCACGTTCACCGCGCCCTTTACGGGTGAGCTGCCCTTCACGCGCCTCGACGAGATGGTCTACGAGTACGCGTGTCACGAGGGCAACTACGCGATGACCAACATCCTCTCCGGCGAGCGCGCCAAGGAGCGGCGCGAGACCGAACAGAAGAAGCGGTAGCCGGACGCTCAGGCTATACTGAAATTGATGTTGCGGCGCCTGGTCATCATGTCGGCAATCGCGGTGGTGGCCGCCGCGGCCCCGGCGCGCGCCTGGTGTGAGGCGGCCTGCCTCGCGCCGACGGCGGAGAGCACGCCGCACTGCCCGACGCACGAGCCCGCCGGCGACACCGCGACCTTCTCCGCGAGCAGCCTCGACGACTGCCCCATCCTCGAGGCGGCACGGCCGCCCCTGCAGGCACGCCTCGATTTCCAGGCCATGGCGATCGGCACCCATGCGCCGCCGCGCGACACCGGCACGCGCGTCACGCCCTCGTCTGTTCGACCGCACTGCGCCAGTTCCATCTTCGAGCGCTGTACTCCGCTTCGCATCTGATCCACACCTCGCGTTCACAGGACCCGGCGGGTCTGCCGCCTCCGCCAAGGTATGGCGGACAAGAAAGACCCGCCTCTGCGAGAGGTGTCTGTATGTATTTGGTTTCACGTCGTACGTTTGTGAAGGGGTTAGCCGCCGGCGGTGCGGTGACGGCTTTCAGTGGATGGCCGCAGGCTGCGCCCGCGCAGCCGGGTCAGCCGCGTTCGCAGGCGACGCTGCGCGGCACCGCGTTCGATCTCGCGATCGGCGAAACGCTGATGGACTTCACCGGCTCGCCGAAGGTGGCGCTCACCATCAACGGATCGGTCCCGGGCCCGCTGCTGCGATGGCGCGAAGGCGACACGGTGACGCTCCGCGTGCGCAACGACCTGGATGAAGACACCTCGATTCACTGGCACGGCATCATCCTGCCCGCCAACATGGACGGCGTACCTGGCCTCAGCTTCCATGGCATCCGGCCGCGTGAGACGTATCACTACACGTTCAAGGTGAAACAGGCGGGCACCTACTGGTACCACAGCCACTCGGGCTTTCAGGAGCAGCGCGGCATCTACGGGCCGCTCGTCATCGATCCGGTGGGACCGGATCCGATCGCGTCCGATCGCGAGCACGTGATTCTGCTCTCGGATTGGACCGACGAATCGCCGGAACGCGTCTTCGCGCGGCTGAAGAAGCAATCCGATTACTACAACTTCAACCAGCGCACGCTCGGTGACTTCTTCACGGACGTGCGGGCGCGGGGCCTGAAGCGCACGCTCGCCGATCGGCGCGCGTGGGGTGAGATGCGCATGAACCCGACCGACCTTGCCGACGTCGGCGGCGCCACCTATACCCACCTGATGAACGGGGTGACCCCGAACGGCAACTGGACCGGCCTGTTCACGCCGGGCGAGCGGGTGCGGCTGCGATTCATCAACGGGTCGGCGATGACCTACTTCGACGTGCGGCTGCCGGGACTGAAGATGACGGTGGTCGCCGCTGACGGCTTGCGCGTGCATCCGGTCACGGTCGACGAATTCCGGATCGCCACCGCCGAAACCCTCGACGTGATCGTCGAACCGAGCGGACAGGACGCCTTCACGATCGTCGCGCAGGCGATGGATCGCACCGCCTACGCCGCGGGAACACTGGCGGTTCGCGCCGGCCTCAGGGCGCCGGTGCCGTCGCTCGACCCGCGGCCGCTGTTGACCATGGCGGACATGGGCCACGACATGTCCGCGCATGCGGGCCACGACATGCCGCCGTTGCCGCATCCGCCCACCGAGAACGACAACCCGCTGGTCGATATGCAAACGATGATGCCGGAGTCGAAGCTGGACGATCCGGGTATCGGCCTGCGCGACAACGGCCGCCGCGTGCTCACCTATTCGGATCTGCGCAGCGTGTTCGCGGATCCCGATGGCCGCGATCCCGGACGAACCATCGAGTTGCACCTGACCGGGCACATGGAGAAGTTCGCGTGGTCGTTCGACGGCGTCAAGTTCTCCGACGCCGAGCCGCTGCGATTGCAGTACGGCGAGCGCGTGCGGATCGTGCTCATCAACGACACGATGATGACCCATCCCATTCACCTGCACGGAATGTGGAGCGACCTCGAGGACGACGCGGGCGAATTCACCGTTCGCAAGCACACCATCGACATGCCGCCAGGAACCCGTCGCACCTATCGCGTGCGCGCGGATGCGCTGGGACGGTGGGCGTATCACTGTCACCTGCTGTTTCACATGGAGGCCGGCATGTTTCGCGAAGTGCGGGTGGACGAATGATCCGCGTCGCGCTGCTGTCGTCGTGGCTCGTGATGCTCCCGCTGTTCGCTGCCGCACAGGAACCGGTGCCGGTGCCGCCGATCACCGAAGACGATCGCCGAGCCGCCTTTCCCGATGTGGACGGACACACCGTTCACGACCGCGTCATGCACTACCACGTCCTGTTCGATCAGCTCGAGTGGCAATACATCCACGGGGGGCAGGGCCTGCGGTGGGACAACACCACCTGGGTCGGTGGCGATATCAATCGCCTGTGGGTCAAATCGGAGGGCGAGGCGCTGGACGGTGTCGTGGACGAAGCCGAAATCAAGGTGCTCTACGGGCGATCGTTGTCACGCTGGTGGGACGTCGTCGCCGGCATCCGCCAGGACATCCGCCCCAGCCCGTCGCACACGTGGCTCGCCGTTGGTGTGCAAGGGCTGGCGCCGCACTGGTTCGAGATCGACGCGACGTTATACGTCGGCTCGCGTCGTCATATCGCAGCACGATTGGAAGCCGAGTACGAGGTGCTGCTGACCAATCGCCTGTTGCTGCAGCCGTTGGTGGAGGTGAGCCTGGCCGGCGAGGACGACCCCGATCGCGGCATCGGCGCGGGATTGAGCACGGGCGAAGTGGGGTTCCGGTTGCGATATGAGATCCGGCGCGAGCTGGCGCCGTATACCGGCCTCGTGTGGCATCGCAAGCTCTTCGGCACTGCGGATTTCGCCAGGGCCGCGGGCCGTGACATTGGCGGCTGGCACCTCGTCGCCGGCCTCCGAACCTGGTTCTAAATGCTGCATTGGGGTCAGACCCCGATTTCTAACCGTTGCCACAATTCACGGCCACAGGCCTCGAGATCGGCCCGAAATGTGACAAATGTTGAAAAGCGGGGTCTGACCCCAATTCAACATTTGTTGGCAAGATAGGGGGTGGGGGTATATGCTGTAGCTGCAAGGGGTATACAGATGAGCCAGATCGACAAGACCTTCACTATTTCCGGCATGTCCTGCGGCGGCTGCGTCAACAGCCTGACCCGCGTGCTGAAGACGGTCCCCGGCATCGAGCCGCTCACGATTGAAGTCGGCAAGGCCGCGCTCAGGATCGACACCGACAAGGTCACCGACGACACCGTCAAAGCCGCCGTGGAACGTGCCGGGTTCGAGCTCGTCGGGGAGGCCTGACATGTCGCCCGCGGATTGGGGCATCGCCATCACCGCGGTGGTCCTCATCGCCCTCGTCAACTGGTTCTTCCTCGGCCGGAGACGCGCGGCGGTCGCTGCTGCCGTTGCCCCGGGCGGAGCGGTTGATGTCAACGTGCGCGTCGAAGGCGGTTATTCACCTTCCGTGATCGAAGTGCCGGCCGGCAGCCGCGTTCGTATGACACTCGATCGCCAGGAAGACAATCCGTGCTCGGACGAGCTCGTGATTCCAGATTTCGGCATCCGCCGCGATCTCCCGGCGTTCGAGAGAACCGTTGTCGAGTTCACTGCCACCCCGGGCACACACGAATTCAAGTGCGGCATGGGCATGCTGCACGGCTCGATCGTCGCGAAGTAGCAGGTCATCATGGCGCTCGACTCATCAAGCTCCGACGTCCTCAAGCCGTCGGGCCCTGCCGCCGCCGCCGAGGCTTCCGCCTCCGCCGAGGCTACGGCGGACAAGACGGTGGGCAAGCAAGACCTCAAGACCTCCCGCCTTCGCCAAGGCTTCGGCGGGCAAGCAGGACCTCAGGACCTCAAGGTCACCCTCCCCGTGGAAGGCATGACGTGCGCGGCATGCCAGGCCAACGTTCAACGTGCCCTGAAGGCCACGCCGGGCGTGACCCAGGCCGCGGTCAACCTGATGATGCACGAGGCCACGGTGCACTACGACCCCGCGGCCACCGATCCTGGAAAGCTCGTGGCCGCGATCAACGACACCGGTTACGTCTCGCGTGTGCCCTCACCCGGTTCGGCGACACTTGATGACGACGCGCGCGAACAGGCGCAGGCGCGCGACTACGGCTCGCTGCGACTGAAAGCGATGGTCAGCCTCCTGCTCGGGGCCGTCGCCATGATCGCGTCGATGCCGCTGATGGGCGGCCCCTCGACTGCGCTCGGGGCAGGCGGAGCACATGGTGCCCATGTTAGCGACCCGCTGATCGCGTGGACGATGCGTGTCCTCGATCCGCCGCTGAGAGTGACGGCGCCGTGGTTGTATGCGATCCCTCTCACAACGCTCACGCTCGCCCTGCTCGCCGCCACCGTGGTGGTGATGGCGTGGGCCGGCCGGCATTTCTATGTCCGCGCGTGGAAAGGACTGCGCCACCGCAATGCCGACATGAACACGCTGATCGCGATCGGCACCGGCGCGGCGTTCGTCTATTCGGTGGTCGCGACCGTGGCACCCGGCCTGTTCGTGGCCGAAAGCGCTCGTCCGGACGTGTATTACGAAGCGGTCATCATCATCATCGCCCTGGTCTTGTTGGGCAACGCCATGGAAGCGCGTGCGAAGACCACGACGACGCGGGCGTTGCGGCAGCTCGCGAAGCTGCAGCCGTCCACCGCTCGCGTCAGGCGCAACGGGGACGAAGTGGACTTGCCGATCGCGGAGGTGCGAAGTGGCGACCGGGTGATTGTCCGCCCGGGCGAACGGATCCCCGTGGACGGCGTGGTGACGTCGGGCACGGGAGCGGTGGACGAATCGATGTTGACCGGTGAATCGATGCCGGTTGACAAGCGTCCGGGCGATCGCGTGATTGGCGCCACCATCAACACCTCCGGCGCGCTGGACATCGACGCCACCAGCGTCGGGGCCTCGAGTGTGCTGGCGCGCATCGTCACGTTGATGAAAGAGGCGCAGGGGTCACAGGCGCCAATTCAGCGGTTGGCCGACCGCATCTCGGCCGTGTTTGTGCCAACGGTGCTGTCGATGGCGATCGGGACCTTCGCCGTGTGGATGATCGTGCCGGCCGAGGCATCGCTGGCCTCGGCCCTCACCGCGGCGGTCGCGGTGTTGATCATCGCGTGCCCGTGCGCGATGGGGCTCGCCGTGCCGACCGCGGTGATGGTGGCGAGCGGGCGCGGCGCCGCCGCCGGCGTGCTGATCAAGGGTGGCGAGCCGCTCGAACGGCTGGCGCAGGTCGACACCATCGTCTTCGACAAGACGGGAACGCTCACGCAGGGCACGCCGCAGGTGGTGGACTTTACGCTATTGCCGGGCCACGACCAAGCGACGGTGCTCGCGACAGTTGCGGCCGTTGAAGCGAGGTCGGAGCATCCGTTGGCGAAGGCCATAACTGCATTCAGCCGAGGACACGGAGAGAGAACGGAGAACACGGAGGGTGTCGGCGACTTCGTCGCCGTGGCGGGGCGCGGTGTTCGCGCAACCGTGAATAGCCACGGCGTGGTGGTCGGCACGCGGAAGATGCTCGAGGAATCCAACATCGACACTGCGGCTGTGAACGACGTACTCACCACCTGGACGAGCCAGGGACGCACCGTGGTGATTGCGGCGATCGACGGCCGGGTCGCGGCCGCCTTCGCAATCGCCGATGCACTGCGTCCGGAGGCTCAGGCCGTGGTTTCGTCGCTGCGTGGACGCGGCCTGGACGTGGTGATGCTCAGCGGCGACCGCCGCGCCACGGCGGAAGCCATCGCGAAACAGGTGGGCATCGCGGACGTGATCGCGGAAGTGCTGCCCGACGGCAAGGTCGAGGCCGTCAAGTCCTTGCAGCAAGACGGCCGTCGTGTGGCGATGGTCGGCGACGGATTGAACGACGCGCCGGCGCTGGCGCAGGCCGACGTCGGCATGGCGATGGCTTCGGGCACCGACATCGCCGCGGAAGCGGCGTCGGTCACGCTGATGCGGAACGACCTCGCCAGCGTCGAACACGCCATCGTCCTGGCACGGAAGACCATGGGCATCATGAAACAGAACCTCTTCTGGGCGTTCGTCTACAACGTGGTCGGCATTCCGATCGCCGCGGGTGTGCTCTACCCCGCGTTCGGCATCCTGTTGAGCCCGATGCTGGCGAGCGCCGCGATGGCCTTCAGCTCGGTGAGCGTGGTGTCGAACAGCCTTCGGCTGCGAGGGGTGACTCTTTCATGAGGCCACGGCAGGCAGCGATGACACAGACACATTCGCCCAGGCACGCGGAAGCGGTGGACGCGGACATCAAGGACGCCAACCTGAAGCGGCTGCGCCGCATCGAGGGCCAGGTCCGTGGGCTGCAGAAGATGGTCGAGGAGGATCGCTACTGTCCCGACATCATCACGCAGATCGCGTCGGTACAGGAGGCGCTGCGCGGCGTGGGCCGGCAGCTGTTGCGCAACCACTTGAAGCACTGCGCGACCACGGCGATCAAGAAAGGCAAGAAGGAAGCCGACTCCACCTACGACGAACTCTTAGAGCTGATTACTTCAATAAGTCGATAGCGGTCACGAATCTCGGCTCGATGTCGACCGGCACCGAGGTGAGCTTGTCGAGAATCGCTTTCGTCGGTGGCCGCAGGACGCCAAGCGTGTCGATCATCTGCCTGGCCTTGGCGTAGCTGCCTTCGGCCTGCAGCGTCATGATCTCGCGCGTCAGCCCGATGACGTTCTCGCGAATCTTCGCCGGGTCCACCGTGAACGTGCCGTCGCCGTTGACCGTGAACCCGCCGTTGTCGAGCAGGTAGTTCAACTGGATCGCCTGGCCGCGGCCGTGCGCTTCGTTGATGCCGAAGCGCAGCGAGCGGAACGCGGACGCCAGGAACGTCGTATACATCGTCTTCTCGAGCGACTTGTCGATCTGTCCCTGGTCAACGAGATACTGCAGCGCGAACAGGCCCGAGATGTCGGCCTTGGCTTCTTCGATCGCACTGTAGGTGTCCTTGAGCTCCTGCCGCACCGTCGTGGCGCGGCCACCGACGTTGATGTCGTGCGGCCCAAGGCCGTGCATCAGCTCGTGCATCAGGATGTGCGTGAAGAACGCGTCAAACGCGATGTTGCCTTGGTCGCCGGAGGCGAGCGCGACCCTGGAAATCGGCACCAGCACCGTGTCGAACTTCGCCTGCTGGTTGTTCTTCAGCATCACCCGCTTGCTGCCCTTTTCGCGAATCACGCGCTCGTCGTTGGGCAGGTTGAAGGCGGCCGTCTGCACGCCACGATTGGCGTCGCCCGCGGAGAACACCGTATTGACGACGGCGATCGGCGCGAGGGCGCCAAGCTTCGGATTGCGGTATGTCGGATCTATCGGCAGGTGGTTCTCGATGTCCTGCAGCGCGCCGGCGAACTTCTGGAGCTGTGCCGATTCGGACTGATCCTTGACGGTAATGAACGCCTCGAACGCCGCCTTGTAGTTGAACCACTCGTCTTCGTAGACCTCGTAGGGTCCGATGGTCGGCTCGATGGTGGCGTCGAGCTCCATCCACTTCACGTCGCTGTCGTAGTAATCGTTCGAGGCAAAGGCCGCGGCGCGAGATTCAAGAAACGCTTTCAGCGTCGGTTGCGCGGTGGCGGCGGCCGCGGCGCGAAGGTGCTGCGCGGCGATGGCGAGCTCGTTCTGGTATTCGATGTTGTAGGGCACGAGGATGAACCGCCCGCCGGCGTCACGGCGGATGGTCGTGAAGAAACCGGTGGCGCGAGCCTTTTCGGCGCCGCCCAACGAACTGATCCACTGTTCGACGTCCGCCTTGGTCGCACCTTCCGGATAGTAGTTGGCGGATGGCGGCTTCGGCGGCGCGCCGGGAATGAACACCTCGTTGTGATCGAGCCGCGACCACGGTCCCTTGTTGATCAGGAACGCATGCAGCCGCGCCTTGCCGATCGGTGAGTCGTCTTTGACCAGCGTCTGGAGCATCGCCTCGTTGCCGGCCCACACCTGTTCGAGGAACAGCGCGTCCATCACCTGCGCCGCGCGCACCATGTGCGCGAGCGCCTCGCGCTCGTTCGCCGGTAGCGCGGTGAGGTCGGCGGTGAGATCGGTCGGCGCGAAGCGGGCGGTCTTCTGCTGCAGCTCCGCCACGGCCTGGTCCACGGCCGGCGCCGGTGGCGTGGCCGGAGGCGTGGACGGCGCCTGCGCACGGCACGCCGCCAGTGTTGCGATTAACGACGCCGACGCTACCGCCATGATCGCTCTTTGCATGTGGTCTTTTCCGTCAAGAATTGCCGTCCCGTCCCGCCTTCGCGCTACGCGCTTCGGCGCGCAAGCAAGCCGTGCATCCCGTCAGCGAGGGCTCAATGCACGCCCGAGGACCCCTGTAACATCGAGGGCTCAGCGCCCAGCCGACGAATCGCTGATTCCCACATGGTGTCCACCGACGTCTGGAAGATCAAATCGGATTGCACCGGGGCCAGCAGCCACGATCCTTCGGCGAGCTCGACGTCGAGCTGGCCGGCACCCCAGCCCGAGTAGCCCACCACCATCCGCACGCCCGGATCGGGTGCGGCTTGGAGGGTACGGCGGACCACCGACGCCGATGCGGACAGGTAGACCCCGTCCATCACCTCGAGCGCCTCGGGATCGAGATGGACGTTGGCGGTCAGAATCCACGCGCGGGTCGGCTCTACCGGACCACCCGTGAAGAGATACATCTTCGGGTGGATGTCGAGCGGCTCGTCGGCCGTGACGATGGCCCTGGCCGGTTCGTCCATACGGCGGTTCAGCACCAGCCCGAAGGCGCCGTGGGCACCGAACTCGGCGAGCAGGACAACGGTCTTGGAGAAGTTGGGATCGAGCATTTGCGGCATCGAGACCAACAGGACGGGGGCGAGAGACGCGTTCGCCATATCCTGATACTAGCAGTGTTCGGCAACCGGCATTCAGCTCAGCCGCCGCATGAGCGCGGTACTGGCCAGGCCGCTACCCAAGACCACTGACGCGCTAATCCGCTATCAACATGTCATTTCTGCTGATCGTAATTCCCCAAGCGGCGGACCCAGATATTGCGATACCGCACCGGATTGTCGTGATCCTGCAGCATCAGCGGCAAGGCCTGGGCATGTGGCGAGTACTTCGCGACGTTGCGCCACACCGTCGCGCCGATGGCTTCCTTCCGGTTGTGAATCACCACGCCATTCCAGAACACCGTTTGAAAGGCGGGTTTGACGAGCTTGCTGCCTTCGAAGCGTGGCGCTTCGAAGACGATGTCGTAGGTGTGCCACTCGCCGGGCATGCGCGCGGCGTTGGCCAGGGGCGGCCACTGGCCGTACATGGCGCCGGCCTGCCCGTCGGCGTAGGTGCGGTTGTTGTAGCTGTCCAGCACCTGGATCTCGTAGAGGCCCATCAGGAAGATGCCGCTGTTGCCTCGTCCCTGGCTGTGGCCTGCGATGTCACGCGGTGCGGCCCACTCGACGTGCAGTTGAACGTCACCGAAACTCTCGCGCGTGTGGAGTGAGCCGGTGCCGACGGCGGTTTCGAAATATCCATCGCGCACCGGCCACTTCGTGTCGAGCAGCCGCTTGCTGTCTGCGCCGGGACCGCGGTGCGCCCATTTTGACAGGTCGCGGCCATCGAACAGCACCACGGCGTCCGAGGGCGCCGCGCCGGGTGTGGCGCCCGGTGTGACGATGGGTGGATGAGGCCGCGCGGGATCGTGCACATGCCATGGCAGGCCCGGCAGCATCGGCGTGTCCGTAAAGCCATCGTCGGCCGCCGTTCGCGGCTGTTGGGTCTGCGTCTTGGCCGGCGGTTGCGCAAGCAGGACCAGGCCGGCGGTGAAGCAGAGCGCCAGCGCACCGGCAAATGGACGAACGAATCGGCCGTAAACAGATCGGTGCATACCTATCTCCCTTACTCTTCAGCCAAACGCCGCCTGGCCCACGCCACCGCGTCCTCAACCACCGGCGACATCGTGCTGCGCGCGGCATTGCGAACGCCGCCGCCGGGTTGATCGAGCACGCCGGACAACGCGGCCTCACCCGTATTGCCAATCACGGTCGCGAGGTTACGACGCAATCGCGACAGCGGCAAGTAGGTCATCGCGCTGCCTTTGATCAGCGTATGAAGATCGAAATCGCTGCGCAGCCAGAGATCGGCGGCCGACAAGCCGTCGCGCTGCGGCCCTTGCCACGCCTCGTCCTCGCTCGCCGGCGGCGCCAGGTTCCACGGGCACACGTCCTGGCAGATGTCGCATCCATACACGTGATCGCCAATGTGCGCGCGTTGCTCCTCGGGGATGGGGCCGTCGACCTCGATGGTGAGATACGAAATGCATTTCGTGGCGTCGAGGACGCGCGCATCGACGATGGCGCCGGTGGGACAGGCATCGATGCACAGGGTGCACGCGCCACATTGATCGAGAGCCGGCGCATCCGTGTCGAGCTCGAGGCTGGTGGCGATGCCGGCGAGAAACATCCACGAGCCCTGGTCGCGATTGATCACGCAGGTGTTCTTGCCGATCCAGCCGACGCCGGCGTACTGGGCGTAGACGCGCTCCTGCACGTGATGCTTGTCGACGAAATGCGCAGCATCGAACGGCTCGGACGACACGGACTTCATCCAGGCCACGAGCTCGATCAGCCGGTCCTCGATGACCTTGTGGTAATCCTGCCCGCGCGCGTAGCGCGCGACGCGGACTGCGTCGTGCGCCGATCCCTGATCCCTGATCCCCGATCCCTGATCTGTGTTGTAGATCGTCCCAGTAACGATGACCGAGCGCGCTGACGGCAGGAAGTTGCGGATGTCGGCGCGCGTGGCGGCCGACTTTTCCATGTATTCCATCTCGCCCGCATAACCGCGGGCGAGCCACTCGGGAAGGAACTGTAGCTCCGGAAACGCCAGCGCGGGCGCGACGCCGCAGAGGTCGAACCCGAGCTGTCGTGCTCTCTCTTTAATCGCCTGGGCGTTGAGCACGGGGCGTCCGCGTCTCAGCTGCCGTTCGACTTCTTCACCAACTGACGAAGCACGTACGGCAGGATGCCACCGTGCGAGAAGGCGACCAGCTCCTCAGGCGTGTCGATGCGGGCGATCGCGGTAAACGTCGTGGTGGTCCCGTCTTCCGCGCGCGCGTGCACGGTCACTGCCGCGCGCGGCTTGAGGGCCGCGCCGGCGCCGGTCAACGTGAACACCTCGCGTCCGGTCAGGCACAACGTCACGGCCGTCTCGCCGGCCTTGAACTGCAGCGGCAGCACGCCCATGTTGACGAGATTGCTGCGATGGATGCGCTCATAGCTTTCGGCGATCACCGCCTTGACGCCAAGCAGCATCGTGCCCTTGGCCGCCCAGTCGCGCGAGGATCCCG
>CAZEMI010000033.1:0-6925 GCA_964513235.1 uncultured Acidobacterium sp.
TTGAAGCGGAGCATGTCGCCAAAGAGACGGACGTTCTCCGATGCGGTCACGTACGACCAGAAACTGGCTGAAAAGAAATACACCTCCCCCAGCGGTCGCTCGAAACCGTAGACCTGCTGCGCCTCGCGATACGGAAACAGGAACGGCAACGTTAGAACCAAGGTGCTTACTGCAGCCGCGCCCAGCAGGGCCCAGGTGCGTGCATTGCGTAAGGCGCCCAACGCCCACATGCGATGGATCACGAACAGCGGCACGAACGGGGCGAAGTACAAGAGGTAATAGCCGCAACTCCAGTTCTGCAGCACCAGCGCGCCGGTTCCTAAGGCGAGCGCGCGATAGGCCGGGAGCGGGCCCGCCTGCGCTCGCTTCGGGAGCTGCGGCCCGGTCGCGCCGTAGCCGCCTTCCGGCGGCGGAGGCGGAGAGCCGGGAGCCGCGATCAAGGTGATGAACCTGTTCAGGCCCCACAGCGCAAACGGCATCCACTGCGAGCTCAAGACCTGGAGATGCGGCACCGCGGCAATGCGATAAGGAAGGAACCCGTAGACGAGCCCGGCGATGAAGGCGGCCCGCGTGTCGCCGGTCAGATCGCGGACCAGCAGATAGGCGCCGAACCCGGAGAGCGCGAACGAGGCGATGAACAGGAGGTTGTAGCAGAGGATGATGTTGCCGGTCAGCCAATACACCGGCAGGATTTGCAGCGTCTGGCCGAAGAGATGTTCAGAGAGCGCGAGGGCCAGCGGATCGGGATGAAAGATGTTGGCGTTCCAGAATTCGCTCCAGCCGATCGCGCCGATCAGGAGCCTGGGGACATGCTCCGCGCCCCACGCAAGAATCCACATGTTGAGCAGGGAGTCGCCGAGATCGCCGGGCACATCGCTGCCGAGGCCGCCAACGACGGGCCAGGTCAGAACCAGCGAGAGGGTGAGATACGCAAGGAAGGCGCGACCGGCCTTCACGCCGGTTCGTGCTCCTTGAGGTACAGCTCTTCAACCAGCACCTGGATGATGGCCGCGGTCGGCACGGCGAGCAGCGCGCCGGCGAGGCCCAGCAGCTCGCTGCCGATCAGGAGCGCGCCGATCACGGTCACGGCGTTCAAGCCGACGGTTTCCCCCATCAACTTCGGCACCAGCACGGCGTTCTCCACCTGTTGCTGTACGAGGAAGAACACGGCCACGCCCAGCGCGAGGCCGGGCGACACGGTGAAGGCAACGGCAATCGCCGGGATCGCCGACAACAGCGGACCGACCATCGGGATCATCTCGCCGATGCCGGCGATCAACGCCAGGACGAAGAAGTACGGCACACCCATCAACCCGAGACCGATCGCGCTGGTGACGCCGATGATGAAGCCGAGAAAAATCTGGCCGCCGAGCCACGCGCTCACTTTGTGAGTGACGAGGGCGCTGACGCTGGCGACCTTCGGCTGGCGGCGGCGCGGGAACAGGCGAACGAAGAAATCGAAGATCGCCTGCGACTCCACCAGCATGTAGAAGGTGAGCAGCAGGATCGTGATCAACCCGAACAACCCGCCGACAAACCCCCACAGTGTGGTCATCAGCATCGTCACCGCGTCGCCGCCGCCGATCGGCGACTGCTGCAACAGCTCCTTGTAGGAGGCGTCCGGAGAGATCAGTCCCCACGAGACGAGGCGTTGTTGACCGCGATCGATCAACTGCGGCAACTCCCTCACGAATTGCCGCGACTGCCGGACCATCGACGGAATCACGGCAACGCCAATGCCGGTCACGGTGCCGAGCACGGTAGCGTAGATCACGAGAATCGCCACGGCCCGTGGCAGCCTCCTCTTGCCGACGGCGATGAAACGCTGCCGCTCGATCCACCGCACCAGCGGGGCAAGCCCGGTGGCAAACAGCACGCTCACGTAGAGCGTCAGGAGCGGACCGCGCACCAGGTACAGCGTCCACAACACGATCGTCGTGATCGCGAGGCAGACGAACCCGTAGCGGATCAGGCTACGCGGATCGGAAGGTCTTGGTGAAGTCGTCGACATCGTCATAGATCGCGTCCAGCTCGCGGGGCGGGGCGAGGAACACGATCCGGAAGAAGCCGTCTTCGGGCGCGGTGCCGAAGCCCGAGCCGTAGACGCAGAGCACGCCCTTCGACCGCAGCAGGCCGAGCACGTAGTCGACGTCGGTCTTGCCCGGCGGCAACTCGACTTTGGGCATCGCGTAAAACGCGCTTCGCGGCGCCACGCACGACAGGCCGGGAATGGCGTTGATGCGGTTCGCGGTCAGCTCCGCGCGCTCACGCAACTGCTGGCGGAACACGACCTGGTGCGATCGATCGCCGGTCAGCGCCGCGGTCACGGCATATTGCATCGGCCCCGGGCTGCACAGACGGCCATCGGCGAGCTTCTTGATCGCGGCCAGCGCGCCGTCGAGCCGCGGCGACGATCCCACGGCCATCCAGCCCGCGCGCCATCCAGGCGCGAGATAGGCCTTCGAGAGGCTCGAGTAGGAAATGATCGGCGCGTCGTTGTCGAGTGCCGCCATCGGCGGCACCGGGCCGTCGTAGGACAGGTCGCCGTAGACTTCGTCGGCGAGAATCACCAGGCCGTGCGACTCGGCGAGCGCGATGAGCGCCTGGCGCATCGGCGCCGGATAGATCGCGCCGGTGGGATTGTTCGGATCGATCACGACCAGCGCCCGCGTCCTGTCGTTGATCAAACCGCGGATGTGATCGAGGTCCGGCTGCCAGTTGTTGGTGTGGTCGGTGCGGTAATAGGCGGGCTCGGCGCCGATTTTCGCGAGCACGGCCGTGTAAAGCGGATAGGTCGGCGACGGCACCAGCACTTCTTCGCCTTCATCAACGATGGCGGTGAGCGCGAGCTCGATGCCCTCGGATGTTCCCGAGGTGATCAACACGCGATCCGCGGACACCGCCACGCCGCGCGAGACGAAATCGGCCGCGGCGGCTTCGCGCGCTTCCGCAATGCCCGGTGATGGCGTGTAGCCGTTATGCCCGTCGCGCATCGCTTTCGCGACGGCTTCAATCAGGTGCGGCGGCGTGAGAAATCCAAACTGGTTGGGATCGCCGATGTTGAGATAACGAACGCTCTTGCCGGTGGCCTCGACCTTCTTCGCCTCGGCCACGATGTTGCGAATTGCGTAAGTGAAACGGTCGACCCGCTTTGCCGTGCGAATGGCCGACGCAGCAACAGACATCGCGCGATCTTAGCCGGGATCCGGGATCCGGGAGCCGGGAGCCGGGAGCCGGGAACGGGGAGCCCGGGAACCGGCTTGCGACTGCCAGGTCTTCCGGATCCCCGATCCCGGATCCCCGATCCCGGGCCGGTTCAGATCGTCATGTAATTGCTACACGATTACACCCCTTTAGGGCGGGGTGGAAGCTCGTCAGTATTTGCTAAATTGTTGCAACGAAATGGTTTACCTGTTTGGCAAGGATATCGCTTATGCAGCGGGCATGCGGCGGATCCTCCAAGCCCTCGCTCTGACGCTACTACCCATGACCGGGTCGGCGCAGGAGGCCGCAGAGAAGCAGCAGGCGACATTTCGTTCGGGAGTGGACCTCGTTACGGTGAGCGCCACGGTCCGAGACAGCAAAGGGCGACTCGTGAAGGACCTGACGCAAAAGGATTTCGAAGTGATCGACCGCGGCGAGCGCCGCTCGATCAGCGAATTCCGGGCCGAACAGGCGCCCCTGAGCCTTGCGATTCTCTTCGACGTGAGCGGCAGCATGGATACGGCCGATCGCGCGACCGCCGCCAAGTTTGCGGCCCACCATTTACTGAATTCGCTGGTGGATGGCCGCGACGAGGCCGGGCTGTTTGCTTTTGACAGCCGGCTACGCGAGGTGGCCCCGTTCTCGGTCGATACGCGAGCCCTGAGGGGCGCGCTGGGGGAGGTCGATCCGTTCGGGGCTACCTCGTTACATGACGCCATTTCCGCGGCCGCCGATCGCGTGGCCGTACGTCCGTTCCCGCGGCGCGCGGTGGTGGTGCTGACAGACGGCATCGACACCGCCAGCACCATGTCACCGGCCCAAGTCTCCGCGAAAGCGGCGGCGATTGACGTGCCGGTCTACATCATTGCCACGGTGCTGGCCATCGACGACCCGGGCCACGCGCGCGCCACCCCTGGGGCAAAGAAGCAGGCTCCCGCGTCGATTGGCACCATCGAGGACCTCGCGCGATGGACCGGCGGGGCGCTGTATTACAGCAGCACTTCCGCCTCGGCGTTCACGGCCGCGCGCGCGGTGATTGACGAACTGCGCCACCTGTATCTGATCGCCTTTGCACCAGGCGTGGAGCCGGGATGGCATCCCATCGAGATTCGGACGTCGGACGAGGATTTTGTAGTGCGAACCCGCGGGGGGTACGTCGCGGGTTCAGTCAGGTAAATCTGTTGATCTGTTGATCTCGTGATCGATTGATCTGGTGAGAAGGAGAAAGAGGATCATGCGGAACTCCCTTTTGACGGCGGGCGTGATTGCGGCGGCGATCAGCGTCGCCCCCGCGTGCGCGACCAAGACGTTCGTGCGCACGTCGGTTGGAGAAGTGAACGAGAAGGTCGGCACGATGAGCAAGTCTCTCGAGGAGACGCAGGAGCGCGTGCGCGCTGCTGAAGGCCGCATCACCGAGACCGACGCGAGGGCGGTGGCGGCGGGCGAGTCCGCTGCCAAGGCCAACGCGGCCGCCACCGAGGCGGCGAACCGGGCCACCGAGGTTGGACGCACCGCGGAAGCGCGCGCGGTCAGCATCGAAGGCGAAATGCGCAAGCTGATCTTCGAGACGGTGCTCAGCGAAGACCGCGGCGAGTTCAGACTCGGCAAGTCCGACCTCCCGGAGGACGCCACCACGGCGATCGATTCGATGGTCGACCAGCTCAAGACCGACACGAAGGCCGTGTGGGTCGAGATCGAAGGCCACACCGACAGCACCGGCGACAAGGCCTACAACGAGCGCCTGGGCCTGATGCGCGCCGAAGCCGTGAAGCGTTACCTGTATGAGAAGCACCAGGTGCCGCTGCACAAGATCAACGTGATCAGCTACGGCGAAGACAAGCCCGTGGCGCCGAACAACACCCGCGCCGGCCGTGCGCAGAACCGACGCGTCGTGATCAAGGTCCTCGCCTAACGGCTCGGACCGCGCCGGGGCCGGCAACACTTGCCGGGGCCGGCACAACTTGCGGGGTGGCACTCCTTGCCGGGGGGCCACCCCGTTTCGCTGTACACTTCTACGGCCCGCCTTCGCGCTGTCGCGCTACGGCGCGGCAGGCCTGCATGAAGCTCAGTGTCGTGATGCCTGCCTACAACGAGCAGGCCACCATCCGCACAATCGTCTCCCGCGTGCTCGCAGTGGATCTCGGCCCCGTCACCAAGGAGCTGGTGATCGTCGACGATGGGTCGAAGGACGGGACGCGGGAAATCCTGACAGAGCTGGACGGCAAGAACGGCGTGCGCGTCCTGTTTCAACCGCACAATCAAGGCAAAGGCGCCGCGGTGTGGCGCGGCATTCAAGAGTCGACCGGCGACATAGTGATCATCCAGGACGCCGATCTCGAGTACGACCCGCGCGAGTATCCGCAGTTGATCCGGCCGATTCTCGACGGCGAAGCCGACGTCGTCTACGGCTCGCGCTTCCTCGGCTCGCCGCGCGGCCATCGCGTGCTGTATTTCTGGCATTCGATCGGCAACCGCCTGCTGACGATGCTCTCCAACATGTTCAGCGATCTCAACCTCACCGACATGGAAACCTGCTACAAGGTGATGGTGAGGAAGGTGGCGGACCGCCTCGATCTGCAGTCACGCGATTTCGGGATCGAGCCTGAGATCACGCAGAAGGTGGCGGCGATGCGCGCGCGGATCTACGAGGTGCCGATCTCGTACCACGGCCGCACGTATGAGGAGGGAAAAAAGATTGGCCTTAAAGACGCTTTTAAGGCGGTCTATACCATCGTCCGATTCTGGGGATGGCGTCCCAAGCAATAGTTCCAGAGCTTCCCAGGGTTCCAAGAGTTCCAAGGGTTGGGTTCGGAACGGTTCGAACCGTTCTTAGAACATTGCCCTTGGAACCACTGGAACCGTTGGAACCCCTGGAACCTTAGAACTGCGTCACCAGTCTCAGCGGGCCGCGAATTTCGCCGCCGGGATTGGCCTGCGAGTGCACGTTCACGTAGGCGTCTTCGTTCAGCAACATCTGCTTGAAGTCGTCTGCTGAATTGATGCCCTGTGCGGGGCGCGCCACGAGCGCGCTGAGATTGGCCGACCCCGAAATCCGGAAGTCGTTCGAGCTGGTGGCGGCGACCGGGAAATTGATGACCACCGGCCCGGCCACGCCCGGCGAACCGGCGTGAATGTGGGAAGCGGTGACGCCGCTGGGCAGATTGTAGACGTCGATGACCCACGTCAACTCGTTGGTCGCGGCATTCAGTGTCACGGTGGCGGTTCCGCCCGATCCCGTCACCACACCGGGGACTTCGTTGCCGCCGCTGAGGTCGGCGGTGAAGGTAAACGTCTGGGCCTGCGCCTGTGCCGAAAACAGCAGCGTAAACGTGCTTGCGATTGCCAGAGAAAGGAAACGTCGCATCTCATCAACTCCTTGTGAGCGCCTTCCAGGACACCAATGGCGCGAGCGTGCGATAAGCAGGATGCGCGCCACTGGATTGCTGGCGTTTCCCGAGGGAACGCGCCTCTACCCCGACCTGGCGGTTTCGCGCGGCGAAAGTGGTTACGGGTTGCGTACAGCAGCCGGGGGCGGCACAGCGAGCCGGGGTGTATCCTTCCGGGATGCGAGTGCATGCATACTGACGGTAAAGTCGCGCTAATCACGGGCGGCAAGCGCATCGGCGCGGTCATTGCGACGACGCTCGCCAAGGCGGGCGTCGATATCGCGCTGGTCTACAACCGCTCGCTGGCGGAGGCGGCTGAAACCGAATCCGCCATC
>CAZEMI010000034.1:0-5193 GCA_964513235.1 uncultured Acidobacterium sp.
AAAGTCGATATCTTTCCGGACCTTGGCACGCCGGTGATCTACGTGGCGCAGCCGTACGGCGGCATGGATCCCGCGCAGGTGGAAGGCTACATCGCCAACTACTACGAGTATCACTTCCTCTACGTCACCGGCATCGAGCACGTGGAATCGAAATCGATTCAGGGCGCCACGCTGCTCAAGCTGTTCTTTCATGAAGGCACCAACATGGCGCAGGCGGTGGCCGAGACGGTCGCACAGGTGAACCGCTCGCGCGCCTTCATGCCGCCCGGCACCGTGCCGCCGTTCGTGGTGCGCTTCGACGGCGGCAGCGTACCGGTCGGGTATCTGGTGTTCTCCAGCGACACGCGCTCGCTCGGCGAGATCCAGGACCTGGCGCTCAATCGCATTCGCCCCATGTTCGGGACGCTGCCGGGCGTGTCGGCGCCCCCGCCGTTTGGCGGCAACCAGCGCAGCGTGGTGGTGCGTGTGGATGCGAATCGGCTGCGCGCCTACCACATGTCGGGTGAGGAAATTGTGCGGGCGCTGTCGCGCGGGAATGTCGTGACGCCATCAGGTAACGTCCGCATCGGTGATTTCACCGAGATGGTGCCGGTCAACTCCGTCGTGCGGAACGTGCAGGAACTCCTGTCCATCCCCGTTCGAGTCGGCGCCGGCCCCGCCGTGTTCTTGCGTGATGTCGGGTATGTCGAAGACAGCTCCGACATCCTCACCAGTTACGCGCTGATCAACGGGAAACGCAGCGTCTACATTCCGGTGACCAAGCGCGCCGATGCCTCGACCTTGTCCGTGGTGCAGCGGGTGCAGGCCGAACTGCCGCGCATGCGGGCCGCGATCCCGGAAGACATCGGCGTCGACTTCGCCTTCGATCAGTCAGGGTACGTGACCGACGCCATCCGCTCGCTCGCCGTCGAAGGCACCCTTGGCGCACTGCTCACCGGCCTGATGGTGCTGCTGTTCCTCGGCCACTTCCGCAGTTCGATCATCGTCATCCTAACCATTCCGTTGGCGCTGCTGGCGGCGGTCGTCGCGCTGTGGGCATCCGGTCAGACGATCAACATCATGACGCTCGGAGGCCTGACGCTGGCGATCGGCATCCTGGTCGATGAGTCGACGGTGGCCATCGAGAATATCCACACGCACCTCGCTCGCGGCAAACCCAGGGCCCGAGCCGTGTTCGACGCCGTGTCCGAAGTGGCGGTGCCGATGATGCTGGCGATGCTCTGCATTCTGGCGGTCTTCGCGCCGTCCTTCTTCATGGTCGGCGTCGGCCGGGCGCTGTTCGTGCCGTTGGCGTTGTCGGTCGGGTTCGCGATGCTGGCGTCGTACATCCTGGCGCTGACGTTCGTGCCGATTCTCTACACCTGGATCGGGGGCCAGCACCACGGCGCGGCGGAGGGCGGCTTCTTCGATGGCATTCGCGCGCGCTACGGCAACGCGCTCGGCACGGTGGTCCGGCTCCGCTGGGCCGTGCTGGCCGTGTATCTCATCGTGTCGGCGGCGGCGGTGTATTTCGTGGGCGGCGCCCTCGGTACGGAGATCTTTCCGAGCACGGACTCCGGCCAGATCCAGGTTCGGCTGCGCGCGCCAACCGGCACGCGCATCGAACGCACCGAGCTCATGGCGCTGAAGATTCTCGATACGATCGCCGCGGAAGTGGGGCCCGAGAACGTGGAGGCCAGCCTTGGCTTCGTGGGGTCGCAGCCGTCGAGCTACCCGGTGAACACCATCTACCTCTGGACCAGTGGGCCACACGAAGCCGTGCTGCTGGTGGCACTGAAGCCGGAGCGGAAAATCTCCACCGCAGAACTCCAGGAATCGCTGCGCGGCCAGATGAAGGAGATCGCACCCGGTGCCCTGCTGTCGTTCGAGGCGGCCGACCTCATCAACCAGGTCATGAGCTTCGGGTCACCGACACCAATCGAAGTCGCGGTGACCGGCGCGAACCTGACCAACAGCCGGGGCTATGCGGACCAGCTGCGAGCGGAGATGGCCAAGAGTTCGGCCTTGCGCGATCTCCAGTTCGGCCAGGCGCTCGACTACCCGGTGCGCCAGGTCCAGATCGATCGCGAGCGCGCCGGGCAACTCGGCGTGACGGTGGAAGAGATCGGCCGATCGCTGACGGCGGCCACGTCGTCGAGCCGTTTTGTCACGCCCAACTTTTGGGCCGATCCGAACACCGGCATCGCGTATCAGGTCCAGGTCGAGGTGCCGCAACACTCGATGTCGACGATGGAAGACATCATGAACGTGCCGGTGATGCAGAATGGCGCCACCCGCCCGCTGCTGGGCGATGTGGCGACAGTGACGCAGGCGACAGCGGTTGGCGAGTACAACCGCTACAACCAGCAGCGCATGATTACGCTGACGGCCAACGTTTTCGGAGAAGACCTCGGCACAGCGTCCGACGAGGTGTTTGCGGCCATCGGGCGGGTCGGCGATCCGCCGGCGGGCGTCACGGTCAGCGTGCGAGGACAAATCGCGCCGATGCGGCAGACCCTTGACGGCCTCCGGTCCGGCCTGGGGCTGGCGATTATCGCGATCTTCCTGCTGCTGGCCGCATACTTCCAGTCCTTCGCGGTCGCGATGATCGTCGTCGGCACGATTCCGGCGGTGATTGGCGGCGTTGCGCTCAGCCTGTTCATCACCGGCAGTACGTTGAACGTGCAGTCGTTCATGGGCGCGATCATGGCCATTGGCGTCGCGGTGGCCAATGCCATTCTTTTGGCCACCTTCGCCGAGCAGTATCGTCAGGAAGGCTCGCCAGCCGATGTGGCGGCGATTCGTGGCGCCACCAGCCGTCTGCGCCCCATCCTGATGACCACCTTCGCGATGATCGCCGGCATGTTGCCGGTGGCGTTCGGCGCCGAGCAGCTGGCCCCGTTGGGCCGCGCAGTGATCGGCGGGCTCACCGCATCCACCGTCGCGACGTTGCTGGTGCTCCCCGCACTGTTTGCTCTCGTGCAGCGGCGGGCGGCGGCGGCTTCGCCGTCACTCGATCCCAACGACGTCATGAGTCGTCATCATTCATCCCTCGACTACGCTCGGGATGACCCTGAGCCTGCCGAAGGGTCAGCAGGAGAAGTCGCATGAAGGGGTCTGCAGGGTTCGTCAAGCGTGTGGCAGTCTTGTGGTTGATCCCAAGCGTGCTCTTGGCGCAGAACGCTCCGTCGGTCGAAACGACCAAGGTGATCTCGCAGAATCTTGCGAAAACGATCACGATCCCAGGCGATTTGACGCCGTATCAAGGTGTCAACCTGCACGCTCGCGTCACGGGGTTCGTCGAATCAATCGCGGTCGATCGTGGCTCCTGGGTCAAGCGCGGGCAACGGCTGGGAACGCTGTCGGCTCCGGAGCTGAGAGCGCAGCGGCTCGAAGCCGAGGCGAAGCTGCAGGGCTTGCGGGCGCAGGTGGCGGAAGCCGAAGCCAAGACCGTCGCGGCGCAAAGCACCTTCGATCGTCTCAAGTCGGCCAGCGCCACGCCCGGTGTTGTGGCCGGGCATGACGTCGAGATCGCGGAGCGCGGTCTCGAAGCGGCGCGCGCCCACGTCAACGCGTTGAAGGGCGGGAGTGGCGCGGCGGAAGCTGCGGCGAAGGCGATCGCTGAAATGGAGTCGTATCTGGAACTGAGCGCACCGTTTGACGGCGTGATTACGGAGCGCAACGTCCATCCGGGCAGCTTGGTGGGTCCCTCGACCGGCCCTCTGCTCCGGATCGAACAGGTGTCGAGGCTGCGATTGACGGTGCCGGTACCAGAGACCTATGTGGGCACCATCACGCGCGGCACCGAGGTCGCATTCCGCGTGTCCGCCTTCCCTGAGCGCACGTTTCACGGAACCATTGCGCGACCCGCACATACGCTGGATATGAAGATGCGAAGCATGCTCGTGGAGCTCGAGGTCGCCAATCCGGGGTTGGCCCTGGCGTCCGGCATGTTCGCGGAAGTGCAGTGGCCGGTCTCCCGCGGCACAGCGAGCCTGGTCGTCCCCACGACCGCGGTGGTTCGCACGTCTGAGCGTCAGTTCGTCGTGCGAATCCGGAACGGCCTGGCGGAATGGGTGGATGTGAAGCGAGGTGAGGTGAGCGGTGCCGTAATCGAAGTGTTCGGGGAACTCCGCGAAGGCGACGTCGTGGTCCGCCGGGGCAACGACGAGATCCGTCAAGGCAGCAAGGTCAACGTGGTGCCTGGCAAGTGAACTGGCGTCACCCCAAGTGATCGCCTTTCGTTACATAGAATTCACACTAGCGAAACATTTGTAAAACTTTGAATCCTTAGGCTCGAACCATGAGGCACTCGAGCTGGGCCGTGGCAATCCTGTGTGCGTGGATGTCGTCGCCGGCGCTCGCACAGAATTCGGCTGCGCAGGCGCCCGAGAAGCAACCCTCCATCTACGACAAGATCTGGAAATTCGCGGATTTGTACGAGGACAAGAACAATCCCGTCGTCCAGCGCGTGGCGTTCACCGGCCGCTTCCAATACGATTTCGCCGCCCTTGACGCCGATCAAGGCGAGACGAGTGAATGGAACGTTCGGCGGCTGCGATTAGGGCCGCGGCTGACGATCTTTCGCACCGTCACCGTGCACGCGGAAGTCGAGCTCAATCCGCAGGAGCGGGACCCCTTCTATATGCGGTTCACCGACGCCTACGTCGCCTGGGCGCCGAACGCGAAGCTGACGCTGACCGTCGGCAAACACGGCGTGCCGTTCACGAACGAAGGCGCGACTTCGTCCAAGGAATTGCTCACCATCGACCGCAGCAACCTGGCCAACAACATCTGGTTCCCGCAGGAATACATGCCCGGCGTGAGCGTGTCGGGCCGTGCCGCGCCCTGGAACTATCGGGTCGGCGTGTACTCGTCGGGCCGGGGCAATCGCGAATTCGGCGAATTCGATGGCGGCGTGTTCATGCTCGGCCTGCTCGGCTACGACTTCTCGAAGGCGGCAGGGATGAGAGAGGCGGTGGTCACCGCGAACTACGTCTATCAGCAGCCCGATGCCAGCAACACGTTCACGCGCCGCCTCGAGCACGTGACATCCGTCCACGTCAGGCTCGACGACGGCCGCTGGGGCTTTCGTGGCGACATCTCGAGAGCCCTGGGCTACCTCGGACAGCGCGATGTGTGGGGCCTGATGGCGATGCCCTTTTTTAGTGTCACCGACAAGTTCCAGGTGGTCGGACGGTATACGTTGCTTAA
>CAZEMI010000035.1:0-4783 GCA_964513235.1 uncultured Acidobacterium sp.
CAGCACCGCGATGCCGCGTTCGCGCGACTCGCTGATATAGACCGCCAGCTTCGCGGTGTTCGCGGCTTCGATGGTCAGCAGCGCCGCGGCAAAGTGGCGCGGGTAATTCGCCTTGAGATACGCCGTTTGATAGGCGAGAAATGCGTAGGCCGTGGAATGCGACTTGTTGAAGCCGTAGCCGGCGAAGAACTCCATCAGCTCGAAGATTTTGCTGGCCTTCTTCTCGCTGATGCCTTTCGCCAGCGCGCCGCTCATGAAAGCCTCGCGCTGCTTCGCCATCACCTTGGGATCCTTCTTGCCCATGGCCTTGCGGAGCACGTCGGACTGGCCCATCGTGAACCCGGCCAGCACCGACGCCATGCGCATCACCTGTTCCTGGTAGGCGATGACGCCGAAGGTCTCTTCGAGAATCGGCTCGAGCGCCGCGAGCTCGTACTTGACCTGGCTGCGGCCGGCCTTGCGGTTGATGTAGTCGTCCACCATGCCGCCCTTGAGCGGGCCGGGCCGGTAGAGCGCGTTCATGGCGATCAGGTCTTCGAGACGCTGCGGCTTCGCCCGGCGCAGGATCTCGCGCATCCCCGAGCTCTCGAACTGGAAGATGCCGTAGGTCTGTCCGTCCACGAACAGCTGATACGTCTTCGCATCGTCGAGCGGGATGCGATCGATCTCGAGGTCGAGGTGCTCGGTGCGCTTGATCTCCGCCAGCGCGTCCTGGATGAGCGTGAGCGTGCTCAAGCCCAGGAAGTCCATCTTCAGCAGGCCGACGCGCTCGACCTCCTTCATCGCCCACTGCGTGGTGATTTCGTCGCGGTTGCTCTTGAACAGCGGCGCGTAATCGGTGATCGGGCCGGGCGCAATCACCACGCCGGCGGCGTGAACGCCGGCATTGCGCGACACGCCCTCGAGGCGCTTGCCCATCTCGAGCACGTCGTGGACGCGTGAATCGTTCCTGGCCATGTCGCGCAGCACCGGGTTCTCGGCCAGCGCCTTGTCCAGCGTCATGTCGAGCGCCGGCGGAATCTGCTTGGCGATGCGGTCGACGTCGGCGTAGGGCATGTCCATCACGCGGCCCACGTCGCGGATCACCGCCTTCGCCTTCATGGTGCCGAACGTGATGATCTGCGACACGTTCTCGCGGCCGTACTTCGCCGTGACGTACTCGATCACCTCGATGCGGCGCCGTTCGCAAAAATCGACGTCGATGTCAGGCAGCGAGACGCGCTCCGGATTCAGGAAGCGCTCGAAAATCAGGTCGTAGTGCAGCGGGTCGACATCGGTGATGCGCAGCGCCCACGCCGCCAGGCTGCCGGCGGCCGAGCCGCGGCCCGGTCCCACCGGAATGCCCTTCTCGCGCGCGTAGCGGATGAAGTCCCAGACGATCAGGAAGTAGCCGGGATACCCCATCTTCTTGATCATCGCGATCTCGTACGACAGGCGTTCGTCGTAGGTCGCCAGCGGGTGGCGCAGCTTTCCTTCCGCGTCGAGCTGCCGTAACCGCTCGAGCCGCTGCGCATATCCCTGGCGCGTCACGTGCTCGAAGTAATCGTCGACGCTGAAGCCTTCCGGCACCGCGAAGTTCGGCAAGTGGTTCTGGCCGGACGGGATGGTCACGCTGCAGCGCTCGGCGACGAGCAGCGTGTTCTGCATCGCCTCCGGATAGTCGCCGAACACCTGCGCCATCTCCGCCGCCGACTTCAGGAAAAACTGGTCGCCGTGATACTTCAGCCGGTTCTCGTCGTTCACCGACTTGCCGGTACCGATGCACAACAGGATGTCGTGCGGCTTGTGGTCGCCGTGCCGGAGGTAATGCACGTCGTTGGTGGTCACGAGCGGCATGTTCAAGTCGCGCGCGATCGGCAGCAGCCCGTTATTGACGATGCGCTGCTCGTCGATGCCCTGGTATTGCATCTCGAGGAAGAAATTGCCGGCGCCGAGAATGTCGCGATAGCCGGCCGCGGCCGCGACCGCCTTCTTGGCCTGCTCCGATCGAATCTCGCTCGCGACTTCGCCCTTGAGGCAGCTGCTCAATCCAATCAGCCCCTCGGCATGCTGCGCCAGCAGCTGCTTGTCGATGCGCGGCTTGTAATAAAAGCCTTCGGTATATCCCGACGAGACCAGCTTGATCAGGTTCTTGAAGCCCTTCTCGTTCTCCGCCAGGAGCACGAGATGGTTGGCGGTTTCGCCGGGCGTGCCGCTTTTGTCGCGGCGATCACCGGGAGCGACGTAGACCTCGCAGCCGAGGATGGGATTGATCCCGCGCTTCCTCGCCGCGTCGTGAAAGACGACCGCCGAGAACATGTTGCCGTGCTCGGTGACGGCGAGCGCGGGCATCTTGAGTTGTTCGGCCTGATCGAGCAGCTCGTCGATCCGGCACGCACCATCCAACAGCGAGAACTCGGTATGGAGGTGCAGGTGAACGAATTGCGACATGGCTACTCCCACTCGATCGTGGAGGGGGGCTTCGAGCTGATGTCGTAGACGACGCGGTTGATGCCGCGGACCTCGTTGACGATGCGCGACGAGATGGTGGCGAGCAGGTCGTGCGGCAGGCGCGCCCAGTCGGCGGTCATGCCGTCGAGGCTCTCCACGGCGCGCACCGCCACGGTGAACTCATAGGTGCGCGCGTCGCCCATCACGCCCACGCTCTGCACCGGCAGCAGCACCGCAAAGCTCTGCCAGACACGCTCATACCAGCCGGCCTTGCGGATCTCTTCGACAACGATTGCGTCGGCCTTCTGTAAGAGCGCGATGCGGTCGCGCGTGATCTCGCCGAGGATGCGGACCGCCAGGCCCGGGCCCGGGAACGGTTGCCGGACCAGGAACTCCTTGTCGATGCCAAGGTCGCGCCCCACCGCGCGCACTTCGTCCTTGAAGAGCTCACGTAACGGCTCGACCAGCTTGAACTTCATGCCCTCAGGCAATCCGCCGACGTTGTGATGGCTCTTGATGGTGGCCGAAGGGCCGCGAACGGACACGGACTCGATGACGTCCGGATAGAGCGTGCCTTGCGCCAGGTAATCGAACTGGCCAAGCTCCGCGGCCTGGTCGTTGAAGATATCGATGAAGGTCCTGCCGATGATCTTCCGCTTTTCTTCGGGATCGACGATGCCGGCCAGGCGGTCGAGGAACGTCGCGCTCGCGTCCACGTGGTGCACGGACAGCTTCAGCTTCTTGTAGCGCTCCACCACCTGTTGCGCTTCGTTGAGACGCAATAATCCGTTGTCGACGAAGATGCACTGCAGGCGATCGCCGATGGCGCGATGGATCAGGGTGGCCGCCACCGTTGAATCCACGCCGCCGGAGAGCCCGCCTACGACCCGGCCGTCGCCCACTTGCGCCTTGATGCGCGACGTGGCTTCGTCGATGAACGACGCGATGGTCCAATCGCCCGTGCAGCCGCATACGTCAAACGCGAAATTGCGGAGCAGCTCCTTCCCGCGATCGGTATGCGCCACTTCCGGATGGAACAGCAGCGCGTAATAGCCGCGCTCGGGCGCCTCCATGACGGCCACGGGCGCGTTGTTGCTCGTCGCCGCCACCGCGAATCCCGGCGGCGCCGAGGCCACGAAATCCCCGTGGCTCGCCCACACTTTCATCTCGTCGGGCATGCCCTTCAGCATGCGGGAGGTGATCGCGGTGTCGCGCCGCACGAGCGCGTGGCCGAACTCGCGATGCGCGGAGCGCCCAAGCGTGCCGCCGAGCATGTGCGTCATCAGTTGCATCCCGTAGCAGACGCCGAGCGTCGGGACGCCGATGTCGAGCACCGCGCGGTCGCAATGCGGCGCGCCGTCTTCGTCGACGCTGCTGGGACCGCCCGACAGGATGATGCCGACCGGCTGCTTGGCCTTGATCGCCGCAATCGGCGTGTTGAACGGGAGGATTTCACAGTAGACGGAGAGCTCACGCAGACGACGCGCGATCAGCTGGGTGAACTGCGAACCGAAATCTAGGACGAGAATAGTCTGATGAGCCACTGGTCGTTAATGACTGAGGTAAGGACGTTATTATAGCTCGTGATGGCGCATTTCTTCGCGGCATTGCTCGCGCTGTTCCAGGCCGAGATGCCCGCCGCGCCGCCGCTCGATGCGCGATGGGCGGTGACGTTTGACTCCCCGCCGGCCGCCTCGCCCGGCTTCGACGCAACCACTGCGTACATTCCGCTGAAAGGTGGACAGCTGGTGGCCGTGAATCTCGATCGCGGCACGATTCGCTGGCGCCTTGATGTGGCCACCGTCTTGACTCCGTCCACCGGCGAAGGCCTCGTGTTCAACGTGAGCGATCAGGCCATCGAGGCGCGCGACGCGCCAAGCGGCGCCTTGCGCTGGCGCACGACGCTCCCCGGCGGCGCCGCGGTGCCGCTGTTTTACGACACCGGTTGGCTGATCGCGTCCACCACGTCGGGTGATCTCGTGGCGTTACGAGCCGCGGATGGCACGATCCTGTGGCGGCGCCAGTTGGGCTCGCCCCTCTCCGGCACACCGGGGCCCGCGCTCGATCGCCTCTATCTCGCGCTCGAAGACAACCGGCTGGTGTCGGTGTTGCTCGCCAGCGGTGAAACGGTCTGGGAGCGCCGCTTGCCGGCGCGGGTCACGACGCTGCTGGCGCTCGACGATCAGCTGGTGGTGGGGACCGCCGCCAAACGCGTCATGAGCATCAGCCTGTCGAACGGCCGCGAGCGGTGGGACTGGGCAGTGGGCGGCGATGTGTCGGGCGCGCCGACGGCCGACGACAAGCGCATCTACTTCGCCGCGCGCGACAACTTGTTGCGCGCGGTCGATCGTGG
>CAZEMI010000036.1:0-27366 GCA_964513235.1 uncultured Acidobacterium sp.
CCTTCGGTAAGGCGAAGATGCTTAGCTCGTTGGGCGTTGTCCCGTTCTGCACAGGCGGTCGTGGGTTGGTGAACCGGCCCACTAACGTAGGGACTGTTCTCGGGGCCATCAAATACGCGAGGGGCTCTCGGTGGGAAAGCGACGCCACGGCAGTAAGGTGATAGTCGAACATGCTGCCTCCAGTCGTCGAGTGATCGACGCTTTAGTGAGGCGGCTGCCGGCTGGGACGGGGACAGGGGCGTCAGGAAAGCTAACATCCACTCTGTGCCCTTACCCGAGAAATGTCACGGTTAATCGTTGTCGAGCTGGCGAGGCGGCGCCGCCCACGCCGATCTCTGCGGTCTCTTCGTAGGGGCCGAGACGGGGGCCGGGGGGGTGAGGGCCAGCCAATGTGGATTATACGGGCTGTGCGGCCACGCGGACGGATTACCTCTGTGTGACGCCGATCTGGCGACCGCCATGGCTGTGAGGTCACGCGTCACTTCGCGACTCTCGAGGATTGATTCGAAGCGAGGAGCGAACCTTACGGCAACGATCATCAGGGTCGGCATCGTGACGCGCAATCGCGCGATGGGCCTGATTGCGTGCATAAGGAGTTATCTCGAGAACTGCCAGCGCCACGACAGGGCCCCCGAATTTGTCGTCTCGGACGATTCGCCGAGTGCGGAAGCCCAGGATCACCCGAGCCGCGCTGTAACGGCTCAAGAGTGATTTCAACGCGCGGATCCGGTACGCGGCTTGGGGGGAAAGAGCCGATTCGCGACAGCGAAGGCGCACATCCGCGCCGCCCGTGACCGACTGGTCGACTACGATGCCCACTACGCCGGCATGAAGATCGATGCCGGGTTCTGCCCGGCGGCCCGGCTCCCGATGAGGATGCCGTGCTGGACGACGGGATTATCCACGCCGGACGGATGTGCAGGCGATCGAACGGCACGGCACCGTGGCCCTCACGGGCATGGACGTCTAAGCCGGTTCAGGTACGCGGGGAAGTAGAGCTGAGTCATGGTAGTTGTTGCGTGAGAACACCGCCCGGCCGATTGAACACTTCGAGACGACTCTGGCCGGGCACGAGGCGGTCGGGGAAGATGACGAGCGCAATTCCGTCGGCAAGATTCTTCGTTGACGGATACCTGAGCGCGGAGATGCCCCCGGCGGTGTACGCTTCCTGCGCGAGCGCCTGCGTGGGCGGCATCGGTCCTCGCCCAGCGAGATAATCGGCCTGCGGGATCACCCAGTTGCCTGTCAGTTCCTGCAGATTCGTTCCCGCCTGATTTTGCATCCGCGAATCGGTGAAGTCGAGGACGTCAGCAACCCCGCCGACGATGGTGAGAAGAACCAGTGGCTGGAAGACGAGCGGCACAAGGCTGCCCGGAGGCCTGAGCACGCCGCTCACTTCCACGATCGGCGTGGCCTCGTCTTCGGCAACATAGAGGCTCTCGAAGCTTGGCGCGGCGCCCGTCTGTTTGGGCGTGAACCGAGCTCCGCGCCGCCGAGCGGCGCCCGACCAGAGCGGCTGGATACCGCTGCCCGCCGGAGCGTCGGGCGGCGGGCCGAGCAAGGAGTCGAAGGTGACCGCACGATACCAGGGGCCTTGCACCGCGATGCGGGGCAGGCTGGGGAGCATCTGGCGCAGGCTTCGCGACGACAACATGCGATTAGCTGGGAATCCCGGCGCCGGCGTTCTCCAGCAGAGTGGCCACCGCGTCTGCCCGGCCGGCGAGAATCACATCGAGCGGTGTCCGGCCGTCGAGATCGGGATGAGGGTTATTCAGCCACGCCCGGGCGTCGGCCGGATGACGCGTCGCGCGCGACACAAGGTCGACCGCGCGTTTTATCGGCTGGAGGCCTTTCTGCAGGCTGGGTGCCGCCGGACTCTTGTGGACTGTCGCCGGTAGGGCGTCCAGCGCCGCGGCGAGCTGCGCGAGCGGGATGGCGAGAAACGCCGCGAGCTTCCTGGCGTCGATGCGGCCCGTCGACCGGTCGTGCAGCTTTTGGAGCGGAACGTCGAGCGTTGCGGTGGTTTCCCGGGCGCTCGCCAGCACGCGACGCACACGGGCCAGCAGGTCATCTTCGCGGAAGGGCTTGACGATGTAGTCAGCTGCGCCCTGCTTGAGAGCTTGGATCGCGCCGTTGACGTCATGTCCGGCGGTCATAACCACGACCGGTACATAGTTTCCGCTCGCTCGAAGGGCCCGGATCATCTTTGCGCCGTCGACCTGCGGCATGGCGAGGTCGAGCAGCACGATATCGGGAGGATCTGTCCTGACTCTCTCGAGCACGGCCCGACCGTCCGTCACCGAGTCCACGTCGAGGTTTTCGGCGGCGAGGGCCCTGGTGAGCCGCTTGCGGGCTGCGGGTTCGTTCTCGGCGAGCATGACCGTTGACATGGCGCATCAACCTCGTATCAACAATAAACCAACCCCAAATATACCAGATAGCGCCCCGGATCGGAGATGTCGCCGCAGGCCGGTGCCTTTCGCGGTCCGCTGGCGTTTATGTGCAAAACCGAAGGATACGGCGCCAGTTTCGATAGATCCCCTGTAACGCCGCAGTGTTTAGCAACTCCTAAGCGCTGCAGACCAGAACCTTGCCGCCGCGCGGCGGCATCGCGATCGACAGGCGGCCGCTCTTCGTGCCCAGGTCTTCATCGGTCCACAATTCACGGACGCGAGACGCGCGCGATAGCGTAACACTCAGCTCCCGCGGCCCCTCGCCCCAATTCAGAAGGCAATAGGCGCGGCGACGCGGATCGAGATCGACCTCGCCGACTTCCATCTTCACATCCGCGAACCGCGCCGCCTTTGCGGTGGGCGGCTGTAGCGTCCTCAACATGGCGAGACGCGGCGGCGTGATGGTGGTGAGGTCGTCGCCGGACAGGATCATGCCGCCGCTGGCGTAGATCACCGTGGCATGAAAGCGATACTCATCCTCGCTGAGCTCGCCGGTCAGCACGATCGCATCGGGATCGTTCCACCATAACCGGCCGTTCTGCCAGTTGCGGCTCAGGTTCTGCCGCGCCGTATCGCTGAAGCGCTTCCAGTCTCGCCGGATGTCGTGCGAGCTGCGCGAGCCGTGTATGACCCCGATCGATGGCCAGATCGGATGATTGCACCCGAGGATGAATGCATCGCGGCTGCCGCGCAGCACCGCCGCCATGCCGCGCCGATACGCTTCGATGCGCGTCGCGCGGCGATCGTGAAAGTGGCCGCCGTGAATGGCGCCCCAGAAGTTGGCGTCGAGCTTGAAATACGTGCAGCCCCAGTCGTTGCGCATGATCGTGAACACGCGCTCGAGATGTGCCTGCGCCTCCGGATGCGTGCCGTCGAGGGCGTACCATGGACCACGACGCCACCCCCCGAACGTCACGCGATCGGCGCGCAGCGGCTGGCCGGCATCGTCTTTTACGAACCAGTCAGGGTGTTGCGTGAACAGATTGGAGTCAGCTTCAGCGATGAAGGGCGCCACCCAGATCGCCGGTTCGAAGCCGCGATCGCGGATCTGCTTGAGCACCGTTTGCACTTGTCCGCCAAAAGCGTTGCCGGTCTCGAGCCAGTCGCCCATCGCCGGCTGATAGCCATCGTCGATCTGTATATAGCGAAGGCCCGGGATATCTCGCGCGATCACATCGAGGTTGTCGAGCACCTGCTTCGCGGTGACCTTTGGGCCAAAGCAGTACCACGAGCACCAACCGGATGGCGGTGCGTCGAAACGAAGCGGCGCGTGGTGAGAACCCAGCCGCGCCCCCAACGACGCGAGCAGCGCTTCACGATCGGGACCCGAGAAGAACGAGAACTCCTCGAGCGTCCATGTCTCGCCAGGCTCGATCGTTCGTCCTTCGAGATCGAGCACGACGTCGATGGTTCCTGGGCGTAATTGAAAGTGACCGCTGAAACGCCGGCACGATGTGAACGCCAGCACCTGGTGGGCATTCGGTAACGCCAACGTGAGGAGGTTATAGACGACGCGCCCGGCCGCAGCCTCTGGAATGCGGTAGTGTTTCGCGTCGGTGTAGTTACCAAGATCGACCGGCGCCGCGACGGTGCCGCCAGTCTGACTGAGCATCTGAAAGCCCTCGCCGTACAAAGGCGTCGCACCCGGGAGCGTGTGCGCCAGCGAAAACAGCGTCACGTTGCGCACTGAGACAGGCGTCGACCCGCGGTTGACGATCTCGCTGGTGCAGTGCGCGCCATCCCAGTTCCGAATGAGCTGGATTGACCCCGGCGCCGGTTTGCCGTTCGTCACGATGCCCGACGGCGCGCGCCTGAAGGCACCGGCATCGACGCCGCCCGATTGTTGCGCGTCGGCGAAGCGCGCGCCAAGCACCACGGCCGGCGCGCTGGCGGCGAGCTGGAGCAGCTCGCGTCGCGTCATTTGCGGATCGTTGCTCCCTCGAACTCCACCACGACCACGGTGGCCGTCGGATTCAGGATCGGGCGATCGAGATGCAGGAACGTCCGGCCCTTCTCGACCGTCGTCTTCACTTCCGCGCCGCCATCGAGATGATGCGCCCGCGTGATGCGGTTGTTGATCGCCGGGATGGCAAATGGCGCTCGCGGCTCGTCGAAGAACGTGACGTACAGCTTTCCGGGCTTCGTCGTGTAGCGCCACTGCGGGTTCTGGTAGAACAGCGGCTCGCCGCGGACGTTCACCGCCCCCTTGGTGCTCGGCTCGCCAAGCTCGTCGCCAAACGGTGTTGCGCCGGCGCCGTAGACCGCATCGCCATTGACGCGCAGCCATCGCCCGACGGTGCGCAGCACGTCCTGGCTCGGTTGCGGAATCACTCCGTCGGCCATCGGACCGACGTTGAGGAGATAGTTGCCGCCCTTCGACACGATGTCGATCAATTTGAAGATCACCGTTTGCGGTGATTTCCAGTCGTGATCGTCGGTGCGATAGCCCCAGGTGTGATTCAGCGTCGCGGGCACCTCCCACGCCTCGCCCTGCACTTCCGGCGGAATCACATTGTCGCCGGTGGTGACGTAATCACCGGCCATGCCGAGCCGGCCGTCGATCAGCGTGTTGGGCTGCATCGAACGCAGCAGATCGACAAAGCGTTGCGCACGCGCGGTGGTCATCAACCGCGGCGTGTCGAACCAGATCAACGCCACCGGCCCGTAGTCGGTCAGCAGCTCGCGCACCTGCGGCTCGGCTTTGTCGCGGAGGTACTGGTCGAAGTCCTTCTTGGTTTCATCGGCGAGGAAATCCCAGGTGTTGCCGGCGCCATTGCGCTCGTGCCAGTCCTGCGCCTGCGAGTAATAGAACCCGAGCCGCATGTTGTGCTTGGCGCACGCCGCGGCGAGTTCCTTCAGCACATCACGCTTGAACGGCGTGGCATCGACGATGTCGTAGGTGCTGACCTTTGAATCGTAGAGCGCAAAGCCATCGTGATGCTTCGCGGTGATGACGATGTACTTCATGCCCGCGTCTTTCGCGAGCTGTACCCACTCGTCAGCGTTGAACTTGACGGGATTGAACTGCTTCGCGAGCTGCTCGTATTCCTTCACCGGGATCTGCGCCCGGTTCATGATCCACTCGCCGATCCCGGGAATGCGGCGGCCTTGCCATTGGCCGGCCGGGATCGCGTACAGCCCCCAGTGAATGAAGAGGCCGTACTTCGCCTCGTGGAACCATTCGAGACGCTTGGCTTTAGCAGCGTCGGTTGCCGGTTGGCCGGCCGCGAACCCTTCGACTCCGATCTCAACCGCTTCGCGGTTGAGATCGTCGCTCAGGGTAACGCTCACTGCGTTCGCGTTAAGCAGCAGTGAGACCAGCGCGACGGCTATCGGGCGGCGGAGTCGGGAGTCGGTACGCATCATGGGCAACCTCGCTGGCGACGTTGGACACGAAGAATGGCACGTAGCTGCCCTTCGGCACCACGATGCGAATCGGCGCGTTGGCGAGCTCGTCGGCGTAAACCTCGTCGAGCTTGCGCCGCAGCGCGTAGGCGCGCCGTCGCACGCTCGAATCCTCGTCGGTCGAGTAGGCGTTCGGCCGGCCGAGCGCTTCGACGCCGATCAGATACTCATGCAGCGTGTGTCCCAGACCGCGCAGCTCCATCTCGCAGATGTAGCGAAGGAAGTTGCGGACCTGTGACGCGCGCACGAACGTGGCGCTCGTCAGGACCTGCTCCAGCGCGTGGCGTTTGTCACTCTCTTGGACGACGTGGGTGGCGTTCATGATGTGCTCCCCAGGCATGGTGGACAACCAGTCAGGCAACGACGGGGGCCGCGAACGCTGGTGCGGTCACCAGCGCCGCGGCGCCTCTCAGACGCGGATACTCGACGGTAGCGACAGGACGAATCGGTGTGGCGGCGACGGCTTGCGTGAGCGCGCGCTCGAGAAAGGCGCTGCGTAACGGCGGTTCGATCAGATCCCACGCGGCGGTGATCTCACCGCCGACATACACCACCGATGGATCCAGCGCGTTGACGATCAACGCCAACCCGACGCCGAGATATTTGCCGGTGGCCTGGACGGCCGCGCGCGCCTTGAGATCGCCGCCGAGCGCCCGCGCGAGCAGATCGTCGATGGTGAAGTCCGACGACAGCGTGGCACCCTCGGCATTCGGTTCGGTCCCGAAGTAGCGCGCGAGCGTGGCCCGGTTCGACACGTAGGCTTCCCAACAGCCGTTCGATCCGCACGAGCACTTCGGCCCATCCATCGACAGCAGCAGGTGACCGAACTCGCCGGCCAGGTTATGGCGGCCGCGCAACACTTCGCGCTGAAAGCTGACGCCGACGCCGAGACCGTCGGAGGCCGACACGAACACGAAATCGCCGGTCGGGCTGTCGGCACTGTGCATGGCCCACAGCTGCGCGAGCGCACACACGCGGCCGGAGTTTTCGATCTCGACGGGCATGCCGGTCGCCTTGGCCAGCATGTCGCGCAGGTCGACGTCGTGCCAGCCCAGCGTGGGCGCGTGCAGCACGCGCATCGAGGGCCGCTCGACCATGCCGGGCACCGCGACGCCAATGCCGGTGCACGCATCGATCTCGCCGTGGTCCGCCAGCATCCGCTTGATGCGGGTGGCCAGCGACTTCACCAGGGTCTTGGGATCGCGTTGGGTGGGCAGCGTGACAATGCCGCCGATGGGTTTGCCGACCAGGTCGGCCAGCATCAGCGAGGTCTGGCTGATGCGGATGTCGATGGCCACCACCGCGCGCCGGTTGGTATCGATATAGAGGAACGTGGGCTTGCGGCCGCGCACGGCATCGCCGGTGGCGCCCTCGACGATGGCGCCGGTCTTCAGAAGGTCGTTGACGATCAGCGAGACCGCGCCGCGGCGCACGCCCATGGCGCGGGCGAGGTCGGCGCGCGAGAGCGGTTGGCGGGCGCGAACCAGGTTCAACGCGATGGTGCGGTTGATCTCCCGTGACGTGCGCCGCGTCGCAACCCGAAACCGCGTGGTGTCGATCTTTCGCATTCGTCCTATTGTGGGACGCTATGTCCCGAATGTCGCGTGTCCGCCTCGGCCAAGGAACCGAGTCATGAGAGATTTGCGCCTTCTTTACCGTTCAAGTCGATCCGAGATGGATTCAATATTGACTAATGATGGGACAAATTATGCCCGTGCAAGGAGTGTGTCAAGCGGAAATGACGGAGAGGTAACGGGTAGGGACGCCGGCGTCCTAAATCGCCAGGATCGCGGGCGCGGCCAGCGTCTGGCCGTGGACCTTCACCGGAATGGCCGGCCAGTCCGGGCTGGACGTGAGCACCTCGAAGCCCTCCTCGTGCACCAGCGTGGTCTCCTCGACTTTCGTCCCGGTGACGCTGGGATTCCACGCAAATGCCTGGCGGGCCTGCACGGTCTCGCGCGATTGCGGATGCGCGATCCACTCGCGCGAGCGATAGCCCGTGGCCCCGCCCTGGTGATGGCGCAGTTCCTCGGACGGAAATCCGACGTCGGCGTACGCTTGCGCCGCCGCCTGAAACAGTTGCGCCCCGGTCGCACCGGGCGTCGTCCCGGTGAGCAGGCGCGCGAAGACACTGGCGGTCGCCGCGGTTCGTGCCGCCAGCGCTTCCGGAACGCGGCCCGCAACCACGATGCGCGATAACGCGGCGACCAGTCCCTGCCGTTGCGCGCACACCACGACCATCACCTGGTGATGCCACAGCGCCTGGGTGGGAACGGGATGGCGGAACCGGCCCATCCGATCGTCGGCGGCCACCAGCGTCACAATCGCGCGCGCGCCGATGCAGGCCACGCCCGCGGCCACGCGTTGCGCGATCTCGATTTCCGTGAGGTGCGGAACGATCGATCGGCACACGTCCCCGACGATGCCGCCGAGGTCGCGGCCGAGCGCGCGATACCGATCGACTTCCGCGGTGGTGAGCGGGGCCCGCGCCGCCGTAATGTCGGCCTCCAGGGGCGTGCCGCCCGGCAGCGCGTTGTCGCAACCGACCGCGCCGTTCACCGTCTGCCTGGCAGTGGCGATCGGCGTGCGCGGTTCGGCCTGTTCGTGGGTCCACAAATACTCGCGCGGAGCAAAGCCGAGTCCGGCCAGCGCTTCCTCCTGCAGCCGCGGCATCTCGATGTTGTTCGCCACCACGAATCGCTCGCCGCGCGCGCTGACCAGCAAACAGCCGCTGCCGTTTTCGCGGCTGCCGTCGATTTGATTGGAGCGCCCGCCAGTGAGCCAGGCGAAGTTCGGCTGGGTGTTGAGCAGGATGCCGCCAAGCCGGTGGCTGGCCGCCAGGCGCGCGAGCCGATCGACCTTCTCGTCGATCTCGTGCATGTCGCGCCCATCCTGACCAGTTGCCGGCAGCCGCGCAATCCGATGACGGTTACCTTGGGGTCCGCCTTCGCTCGCGCACGTCTCGGCGAGCTACGGCGCGACCCGCCGCCTTCGCGGCTTCGCCGCCTGAGCGGCGGGAACGGGGAGATCGTGTCACTGCCCGGCGGTTGTCGTATGCTGCGCTGCGCGCATGAAAATCGTCGACGGCAAGGTCATTGTCTGCAGCCCGGGGCGCAATTTCGTCACCCTCAAACTGACCACCGAGGACGGCATCTCCGGCCTGGGTGACGCCACCCTCAATGGCCGCGAGCTGGCGGTGGCGAGTTACCTGGCCGACCACCTCATTCCGTTGCTGATTGGCCGCGACGCGCGGCGCATCGAAGACACCTGGCAGTATTTCTATAAGGGCGCGTACTGGCGCCGCGGACCGGTGACGCTGTCGGCGATCGCCGCGGTCGACACCGCGCTTTGGGACATCCTGGGCAAATCGCTGAACGTGCCCGTCTACCACCTGCTCGGCGGCGCCTCGCGCGACGGCGTGATGGTCTACGGCCACGCCAATGGATCGACGGTCGAGGAGACCGTGGAGGCCGTGGGCCGGTATGCGTCGATGGGCTACAAGGCCATTCGCGCGCAGTGCCGCGTCCCCGGACTCGAGCATTCCTACGGCGTCGGACGCGGCGACATGTATTACGAGCCCGCCGAACCGGGCTTTCCACCCGAGACGCGATGGAGCAGCGAAAAGTATCTGAACTTCGTGCCGTCGCTGTTCGCGAAGCTGCGGCAGGAATTCGGATCCGACCTGCACCTGCTCCACGACGTGCATCACCGCCTCACCGCCATCGAGGCGGCGCGGCTCGGGAAGAGCCTCGAGCCGTATCACTTGTTCTGGCTCGAAGATCCGACGCCGGCCGAAGAGCAGGCGCGCTTCCGCCTGATCCGGCAGCACACCACCACGCCGCTGGCCGTCGGCGAGATCTTCAACTCAATCCACGATTGCTCGCAGCTGATCAGCGAGCAGCTGATCGACTACATCCGCACCACGGTGGTTCGTGCCGGCGGCATCAGCCACTTGCGGAAGATCGCGACCCTTGCGGAGTTGTATCAAGTGCGCACCGGCTCCCATGGCGCGACTGACCTGAGCCCGGTGTGCATGGCCGCCGCGCTGCACTTCGATCTCAGCGTGCACAACTTCGGCGTCCAGGAATACATGCGCCACACCGACGACACCGACCTCGTGTTCCCGCACGCCTACACGTTCCGCGATGGCTTCATGCATCCTGGCGACAAGCCGGGACTGGGCATCGAGATCGACGAGACGCTAGCGGCGAAATTCCCGTATGAGCGCGCCTACCTGCCGGTCAACCGTCTGCTGGACGGGACGATGCATAGCTGGTAGTTAAGAGTTAAGAACCATGAGTGAAAAGCTCAATCGTCGCGAATTTGTCCGCAACACCGCCTTGGCGACGGCCGGCCTCGCAATTGCCGATGCCGACCGGCTGTTTGCAGCGCCCGGGGACATTCAATTCGGCTATGCGGCGATCACCTGGCAGGGACAGGATCGCCAGGCGATCGAGGATGTGTCGGCGGTCGGGTTCAAAGGGATCCAGCTGCGGACCTCCGCGCTGCCGGAGTTCGGCGACAAGCCGGCCGCGCTCAAGGAACTGCTGGCGAAACATCGCCTGACGATGGTGGCGTTCTCGAGCGGCAACGTGCGGATCGATCCGCAGTTCGAAGCCGGGGACCTGGCGACCCACATGAAGCACGCGCGCTTCGTTCGCGACGCCGGCGGGTTGTTCCTTCAGCTGATCGACTCGCGGCCGAAACGGCCGCTCGTGCCCGCGGATTATCAGCGGCTTGGCAGGTTGTTGACGGGAATTGGCAAGCGCGCGGCCGACATTGGCGTGACGGCGGTGTATCACCATCACATGAACAGCATCGGCGAACAACCCGATGAGATCGATCGCGTGCTCGACACCATGGACCCGAACGTGGTGAAGCTGCTGCTCGACATCGCGCATTACCGGCAGGGCGGCGGCGATCCGGTGAAGGCGGTCCGCAAGTACGCGGATCGGCTCGCCGTGCTGCATCTCAAGGATGTGCAGAGCCCGCTGCCGGGCCACACCGGCGATCCGATGCGGTCTTACCGCTTCGTCGAACTGGGCCGCGGCAAGGTGGACATCAAGGCGGTGTTCGCCGCGCTCGACGAAGTCAAGTTCCGCGGCTGGGCGGTCGTCGAGCTCGATGCGGTGCCCGACAAGGCGCGGACGCCGAAGGAGTCGGCGACCATCGCGCGGACGTACCTGGAAACGCTTGGATTCACCGTGTGAACGTTGGTGTGATCGGCGCCGGATACATCAGCGACACGCACGCCCGCGCCGCGGTCGCCGCCGGTCTGCGCATCGCCGGCGTCTACGGTGACAACCAGGAGAAGACGCGCCAGCTTGCCGATCGTCATGGCGCGAGCGCCTTCACCACCCTCGACGCGCTGCTCGCGCATCGGCCGCTGGACCTGGTGATGATCGGCAGCCCTTCGGGCTGCCATGCCGATCACGCCATGGCCGCGGCGCGGACCGGCCGCCACGTGCTGGTCGAGAAGCCGCTCGATATTTCGACCGCGCGCGTCGATCAGCTGATCGAAGAAGTCACGCGCGCTGGCGTCACCCTCGGCGTGTTCTTCCAGGATCGCCTGAAGCCCGACATCGTGGGGATGAAGCGCCGCATCGACGCCGGTGAGATCGGCACGCCCCTTCTCGCCACCGGCGAAGTGACATGGTTTCGGCCGCGCGAATACTACTCGTCATCGCGCTGGCGGGGCACCTGGGCGCTCGACGGCGGCGGCGCGCTGATGAACCAGGGCATTCACACGGTCGACCTGATGTTGTATCTGCTCGGGCCGGTCGCGTCGGTGTCGGGCCTGACCGCGACGCGGTTTCACACGATCGAGGCCGAGGACACGGCCACGGCGCTGCTCGAGTTTGTGAACGGCGTGCAGGGAACGATTGACGTCACCACGGCCGCCGCTCCGGGATCGCCGCGGCGATTGCGCATCACCGGCAGCGAGGGTTCACTGCTGCTCGAGGGTGATCGCCTGGTCGAGACGAGCGCTGGATCGACGGCGGCGGAGCCGATGGAGAATGTCGCGTCACCGGTGGTCAGCGACGTATCGAACCATCAACGGATCATTGAGGATTTCGTCGACGCGATTCGCGGCCGGCGCGCGCCGGTGTGTGACGGCGGCCAAGGGCGCCGCAGCGTGGCAGTGGTTGAAGCGATCTATCGGTCCGCGCGCGAGAAACGCCGCGTGAATGTTGAATTGGGGACAGACCCCGTTTTTCAACGTTTGCCATGAATCTAGATCGGCAGAAATTGCCTCAGGATCGCAGACCACGCGACTTCTGACCTGTTTCGTCACACTTTTCATCTCAAAGCCAGCTGAGAAATGTTGAAAAGCGGGGTCTGTCCCCAATTCAACATTTTCGGGCGAAGACGTCGTTGTCATAGCCGAGGGATGGTCAGGCCACCGTCGACGTGCACCACCGAGCCGGTGGCATACCTCACCTCGCTGCTGAGCAGCATCGCCACAACCTTGCCCACGTCTTCTGGTGTGCCCCATCGCGCATCCGGAATCAAACCGTCCGCGATGCGTTGATCGTACTTGTCCTTCACGCCGGCGGTCATGTCCGTGGCGATGATGCCCGGGCGGACCTCGTAGACCGGAATGTCAGCCGGTGCGAGGCGGACCGCAAACAATTTCGCCGCCATCGACAGGCCCGCCTTGCTGACGCAATAGTCGCCGCGATTCACAGAGGCCATTTCCGCCGAGACGGACGTGATGAAGACGATGCCGCGGCGGGTCGCCGAGGGGCTGGCGAGCATCGCGTTGGCCACCGACTGGGTCAGGAAATACGGCCCCTGAAGATTGGTCCGGACGAGCTCTTCGAAGCTCTCCTCCGTGGCTTCGAGCAGATCGGCGCGCACGCGGGGCGCCCGTCCCGCATTGTTGATCAGGGCAGACGGCGTGCCGAGCTCGCCGGTCACTTCGGTCACGACACCGCCGCGTTGTTGAGAATCCCCGATGTCTGCTTGGACGTACTGGACGCGCCCGCCGTGAGTCTGCAACTCGTCGACCACGCTACCGACGTCGGTCGGCGGTCGTACACCCACGATGGCGAGATCCCAGCCGGTGGCGGCGAGCGCGCGGGCAATGCCGAGGCCGATGCCGCGGGCGCCGCCGGTGACGATCGCGATCGGCCGTCGATCAGCCATGCGCGCCACCGCCGAAGAACGTCAGATACGGCCCACCGGTCGCCAATCGCTTCACGTACAACGCGGCCTCGCGCGCATGATAGTCGCCCCACTGACACGATTCGCCGCGCGGAATCTTCGCGCCCTTCGGCACGTGGTCCCAGCCATTGGGCCGGTGATAGATCGCATGGAGGATGAGACCCTGGTGATCGGCCGACTGGCAGAGATACGGCTTCGCGGGGTCGAGCAGCGTGTCGAGCACTCGCAGTCCGGCCTGCGTGTAACGATCGCCTTCCAGGCCCCTGCGCTCGAGCAGGTGGCCGAGCCGCAACAACCCTTGCGCGGCGATCGCCGCCGCGGAGCTGTCTACCGGTTCGCGGTCGTTGAAGGGATCGGCATCCCGTTCCGCCCAGCCCTCCATGGCCGCGAGACCAGGTGCACCGGTGTCCCAATAGGGAATGCCGTCGGCACATGCGGCGTGGTCGACATAGAAATCGCACGTCGCGCGCGCGGCCTCGAGCATCCACGCGTCGACGGCGGCGCGCGGTTCGCCCGTGAACGCCGCATCCTCGAGTGTTTCCAGAAACTCAATCTGCTCGGCGAAACCGAGCATCGCCCACGCGAGGCCTCGCGTCCACGTACTGAAGGGCGAGTAGCCTTGCTGGCTGTTGGGACCGCGATAGGTTCCGTTCGCGGCATTGAACAGCGATTCGTGCGCCACCCGCCCGCGCACATCGTAGGCATCGCGGCCCGTGCCGAAATAGACACTGAACTGCGCGGTGGCCCGCGCGTGCTGCAGCAGGCGGTCGAGCAGATTGACCGGCACGTCCTGTTCTTCGCTCAACCGGTGGCCGAGCCGGTGCGACAAGGCGAGCGCGCGCAGCGACCGGATGGTGTCGACAAACAGCGAGTGCGCGCCGTTGAACGAGTAGATATAGCCGCCGCCTTCCGGCAGCCGCGTCCAGCGGCGGGCCTGGACGGCGCCGCTCACCTTCAACGCCAGCTCGCAGAAATGTTGCCGCCACCGGTCGTCTTCGATCGTCCCTTCGCGCCCGAGCCGCCACAGGTTGCCGTAGGTGCTGACGTTGTTGAAGCCGTGATCGTGCACGCCGACATGCGTGAGGTGCGGCGACATCCTCGACAGCGTGCGCGCCTGGCCGAGGTCGAGGAAGGCGCGCTCGCCGGTGGCATCGAACTGCAGGAACGCGGCCCCGTAGACGAATCCTTCCGTCCACTCCGTCCAGCCACGCGCGGTGTAACGGCCGTCGACGGTAAACACCGGCGCGCCGGTTGAAGACCAACTGCGATCGAGTGAGGAGATCTTGGCCGCCGACAACTCGAACAGGCGATCGACGCCGGCCAGCAAATCACGAGGCGTGCGCGAGCGGTCGCGGCGAATCATGAGCGGCACATCTTACCCGATCCATTGACATCGCTTTGACCACACCGTACCCTCGCCATCAGCCATGACACGAGTTGCCTCCGCCATTCTCCTGATCCTCTTCGGTGCCGGCTTGCACGCGGTCGCCATGCAGACGCCCACGCCGGGTGGCTACGTCATCGAACACGATGCCGAGGTCGCGAAGAACGAGCCCGGCACGCACAACGGCGGCGGGCAGACGGTCGGGTATTCGTTCTTCAGGAACGTGCCGAAGCTCGGTCTGGTATTTCGTAAGCGCGCGCTCAAGCCAGGATCGGGCATCGGGCTGCACGAGCAGAAGGAGGACGAGATCTACTACGTCCTCAGCGGCACCGGCACGATGACGCTGGATGGGAAGAGCGTGAACGTCGCGCCGGGGACCGCGGTCCTCACCCGTACCGGGAGCTCGCATAGCTTGCGGCAGACCGGCAGCGAAGACCTCGTGATCTTGATCAACTACGAGGCCGCGCCGCTGCGGTAACGGCCCGATCCGCCGCCGATCCGATCTGAGCATTGACATCACTGTGACCGCGCCTTAACCTCGCCCTCACGATGGCGACGGCCCTTCGACATTCGCCAGGCCGCTCGGGGGGCGCGGTCACCCGCCGCCGGTTTCTCGGCGTCGTCTCGACCTCTGAGCCCGACGTCGCGCGACATTGGCTGCGCATCGAGCGACGCGCGATGGCGTGCCGCTTCGAGATGACCCTCGATCAGGCCGACGCCGCGTGTGTGCCGGCCGCGCAGGCCGCCCTCAAGCAGATCGATGCCATCGAAGCGCAGCTGACGGTGTTCCGCGAGACCAGCGCGATCGTCGAGTTGAACACGCGTGCCGCGTCCGCGGAGACGGCATGCGACGCGGACCTGTTCGCGCTGCTGACGCGATGCGGCGAGCTGTCACGCGATACCGAGGGCGCGTTTGACATCACGAGCACGCCGCTCAGCCGCTGCTGGGGTTTTCTGCGCCGCGAAGGCCGCGTGCCGTCGGACCCTGAGATCGAATGCGCGCGCGATCTGGTCGGCATGCGCCACGTGGCCCTCGACCCGGACCGATCCAGCGTTCGCTTCCTCAAGACCGGTGTTGAGCTGAACATGGGCGCGATCGGCAAAGGCTACGCGCTCGACCGCGTGACCGCCACGCTCCGCGATGCCAGGGTCGATCACGCGCTGCTGTCGGCGGGCCGCAGCAGCACGGTTGCCGTTGGTGGACGCGGCAGGGGCTGGTCGATCGACATCGTCTCGCCGCGGCGCGTCGGCGCGATCGCGCGCGTGTGGTTGCGCGACGCCGCGCTCGGCACGAGCGGCGCCGGCACGCAGTTCGCGATCGTCGACGGCCGGCGCTATGGCCATGTGCTCGATCCCCGTTCGGGCCGGCCCGCGGAGGGCATCCTCAGCGCCAGCGTGATGTGTTCGAGCGCCGCCGATGCCGATGCGCTGTCGACGGCATTCCTGATCGGCGGCCCGCGGCTAGCCGCGAGCTATTGCGAGCGTCATCCGGACGTGCTCGTGCTACTGACACCGGATGATGATTCGTCGACGACGCTTGTCATCGGAGAGTCGGCACAGGCGGAGGTAGCGGAATTATGAGCCGCATGCAACAGGTTCTGCTCGTGGCGCTGCGCACCGTGATTGGCTGGCATTTTTTGTACGAAGGTTATTTCAAGCTGATGACGCCAGGGTGGGGACCGGACGGACTGCCGCTGAGAGCCTGGTCGTCAGCCGGCTATTTGACTGGCGCGACCGGCCCGCTGGCGGGCCTTTTCCACGCCGTCGGCGCATCATCCTGGGTTGGCACCGTCGACGTGGTGGTACCGTTCGCACTTGCGGCCATTGGCCTTGGCCTGATGCTCGGACTGTTCACGCAGCGGGCATGCGCCGGCGGCATGGCGCTCCTGACGTTGTTCTACCTCTCGGCGATTCCGACCAGCGGCTTGCCGGAGCCGCGGCTCGAGGGCGCGTACTTGCTCGTGAACAAAACGCTGATCGAGCTCGCGGCGCTTTCAGTCGTCCACGCATTCAGGACCGGGCGCATCGCGGGCATCGATCGCGTGTTCGCATCGCCGCGTCACCGAGCGGTGCTCGGAGAGGCGGCCGCATGACCATCACCCCTGAAAAGGCCGCGGAAGGCCGCCGCAATTTTCTGAAAATCCTCGCCGGTACGCCGGCCCTCGCCGCGTTGGGCGCCACGGCGGCGATGCAAGGACCGGTGTCTGGCGGTCCCGTCCGCGTTGGCTTCGTCGGCGTCGGCGGCCAGGGACGCGTCCTGCTGTCGAATGTCGATCCGGCGTTCGCCGAGGTGCGGGCCCTGTGCGACATCAATCCGGCAAGCGTGCAGCGCGCCGACGAGGTGCTCGCGCGCAACAAGGTCGCGCCCGCGCGTCACTACGCCGACTGGCGGGAGATGCTCCAGCAGGAAGACATCGAGGCGGTGATCATGGCGCCGCCGCTGTGGGCGCACGCCGATCTCGCGGTGGGATGCCTCGAAGCCGGCAAGCACGTGCTGTGCGAAAAGATGATGGCCGCCGACGTGGCCGGCTGCGAGCGGATGCGCGACACGGCGCGCCGCGGCCGGCGCGTGCTCGAGATCGGCTATCAGCGCAACTACAACGCGATGTATCAGGCGGCGTATGACGGCCTGATCAAGACGGGCGCGCTTGGCGATATCTATCACGTGCGGCTGGCCTGGCATCGCAACGGCAACTGGCGCCGCAAGGGCGAGCCGCCGTCGCCCGACTTCGACGCGTCGACGTGGGGCTATCCGACGTTCGAGCACCTGATCAACTGGCGCCTGTATTGGAAATACTCGCAAGGGTTGATGGCGGAGTTGTGCAGCCATCAGTTGAACGCCACCAACTGGTTCCTCGGCTCGAAACCCGAGGCCGTGCACGCCACCGGCGGCGTCTACCGCTTCAAGGATGGCCGTGAGGTGTTCGATCACATCTACGCGACTTTCGAATATCCGAACGGCCAGACCGCGGTGTTCTCGTCGGTGGAGTCGAACGCGTTCGACGACTACTACGAGATGTTCATGGGCACCAAGGGCACGCTGATCCTTCGCCGCGAGATCGAAGCGCTCTTCTTCGAAGAAGGTGGCGGTGAGGCCGGCGCGACCTCGATCACCGTGGCGCCGCAGACCGGCGGCCCGGTCGCCCTGTCGTCTGAAACCCAGGCGGCCAACACCAACCGGCAGATGGCGCAGGGCTCGCCCGTGTCGCCGTTGTTCGACCGTCCGCGATCGACGCAGCTCCAGATCCAGCGTTTCTGCTCGGCCATTCGCGTCGGCACGCCGCTCGCCTGCGGGCCCGACAAGGCGATTGAGTCGGCCACCGCGTGCATCCGCGCCAACGAATCAGCGAAACAGAAGGCCCGGCTGGCGGTATGAGCGAGGCCGCCCGCTATCCGCGCGTCGCCGCGATGAAGACCGCGGAGGCGTTCGCGCAGCATCTCGCCGCCCAGCGCATCACGCTGGGCTTCGATCGCGAGCTGGCGCCGGCGGGCGCGTCGCCGTTGGCGCGGTCGTTTCAAATCGGCGACATCCGTGTCGGCAACCGTTTCTGCGTGTTGCCGATGGAAGGATGGGACGGCACACTCGAGGGCGAGCCGAGCGACCTGACTACTCGCCGCTGGCAGAATTTTGGGAAGAGCGGCGCCAAGTTGATCTGGGGCGGCGAGGCGGTGGCGGTGCGTCATGATGGCCGCGCCAACCCGCATCAGCTGTTGCTCACGACGCGCACGCTGCCGGCGATCGCGCGGCTGCGCGAACGGTTGATCGCGGCGCATCGCGACCGTTTCGGAGCCGATGCCGACGCCGACCTGTACCTCGGCTTGCAGTTGACGCACTCGGGGCGGTTCTCGAAACCGAACCTGCACGAACGTCCCGAACCGCTGGCCGCGGTGCAGAACCCCGTGCTCGATCCGCGGTTTGCGTCACCCGTTCGCGTATTGAGCGACGGGGACCTCGGCCGGCTGATCGAGGATTTCATTGCCGCCGCGAGGCTCGCCGCCGATGCGGGGTTTCGATTCGTCGACGTCAAACACTGTCACGGCTATCTTGGGCATGAGCTGCTCGGCGCCCATCAGCGTCCGGGACCGTACGGCGGCAGCCTCGAAAATCGCACGCGCTTCATGCGCGAGATCATCGACGGCATCCGCGCCGCCGCCCCTGGACTCAAAGTGGGGGTACGACTCTCCGCCTTTGACATGGTGCCGCATCGCAAGAGCGCGGATGGCGCGGGAGTGCCTGCGATCGATCCGGATGACTACCCCGCGGGCTTCGGCCTCGTCAGGAACGGCAACCTTGAAGCCTCTCTCGGTGAGGCGAAGCAGGTCCTGCAGATGCTGCAGGATCGCGAAGTGCGCTGGGTCTGCGTGACCGCCGGCAGCCCGTATTACTGTCCGCACGCGCAGCGGCCGGCGCTGTTTCCGCCCAGTGATGGGTATGAACCACCCGAAGATCCTCTCCACGGCGTGGCGCGGCTGCTCGAAGCCACGCGGCTGCTCAAGGCCGCGTTCCCGCAGATGGTCAGCGTCGGCACCGGTTACTCGTACCTGCAAGAGTGGCTGCCGCACGTGGCCCAGCACCAGGTCCGCGAGGGACACACGGACTTCGTGGGTCTTGGACGGATGATGCTCGCGTATCCCGATCTTCCGGCCGACGTGCTGACCGGCACGCCGCTCAAACGCAAGCACATCTGCCGTACTTTCAGCGATTGCACCACTGGTCCTCGTCTCGGACTCGTGTCGGGCTGCTTCCCGCTCGATCCCTTCTATCTCGATCATCCCGACGGCGCGCGGCTGCGCGACGCCAACCGGGCCCCACGCGCGGCTGCCGCGCGTGGGTGGAAGAGCCCGGCCCGATCATGACCGACACATCCAACAGTCGCGGCCAGCAGATCTTCGCGGTCGTCACGTCGTTCCTCGCGCTCTTCGCGATCGTCGGCGTGGCGCTCTACGGCCTGCCGCGGTTCTATCCGTTCTTCGTCCAGGAGCTCGGGTGGAGCCGGCAGCAGGTCACATCGGGCAATGCCTATAGCAAGATTGCCGTCGCGCTCGCGTTCGGGTTCATCGCCGGCCGGATGGTCGATCGTTTTGGGCCGCGCCGCCTGATGCTGGGCGGCATCGTGATGGCGGGCCTCGCGCTCGTGGGGCTCTCGTATGCCACCACGATGAGCGCTTTTTATTTGTTCTACGCGTTCAATGCGCTCGGGTATGTGTGCGGCGGGCCGCTGCCGAACCAGGTGCTGCTCTCGCGTTGGTTCGACCAGGGACGCGGCAAGGCGATGGGCATCGCCTACCTCGGCATCGGCGTGGGTGGCGCGCTGGTGCCGCTGCTCGCCTATAACCTGACGCAACGCCTCGGGTGGCGAGGCGCCATGTGGTGGCTGGGCGTGCTGATGATCGTGGTCGCGCTGCCGGCCGCGTACTTCGTGCGCGAACCGCCGGCGGCCGCCGCGTCCGCTCGCGCCGCCGCCCAACGATCGCTCGCGCCCATCCTGTCGCGCCCGGCATTTGTCCTGCTGCTCATCGGCAGCATGGCCTCGATCGGCGCGGTGGGCGGGACGATGCAGAACCTGGCGTTGTACTTGAGCCTCGATCGCCAGCTCGCACAGGTCGATGTGGATGCGACGCTGTCGCTGATCCTGATCGGCAGCCTGGCCGGCCGGCTGTTCATGGGCTGGCTCGCGGATCGCGTGGCGAAGAAGCGCGTGATGATCCTGATCTACTTGATCGTCGCCGCGGCGATTCCGCCGCTGTTTTACGCGCCAACGCCGGCGGCGTTGCAGGTGTTCGCGTTTGTGTTCGGGATTGGGCTCGGTGGCGATTACATGATCATCCCGTTGATGGCGGCGGAATTGTACGGGGTGGCGATCATGGGTCGCGTGATGGGCATCGTGCTGACCGCCGACAGCGTGGCTGAATCGGTGGTGCCGATGATCGTCGCGGGACTGCGCGATTCGACCGGCAGTTACGGTCCGGGGTTCATGGTGCTGGTCGGGCTCGCCGCCATCGGCGCGATTGCCGTCAGCCTGCTTCCGGGCCGGCCGGGCGCGGAGACGGCGGCGCTTGACGCGGTGATCAGCGGCGCGGGACCGGGCCCGGCGCGCGGACAGGCGGTGTGATGGGGTCAGCGCTGTTCGACCTCACCGGCCGGGTCGCCGTGGTCGTGGGTGGCACGAGCGGCATCGGCCGCGCGATTGCGCTCGGCCTTGCCGATGCGGGCGCCGACGTCGTGGCCACGGGACGGCGTCGCGACCTGGTGGACCAGGCGGCCGCGGAGATTCGCGGGCGTGGACGCCGATCCTTGACGGCGTGTGCGGATGTGGCCGACGCCGCGTCGCTGACGGCGCTTCGCGACACGTGCATTCGCGAGCTGGGCCGCGTCGACATTGTCGTCGCGGCTGCGGGTCTCACCAAGCGCGTGCCCACGCTGCAGATGGACGAATCCGACTGGGCGCGCATCCTCGAGACCAACCTGACCGGCGTGCTACGCACGTGCCAGGTGTTTGGCGCCGCGATGATCGAGCAGAAGCACGGCCGCATCATCACCATCGCGTCCCTGGCGTCGTTCATCGGCTTGCACGAAGTGGCCGCTTACACGGCGAGCAAGGCCGGCGTCGCCGGACTGACCCGCGCGCTCGCCGTGGAATGGGCACGCCATGGGGTGACGGTCAACGCGATCGCTCCAGGCGTGTTCGAAACGGATTTGAATCGCGAGCTCCTGAAATCGGGCCGCGGCCAGGAGTTCCTGGTGCGGACGCCGATGGCGAGATTTGGCCGCGTCGACGAACTCGCGGGTACCGCGGTGTTCCTGGCGTCGGACGCGGCCAGCTTCATTACCGGCCAAGTGATCGCGGTTGATGGCGGATTTCTCGCCAGCGGCGTCAATCAATGAGCGCCAATCAATGAGCGCCAATCAGTGAGCGACAAAGTCATCGTCATCACCGCGCGCGATAACGTCGCCACCGCGCTCGAGCCGCTGGCCGCGGGCCAGACGATCGCCGCCAACGGCCGGCAGATTACGGTTCGCGAACCGATTGCGAGCGGGCACAAGGTGGCGTTGGCGCCGATCGGTTCCGGCGAGAACGTCGTGAAGTACGGGAATCCCATCGGCACCGCCACGGTCGACATCGCGATCGGGGCGCACGTGCATGTGCACAACCTCGCCAGCACGCGTGGCCGAGGCGATCAGAAGCGCGAATGACAGCACCACGTTTCGAGGGATATCGACGGCCGGATGGGCGAGTGGGCGTGCGCAACCACGTCCTGGTCGTGCCAACCGTGATCTGTTCCGCCGTTGTCACCGAGCGGATCGTGGCCACTGTTCCCGGTGCGGTGGCGTTACCCCACCTGGCTGGGTGCGGGCAACTCGGTCCGGACATGCAGCTCACGCACGACACGCTCGCCGCGTATTGTCAGCACCCCAACGTCGGCGCCGTGCTCGTGGTGGCGCTCGGGTGCGAGCAGGTGGTGGCACAGATGCTGGCCGAATCGGCCCGCGCGGCCGGCAAACGATCCGCGATCGTGTCCATCCAGGGGGAGGGCGGCACGCCCAAGGCGATCGTGAAAGGCAGGGCGATTGCCGCCGACCTCGCCCGGGAGCTCGAACCGGACGCGCGGGAATGGTGCGGCATCGACACCTTGATCCTCTCGCTCAAGTGCGGTGGATCGGATTACACCTCCGGGCTGTCCGCCAACCCCGCGCTTGGACGCGTGGCCGATCGGTTGAACGCGTTCGGCGGCGCTACGGTCCTTGGTGAGATCGCCGAAATCATGGGCGCGGAACATCTGCTCGCCGAGCGCGCCACCCAACCCGACGTCGCCCGCCGCCTGCTGCGCGTGATTCAGCGCGTCGAAAGCGAAGCGCAGGCACTGGGCCTGGACATTCGCGGCACGCAGCCGTCGCCGGGAAACATCCGCGGCGGGCTGACCACCATCGAGGAGAAGTCGCTTGGCGCCACGCACAAGGCTGGAGAGGTGAGTCGCCTTGAAGACGTGGTCGGGTACGCGGCGCGAATCACGCGAAAGGGCCTGACGGTGATGGACACGCCCGGCCTCGACGTGGAGTCGGTGACCGGCATGGTTGGCGGCGGCGCGCAGGTGGTGGTGTTCACCACCGGTCTCGGCACGCCGACCGGGAATCCCATCGCGCCGGTGATCAAGATCACCGGCAACGCGCGAACGGCGGAGACGATGGCGGACAATACGGATCTCGACGTGAGTGGCATCCTCGATCACTCCGAATCGATCGATGGGGCCGCGGAGCGGTTGCTCCGGGAAATTGTCGACGTCTCATCGGGCAAGCTCACCGCGGCGGAACGGCTCGGCCATCGAGAGTTCGCCATCCATCGTCGTAACCCAACCATCTAGCCATGACCACGACGCTGCAGACACCGCGACGCGACGAACGCACTCCACCCGCGCCGGCCATCGCCCCCGACACGCGCGTGGGGTGGTATCGCTGGGTGATCTGCTTCCTGTTGTTCCTCGCCGCGACGATCAACTACATCGATCGCCAGGTGATCGGGCTGCTCAAGCCGACCCTGCAACAGCACTACGGCTGGAGCGAGATCGACTACGCCGACATCGTCTTCAGTTTCCAGCTGGCGTATGCGATCGGATTGCTGCTGGCCGGTGGATTCATCGATCGCGTCGGCACACGGATTGGTTTTGCGATTGCCGTGGGCCTGTGGAGTGTGGCGGCGATGGCCCACGCGGAAGCCGCGACGTACGGTCCGGCCGTGGCCGCGTTGCTGGGGGTGTTTGGCCTCGCGTATGCGCCGTCGGTGGCGGGCTTCATCGCCGCTCGCTTCGCGCTCGGCATCGGCGAGGCCGGCAACTTCCCGGCCGCGATCAAGGCGGTGGCGGAATGGTTCCCGTTGAAGGAGCGCGCCTTTGCCACCGGCCTCTTCAATTCGGGCACCAACATCGGCGCGGTGATGGCGCCGTTGATCGTGCCGTGGATCACCGTCACCTACGGCTGGTATTGGGCATTCATCGTCACCGGCGCCATCGGCTTTTTCTGGATCGCGCTCTGGCTGCCGTTGTTCCGCCAGCCCGAACACCATCCCCGCGTGAGCGCGGCGGAGCTCGCGTACATCCGCAGCGACCTGGCGCCGCCGGCCGCGCGCGTGCCGCTGCGCGCGCTTCTCCCGCATCGGCAGACCTGGGCGTTCGCGATCGGCAAGTTCATGACCGATCCGATCTGGTGGCTCTATCTGTTCTGGGTGCCGGACTTTCTCAATCGCAATCACGGGCTGAACCTGCTCGCGGTGGGGCCGCCGTTGGTCGCGATTTATCTCATCGCCGACGTTGGCAGCATCGGCGGCGGCTGGCTGTCGTCGGCGCTCATCAAGCGCGGCTGGACCGTCAATGCGGCGCGCAAGACCGCGATGTTCGTGGCGGCGTGCGCGGTGATCCCGATCGTCTTTGCCTCGATGGCCACGAGCTTGTGGACCGCCGTGTTGCTGGTGGCGCTGGCCGCCGCCGCGCATCAGGGCTGGTCCGCGAACATGTTTACGCTGGCGAGCGACATGTTTCCGCGGCAGGCGGTCGGCACCGTGGTCGGGTTCGGCGGCATGGCCGGCGCGTTCGGCGGCATGTTGATCGCCAAGCTCACCGGCTACCTGTTGGAGACGACCGGCAGCTACGTGCCGGTCTTTCTCATCGCCGGCTCGACGTATTTGACGGCGCTGCTGATCATTCACCTGCTCGCGCCGCGACTCGAGAAGGTGAAGCTCTAGGCCACCGATTGACACAGATGGACACCGATTAATTAGTGCCTAATCGGCGTTAATCGGTGGCCTACTCGGTGCCAATCGGTGGCCTATTCGATGATCGCCTGCATCACGGCGTTCTGGAAATCCGTGCGCAGCGAATTCACCGGTTCCTGCACCATGAGCACGCCGACCAGCGCTTCCTTGCGATCGACCCAGAAGTAGGTGCCAAAGGCGCCGCCCCAGGAGAACGCGCCGTTGGACACCCTGCGCCCTGACATCGCGTTATCCAGCACCACGTCCACCGTCAGACCGAAGCCGAGGCCTTTCGCGTTGCCGCCGGTGCCGCTGTAGAGGTCGCCGACGTGATTGGTGGCCATCAGATCGACCGTGCGCGGACTCAGCAGCCGCTTGCCGTTCAACACGCCGCCATTGGCCAGCATCTGCCCGAAGCGCATGTAGTCTTCGGCCGTGGACCACAGCCCGCCGCCGCCGGAGAACAGCGTCTTGGTGGCGAGCCAGGCCGGGGTTTCGATCTTGACGAGCCTGCCGTCGCGAGCGACATACAGCGTCACCACGCGCGGCAGCCGATCGTCGGTGGGATAGAACGCCGTGTCGGTCATCTCGAGCGGATCGAAGATGCGCTGCTCGAGGAATTGATCGAACGTCAGGCCTGACGCGACTTCCACAATGCGCCCGAGCGTTTCGATGCCCGCCAGCGCGCTGTACCGCCACTGGGTGCCGGGCTGGAAATCGAGCGGCACCTGCCCGAGCGTCGGCACGTAGGTCGCGAGCGTGCTCGCCGTGCTGCGCGGTGCCATCCGGGCGCCCGCGCGGGTGCCTGCGCCGCCGCTTTCGAGTCCCGAGGTGTGCGTCAGCAGATCGCGGATCGTGATGTCGCGTTCGGCGGGAACCGTATAGATCTCCGCTTCACGGGCCGGCGCCGTTGCGGTGGCCGGTGCGCCGGGCGTCCTCACGATCGCCACGTTCGAACCCTTGAACTCCGGAATGAAGCGCGACACCGGATCGGTCAGCCGCAGCTTGCCTTCTTCCATCAGCATCAGGATCGCGACGCCGGTGATCGGCTTCGACATCGACGCGATGCGGAAGATGGCGTCCTTGCGCATCGGCGTCTTCGCCTCGAGATCCATCTGTCCCTGCGCCTCGAAATGCGCGACGCGGCCGCGCCGCGACACCATCGTGATCGCGCCGGTGATCTGGCCGCGCTCGATGTAGCCCTGGATCATCTGGTTGATCCGCTGCAGGCGCTCGGAGGAGAGCCCGAGGGCCTCGGGTTTGTCGGCGGGAAGCGATGCCGCGGTCAGCGCGACCGCGAGCACAAAGACGCCGGCGCGGCGAGCCATCCTGGTGTTCATGCGCCGGAGTCTAACGTACGTCGAACGTCCGTCGAACCCCCGTCAGAAGCCGAGAAAACGGTTCGTCGGGTTCCGCGGTTCCGCGTCATGGTCGTTTTCCTGTGTCGGACGTGTGATCGCCGACTTTGGTATGCTCCGGCGCACCCCTCGCAGAAGGTCACCTCAATGATTCCGATTGTCCTTACGGCGGCCCTGCTGCTGCCCGCCGAGCCTCCCATCGTCCTGCAGAGTTTCGATTGCGCGAAGGCGCAAACGCGGGTCGAAAAGCTGATCTGCAGCGATACCGGGTTGCGCGAGCTCGACGAGCATCTCGGCCGCTATTACGAGGCCGGCCGCGCCGCCGTGGAGCGGGCCGCGTCGTGCCTGCAGAGCGATCAGGCACAGTGGCTGAAGACGATTCGTAACCAGTGCGCGGATGCGTCGTGCTTGAAGGCGGCGTATCTCGATCGCCTCGCCAGCCTTGACCCGCTGCAACCCGGCGCCACGGCGATCCGGAACATCACCCTGCCGCGCGTGCCCTCGCTCGTGTCGATCATCGCTCCCGCCTCCGATACGGTCGCCGCCCCGCCCAATCCGAAAGCGACGCCGTTCGAGGCCACCGGCGCCATCCTCGACGAGGTCAGCGGCGGCGACGGGTTCATGCTGCAGACGCGCGATCGCGGCATAGTGCCGCTCGTGCTGCTGATGTTCATGGAGGGCAACACGCCGTCGCTCCTTTCGGCATTGGCGAAGGAAAAGAATGCGACGTTCCGCGCCCGCGGGTATGCGGCCATGGACGGCTCGCGCACCTACTTCGAGCCGAGCCGCTGCACGTTCATTTACCGGATGCCGATGTGATGCTTGTCAGGATGTGATGCTTGTCGGGAGATGATACTCCTCGACAAGTATCACCTCCCGACTGGATCACTTCCCGACCAATGTCATATCCCCGACAAGAAGCACTTCCCAACAAGATCACCTTCGCACGCTGAAGCCGGTCAGAAAGCTGATTCGCATGCCCGATTTCGATGGCACCACAGCGAAATTTACGGGAACGTTCAGAAAGCCCGCGCGTAGTGTCGTACCTGCGGCGATAGCGAGCGCCACGCCCGAGGGCGAGACGTTGGGCCCGACGCCAAGCTCGGTGCCGTTGGCGGTCCTCATGCCGACGAGCCAGCTGAGGCTCGGGATGGCCACGCCTTGATCGAGCCCGCCCACCAGGACGACCCATTCATTGAGCACGGCGACGCCGCTGTCTTTCGCGTAGAACTGCTTTTCGAACTGCCAGCCGAACTGGGACATCGTCGGCCTCACGTCAAGGTAGCGATCCTGCAATTTCGAGACGACGCCGTCGGGCAGCACGGTGATGCCGAACCGCGGGCCCGACAGGTTGGCCACCGTGGGCCGCGGCGGCGGCGGAATCACGTTCTGTGCGGCGGCCGGGATGGCGACGACGATCAACAACAACGAGAGAGTGGCAGTGCGCATGAAATCCTCCATGCGTGGATGGTGCCTGCACGCCTCCCGCGATGTCCTGATCGCGGTCCTGAAACGTCCTGAAAAGGGAACCTGCTTCCCTTTCGGGGTTCGTTTACGGACCCCGTAAAAGGGAACCTGCTTCCTTTTCGGAGATCGCTTACGGGTCCCGTAAATCGTTTCCAGGCATCGGTGAACAGGGAGAGCAGGTTCCCTTTTAAGCGCCGTTAAATCGCGCGCGCCCGGAGCCGGGCCAGCGCCGGTGCCCACTCGTCCGTCGCCGCGCCCACATTCAACAGGGGCTCGACGGGCAGCAGCCAGGCGGCGTTGGAGGTGGGCGCCGCCGACAACGCCTCGTCCATCACGTGCGCGGCCGCCGCGTGCGACCCGGCGAGGACGTGACCAGCCGCCAGGTAAAC
>CAZEMI010000037.1:0-27733 GCA_964513235.1 uncultured Acidobacterium sp.
GATCTGCACCTGTTCGATCGCGTCCATCGAGATCGGCGCGACGTTGGTGCGGTCGCCGGGCTGATTGCCCAGGCCGAAGGAATTGTTGAAATACGAGCCATCAATCGTGATGTTGTTCATGCGGTTGTCCTGGCCCGCGAACGACATGTTGCCGCCCATCGCCGGCGTCAATCGCGCGAACGACTCGAGGCGGTTGGTGATGGTCGGCAGCAGCGCCAGGTCCTGCCGCGTCACGGCGGTGGCGGCGCCGGTGCGGTTCGAGGCGAAGATGGCGTCGCTGGTTGCCGTGACGGTCACCGTTTCGGTGACGGCGATCTCCTTGACGTCGAAGACCAGGTCGGTGGCAACGCCGAGGATAACCTCGATGTTCTCCTGCGTTTCCGGCGCGAACGCGGCGGCGCCGCCGCCGGTGAACGCGGCAGTGACGGAGTACGGCCCGCCGACGCGCATGCCAACGATCTGGAAGCGGCCATCGGCTCGCGTCGTGGCTTCGTAGGTTGTGCCCGACGGCAAGTGGATGGCGATCACGCTGGCGCCCGGGACGCCTTCCTGGCGCGCGTTCTGAACTTTACCGGCGAGTGATCCTGTGGTGACCTGCGCGTTGGCGGGTACCGCAAGTGTGAGTGCCGCAACCACGGACAAGACAAGTCGAAAGACAATCTTCATTAATGGGGTCTCCTGAAACTGACTGAAAATTATCACTCGCGGGTGACGGGCGCGTAAAAGAAAAAACGGGCCGTCGCACGGATGTGCAAACGGCCCGTTTTCAGTGAGTTGGGCGAATACCCGACCGGCCACGCGTCAGCGTGGCCTTTGCAAAAATCATTCGCCCGCCCGCGCCTTGCGCATTTCGTTGGCCTTGTCGCCGAGCGCCGTGCCTTCGCGGATCAGCTGCTGCTGCAGTTTCGGGTCCTTCTCGACCAGCGCCTGCGTGCGCAGCAGCAGGCCCTTGTAGGTCATGGCCTCGATGTAGTCGGGCTTGATCTCGAGCGCTTTGTTGACCGCTTCGATACCGTCGAGCACGAGCTGCCGCTTCTGCGCGTCCGACAACCGGAAATCGCGCGACGCCTTGTCCCAGTGATAGGTGGCGAGGATGTAATGCGCCTCGGGATTTTGCGGCTCGAGCTCGATGCGCTTCTTCAGGTTCTCGACGAGCTTTTCGAAGTCGCCCTGGCGGTTGTAGTAGCCGCCCACGGTCATGTAGACCGTGGGGTCGTTCGGGCGTGCGTCGCGGCCCTTCAGGTACGTCTCCTCGGCGAGCTGATACTCACCCGAGTCCTCGTAGATCTTCGCGAGCTGGAAGTAGTTGGTGGGCTCGTTCGGCGCCAGCTCGATCATGCGCTGCACCACCGGCTCGGCCGCGGTCGGGTCGGCCAGCTTATCCGGCCCATACGCAGCGACCAGGAAGTCCAGGGCCAGCGAGCGCTTCGGCTGGCTCTCTTCGGTCAGCTTTTCGCTGGCAAGCTTGTAGTTGTCGACCGCCTTGGTCAGCAACTCGTCGTTGGCCGGCTCACCCTTGCGGGCGGGGCGATACATGTTGTCGTAGGAGTTGCCGAGATAGAAGTAAATCGCCGGGCACCACTCGCACGCCGGATCGCTGGCGGTCATCTCCACCGCCTCTTCGTATTTCGCCGCGGCGGCGCGCCAGTCGCTGGCGGCATATGCCTTGTTGCCGTCCTTGAACGCCTTCATGGCGCGGACTTGATTCAAATATCCGCAACCGGCCAGCATGACGCTGAGCCCGAGACACAGCGCCAGATACGCTGCCGAAGACCGCTTGTTCATCAAAATCCCCCTGTGTAGAACCCGTTCAAGAGGCCACCGATTCACACCGATTAGTCACCGATTCACACCGATTAGTCACCGAACCAGGCGGCAAGTTGGAAAGTATAGCTGTGTTTCTTCGGGTGCCGCAACCGCCACAGATTCGACACAGACTGGAGCCACAGATTCGACACAGACTGGGGCCACAGATTCGACACCGATTAGGCACCGATAAGGTGCCCGCAGCCCAAACCGCCCCCTGATTTCCCTTAGACACCGGTCAGAGGAATTCGGTCGCGAAACCGATAGATTTAACAGAAGATCAGAAGAATGTGAGGTTTAGAAGGCCTTCTATTTTTTGCGTCCTTCTGACCTTCTGGAAAACCCGTGATCCGATTCGAGGATTTGCTCGACAAAGTCCGCGGCTACAGCCCGGACGCCGACCTGGAACTGCTGCGCCGGGCCTACGTGTTTTCGGCCCTGGAGCATAAGGGACAGATCCGCCATTCCGGCGAGCCGTACCTGGTCCACCCGCTCGAAGTGGCGGACCTCCTCGCCGAGATGAAGCTCGACGCGGTCTGCATCGCGGCCGGCTTGCTGCACGACGTGGTCGAAGACACCCTGACCACCCCCGACAAGATCCGCGAGAAGTTCGGCGAGGACGTCGCGCACATCGTGGAAGGCGTCACCAAGATCGGCGCGATCCCGTTTTCGTCGACCGAGGAGCGGCAGGCGGAGAACTTCCGCAAGATGCTGCTGGCAATGGTCGACGACATCCGCGTGATTCTCGTCAAGCTCGCCGATCGGCTCCACAACATGCGCACGCTGCAGCACATGCCCGACGATCGCCGCGTGCGCATCGCGCAGGAGACGCTCGACATCTACGCGCCGATCGCCAACCGCCTCGGCATGAGCCGCATCAAGAACGAGCTCGAAGAGCTGTCGTTCAAGTACATCGAGCCGGCGGCGTTCCAGTCGCTGAAGAACAAGGTCGAGGCCAAGCGCCGCCCCACGCAGGGGATGATCGAGCAGCTGGCCGCCGACATCCGCAGCAAGCTGAGCGAGGCGCAGGTGCCGGTGATCAGCATCGACGGCCGGGTCAAGCGCCTCTATAGCATCTGGTTGAAGCTCAAGGCGCAGAAGATCGACCTGGAGCAGGTCTACGACTTCGTCGCGCTCCGCATCGTCACGCCAAGCGTGAAGGACTGCTACGCGGCGCTCGGCATCATCCACCAGACGTGGTCGCCGGTGCCCGGCCGTATCAAGGACTTCATCGCAATGCCGCGGCCCAACGGCTATCAATCGCTGCACACGTCGGTGATTAGCGATCGCGGGTTTCCGTTCGAGGTGCAGATCCGCACCGAGGAAATGCACCGGCTCGCGGAAGAAGGCATCGCCGCGCACTGGAAGTACAAGGAAGGCCGCGTCGGCGCCGAGCGCGACGAGCAGTACTTCCAGTGGCTGCGGCAGCTGCTCGAGTGGCAGCAGGAAGTGCGCGACCCGCAGGAGTTCCTGTCGAACCTCAAGATCGATCTCTATCCCGAGGAGGTGTATACCTTCACGCCGCGCGGCACCGTCAAGGTGCTGCCGAAAGGCGCGACGGCGATCGACTTCGCGTACGCGATTCACACCGACGTCGGCCATCAATGCGTCGGCGCGCGCGTCAACGGGCGCATGGTGCCGCTGCGCACGCGGCTGAAGAACGGCGACATCGTCGAGATCGTCCGCAACCCGTCGCACAAACCCAGCCGCGACTGGCTGAACTTCGCGGTGACCTCGCGGGCGCGCAACAAGATCAAGCACCTGATCCAGGTCGAAGAGAAAGAGCGCGCCGTCGAGCTGGGGCGGCGCGTCTTCGACAAGGAAGCGCGGCGCTTTGGCCTGAACGGCACCAAGCTGATCGAAAGCGACGCGGCGAGCAAGGTGCTCACCGAGCTGGCGCTGCCCAGACCGGAGGATCTGCTCGCGCAGATCGGCTACGGGAAGCTCTCGCCGCGCCTCGTGCTCGACAAGATCGTCCCGCAAGACCAGCTGAAGGAACAGGCGCCCGAACACCCCGTCGTGTCGGCGGTGAAGCGGGTGCTGCGTCCGGGCTCGGAACCCGATCGTATCAAGGTCCGTGGCGCCGATGATGTGATGGTGTTCCGGGCGAAGTGCTGCAACCCGATTCGCGGCGAGCAGATCGTCGGCTACATCACGCGCGGCAAGGGTGTGTCGGTGCACTCGGCGAAATGCGCGAACGTGATCAACCTGATGTACGACCCCGAGCGCCGCATCGACGTCGAGTGGGACAAAGGCGCGGACATCGCGCCGTACACGGTGCGCCTGGCGATCGAGGTCGAGGATCGCAAGGGCATGCTCGCCGAGCTCAGCAAGAAGATCTCCGACATCAATACCAACATCACCAACATGGAGGCGAGCACCGGCCAGAACCGCGGCCGGATCGACGTCACCGTGGAGATCAAGGACGTCAAGCACCTCGAGCAGGTGTTGAAGTCCGTGAGGGGTATTACGGGAGTGTTGAACGTGGAGCGAACGGCGCCTATTCCAGAACGGCGATGACGTCGATTTCGACGCGCACGTCCCTGGGCAGCTTCACCACCTGGACGGTCGAGCGCGCCGGGTATGGCGCCGTGAAATAGCTCGCGTAGATTTCGTTCATGGTCGCGAATTCGCCGAGGTCCACCATGAAGACGGTGGTGCGGGCGACGTTCTGAAAACTCGCGCCGCCGGCTTCGAGCAGCGCCTTGATGTTCTCCATCACCCGCCTGGTCTGCTCGGCGATGCCGCCTTCCACGAGCTGGCCGGAGGTGGGGTCCAGTGGAATCGAGCCCGACAGGAACAACAAATTGCCGATCTTCAGCGCGGGCGAGTACGGCCCAATTGCCTTGGCCGCGCCAGCGGCGGTTACGAGTTCTTTCATTGCGGGCTGAGCACCCAAGGCACCCAAGGCACCTTGATTACGCCGCTTTCGTGACCTTGTTCGAACGGATGCAGCGCGTGCAGACCTTCATGCGCTTGCTGGCGCCATCCACCACGGCCCTGACCCTCTGCAGGTTGGGCTCGAAGCGGCGGGGGCGCACGTTGTGGGCATGGGACACACGGCGGCCGACCACCGGACCCTTGCCGCAAATTTCACATCTCATTGCCATTACGCAAAACTCCTAGGTGCCTGGAACATTGAATTCTATCACGGCAAGACGATGAGCGGCTTGGCGGGGTCAGGCCCGGTCTCGCCGGAGCGGCGCGGCCGTGAAGGCTGATGCTGAAAGACCCGCGCAACAAGCTCCAGATAAGAGGTTTCGCCCTCTGGAATGTGCCCGCCAACGTGATTCGCGCCGCGCTCGAGACCGCGCAGGACCAACGCCACTTCGCGCTCAACGCGAGCTCCGCCATTCCTGGTCACCTCATCGATGACCGGTTTCAGTGCGCGCCGCAATCCTTCCGCCACGACGGAGCCGGTCGACTCTTCGAAGATCAGGCCTTTGCTCGCTGTCTCGAGCGAGCCCGCCAGCGCGCCGGCGGCGAGCGCCACGTCAGCGTCGGTCAGCCGGCTCAGTGCCTCCGGCTTATAGGAGAGCACCATCGACTGCAGGAGGAAGAACAGTTGTAGCTGTTGCTCTGACAGCCGGCCGATAGTTGCCATCAAGATCGTGACGTCCGCATCGATTTGCCGCTTGATCGCTGCCGCCGGATGGCGCTGCGCGGACTCGAGGTATCGGCAATCCTCGGTGCAGCGGATTTCTATCAGGCGCTTGGTGGCGCAGCAGACCGTACAGATGTCGTGACCCAGGGCCGGGCATGCCCGTTTTGCGGGCCGTTTATTACAAAGAGAGCAAATCACGACGGAACATTATCAGCCTGTCGAACCTGTGGAACGTGTCGAAGCCGTCGAACCTTGTAGCGGTGTGTAATTGTTCAGCCTGATGTGTAATGTTTGCCACACTGTGGCCCCCGCGTGATACCGTTTCGCGGCTTGCGGGTGTCTCCAAATAGTGACAGTGAAACGGAGAACCCATTTCGACCGAGCGGCGTCTAATATGCAAGTGAACAGTGTTCGGGTCGCTTGAGCCCGGCAAGGTAAAAACGCTGCTAAGTAATTGTGAATAAACGCGATAGATGTGGACGACCTGGGTGAGTCGGTTGGTGAAAATCACCAAAACCCGACCGAAATGTCCGCCGGTTCATCTTCCCAGTCCTCCATTTCAATCGCTTATAACCGTAATTCGGGTGGCAGGTTTTGTCATTTTCATAGGCACTACTCTTGCTACAGGGAACGCGCAAGAGCGGGAATCATAGCTTCCCCATAAAGGTGGGGAAGGCAGAAGGAGCGGCTGAAGTCATGGCGGGCAAAGGAAAGAAGAAAGCAGCAGTCACCACGGAAGCGCCGACCGCGGCGCGGTACGACGAATTGAAGCGGATGCTCGTCGAGCGTCAGCGCGAGATCATGAACGAAGTGCAGGGCAAGATCCGCGACGTGCGCGCCGACGGCGCCGACAAGGACCACGAGGTCCTCGATCCGGGTGAAACGTCCGAGGTCGATATCCAGGAGGATATCGAGTTCGCGCTCATCCAGATGAAGGCGGAGACGCTCAACAAGATCAACGAAGCGCTGGCGCGCCTCGAAGAGGGCTCCTACGGCTACTGCTTCGAGTGCGGCGACGAGATCGCGCAGCCGCGGCTTCGCGCGCTGCCGTTCGCGGTGCGGTGCAAGGACTGCGAGGAGGCCCGTGAGATGGCCCAGCAGCGCGAGCGCATCCAGGCCCGGCGCGGTTCTTCCACGCTTGGCTTCGACATGCGGGGGTAATTCCCCGGCGTCCTAGAATCACAGGCTCCGCCGGCGGCGGGGCCTGCTGGTTCCGCCTCCGGCTCACTGACGAAGTATGAAGTGAGAAGAAAGAAGTCGGAAGAAACATCGGTTGCTTCTCTTCAGACTTTTCACTTCTGACTTTTCGGCCCTGGAGGGCCGACCACGTGAGCAACCCCATCGAACCCTTCGACCCCAGCGGCGCGGAGACGCCGACGTTCCGCGTGCCGCCGGAAATGCCGGTGTTGCCGTTGCGCGATACCGTGCTGTTTCCACAAGCCTTCATGCCACTGGCGGTGGCGCGTGAAAGCTCGGTCAAACTGATCGACGAGGCCGTGGCGAGCGGCCAGACCATTGCCGTGTTCGCGCAGCGCGAAGCCGGCGACGACGACCCGACGCAGGCCGATCTGCACCCGGTCGGCACCGCCAGCCAGATCCACAAGATGTTCAAACTGCCCGACGGCAGCCTGCGCATCATCGTCCAGGGCCTGGCGCGCGTGCGCCTCGAGGAGGTCACCGCGACCCGGCCCTATCTCCGCGGCCGCGTCGTCGAAGCCCCCGAAGTGCTGAAGGAAGAGGACCGTCTCGAGATCGATGCGCTGCAGCGCAACATCAAGGCAAACTTTCAGCAGATCGTTTCGCTGTCGCCGCTGATGTCGGACGATCTGCAGGCGCTGGCCTCGAACATCACCGACGCGGGCCGGCTGGCGGATTTCATTGCTTCGGGTCTCGGCACCATCGCGACCGAAACCAAGCAGGAAGTGCTGCAGACGCTCGACGTGCGCGCGCGCCTCGATCTGCTGAACCGGCTGTTGATCAAGGAGCTCGAAGTGCTCGAGCTCGGCTCGAAGATCCAGAGCCAGGTGCAGTCGGAAGTCGGCAAGAACCAGCGCGATTACTTCCTGCGCGAGCAGCTGAAGGCGATTCAAAAAGAGCTCGGCGAAGGCGACGATCAGACGCGCGAGATCGAAGAGCTGCGCACCAAGCTCGAAGCCGTGGGCCTGCCCGAGACGGTGAAGAAGGAAGCGCTGCGCGAGCTCGATCGGCTGTCGAAGATGCCGCCGGCCGCCGCGGAATACACCGTGGCCCGCACGTATCTCGACTGGATCGTGGCGCTGCCGTGGTCGAAGAAGACCGACGAGGTCATCGACCTCAAGAAGACCAAGGGCGTCATGGACGCCGAACACTCGGGCCTCGAGAAGGCGAAAGACCGCATCCTCGAATACCTCGCGGTGCGCAAGCTGAACCCCGGTATGAAGGGGCCCATCCTGTGCTTCGTCGGCCCCCCGGGTGTCGGCAAGACGTCGCTCGCGCGATCGATCGCGCAGTCGCTCGGCCGCAAGTTCGTCCGCATTTCGCTCGGCGGTGTGCGAGACGAGGCGGAGATCCGCGGCCACCGGCGCACCTACATCGGCGCCTTGCCCGGCCAGATCATCCAGAGCCTGCGCCGCGCCGAATCGAAGAACCCGGTGTTCATCCTCGACGAGGTCGACAAGCTCGGCTCGGATTTCCGCGGCGATCCCTCGTCGGCGTTGCTGGAAGTGCTCGATCCGGAGCAGAACAACACGTTCCGCGATCACTATCTCGACGTGCCCTTCGATCTGAGCGAAGTGCTGTTCATCACCACGGCGAACGTGCTCGATACGATTCCGCCGGCGCTGCGCGATCGCATGGAAGTGCTCGAGCTGCCGGGCTACACGGAAGAAGAGAAGCTGGCCATCGCGCGCGATCACCTGGTGGCCAAGCAGGTGCTGAACCACGGCCTGAGCAAGGCGCAAGTGACGTTCAGCGATCAGGGCCTGCGCACCATCATTCGCGGCTACACGCGCGAGGCGGGCGTCCGCAATCTCGAGCGGGAGATCGGCGCGATTTGCCGCAAGATTGCGCGGCGCCGCGCCGAAGGCGACGAGAACAAGGTCAAGGTGACGCCGGAGTTCGTGCACGAGCTGCTGGGTGCGCCGCGCTTCATGGACGAAGAGGTCAAGGACCGGACGCGTAATCCGGGCGTGGCCACGGGCATGGCGTGGACGCCGGTGGGCGGCGACGTGCTATTCGTCGAAGCCACGCGCATGGCGGGGAGCGGATCGCTCACGCTCACCGGCCAGCTCGGCGACGTGATGAAGGAATCCGCGCGCGCCGCGCTGTCGTGGGTCCGCGCGCACGCCACCGAGTGGCAGATCGACCCGGACTTCTTCAAGAACTCCGAACTGCACGTGCACGTGCCGTCGGGCGCGATCCCGAAGGATGGTCCGTCGGCGGGCGTGACGATGGTCACCGCGATGGTGTCGGAGTTGACGCGGCGTCCGGTGCGCAGCGACGTGTCGATGACCGGCGAGATCACGCTGCAAGGCAAGGTGCTGCCGGTCGGCGGCATCAAGGAAAAAGTGCTGGCCGCCAAGCGCGTCGGCATCAAGGAAGTGATCCTGCCGCGGCAGAACGAGAAGAACGTGAAGGAGGATCTCGGCGAGGAGCTGCGCAAGGGCCTCACGATCCACCTCGTGAACACGATCGACGAAGTGCTGCTGCTCGCGCTGGTCCACGAGACCGACCGGCCCGGCAAGCGCGCCCCGAAACACAGCAAGGCCGCGCCCGCTCACCGGGCGCGATAACCGGCCAGGCCACCGATTCGCACCGATTCGACACCGATAACCCGGGCGGCGGCGCCCGCGCTCGGCGAAGAAATTGCGATGGCGATCAACGCCGCGATGCGAGCCGGTACGGCGAACGCTCAGCCGCCGGTCTGGTGTCGCAGCTGATGCGATTGTTCCTGCCCGCGAAGCTGCACGCGCAAGGGTCCGCGTTCACCGCGAACTGCCGACGTGGCGGCAATGTCAACATCCGTTACACCGGGGCACGGCGGCATCACCGTCGGCACGCCCCACACTGCCCCACCGCCGAGCCCCAACACCTGCCCGGGCACTGTGTCGCCCACATCGTTCCAAGGGCCTGCTGGCGGCGGGACGTTCGCCGTGTCGCTCACCACCGGCGCCAATTGTCCGTGGACGTCGTCCTCGTCATTCGCGACGATCACCAGTGCCCCCAACGGACGCGGCAACGGCCGGGTTCTCGCAGACTTTCACGGTCCCAGCCGCCAGTTCGATCAGCATCACGGTGCGCGACGATCCGGATGTCTTCACACTCACGGGCCAGCTCTCCGCCGACCTGCAAAGCCTGACCGGCACGCTCAGCGCGCAGATCGATTGCATCGTTGCGGTGCGGCCGGCGACCGGGACGTGGACAGGCCGGCGCACAGGGCCGTGAGCTAGATCAGTGTCAGTCCGGCGAGCGTCTTCAGGTCGACGATCTCGCCGGACTCGACCAACGCGCGCGCCTCGCTCAGCGTGAACGTGCGCGGCTCGATGTTTTCATCGTCGTCTTGCTTCACCGTGGAATCGGGCGCAGGCGCGTGCAAGTCCTCACACCGGTAATAGATCATCTCTTCATCGCAGAAACCCGGCGTCGGGAAGTAGCTGCGCAGGCGTGTCAGTTTGCCTGGTACCAGGCCGATCTCTTCCTCACACTCACGCGCGGCGGCCCGATCGGGATCCTCGTTGCGCTTGCGACTGCCCGCGGGCAACTCCCAGATCCACCGATCGATGGTGTAGCGGTATTGGCGGATGAGGATGATCGAACCGGGTTGCGGGAGCGGCAACAGCACCACCGATCCGGGATGCCGCACGATTTCCATGTCGACGGTATGTCCCGTAGGCAGTTTCACCACATCAATTTCAACTTGAATGATCCGACCGGTATGGACGGTCGTCCGGGCGAGCAGTTCGGCGGCCATCTCCGTAGATTACACGTCGCAGAGCGCGACCGCTTCGCGAAGCGAGGTCAACGGATCGCGCGTCGGCACGAACTCGTGCGCCAGGTATCCCTTGAAGCCGGTATCGACGATGGCGCGGCAGATCGCCGGCCACTGCAGCTCCTGCGTGTCGTCCAGCTCGTTGCGTCCGGGCACGCCGCCGGTGTGGTAGTGCGCGATGTGTGCGTGATGCTGACGGATGGTGCGGATCACATCGCCCTCCATGATCTGCATGTGGTAGATGTCGTAGAGCAGCTTGACGCGAGGTGAGTTGACCGCGGCCACCACCTCGACGCCGAACGGCGTGCGATCGCCCTGGTAGTCCGCGTGGTTGACCTTGCTGTTCAGCAGTTCCACGCAGATGGTGATGCCGTGTTGTTCGGCCGCGCCCGTGAGGCGATTGAGGCCGGTCACGCAGTGGTCGATTGCTTCGCGGTCGCTCCGGCCCTGGCGGTTGCCGAAGAACGTAATCAGGTTGGGCACGCCAAGGGCCACGGCCTTCGGCATCGCGGCGATCAGGTTGTTGACCATGGGGTCGTGATTCGCGGGGTTGTTGAGGCCGTCGCGAATGGTGCCGCCGCCGCCGTAGCCCATCGAGCAGGTCAGCCCGTGGTCCTTCGCGATCTGCCAATCGGCCGGCTCGAGCAAGTCGATGGCCGTCAGCCCCATGGCCGCAACAGCGCGGCAGAACTCGGGCATCGCGATCTTCTGATAGCACCAGCGGCTCACCGACTGCTTCAGACGCCCCTTGGTCACCGCGCGTCCTCCAGATTGTCCGGCCGCCATCGGCACGCTTCCGGCGGCCAAGGCGGCAGCGGCGGTGTGCAAGACCTCGCGGCGGCTGATCGATTGTCCGTTCGTCATGGGCCACAGATTAGACACCGATTAGACACAGATTACAAAAGGGCTTGTGAAGCGGGTTGAATCGGCGTCTAATCGGCGTCTAATCTGTGGCCCAGGAAGAATTCGACGCGATCGTGGTCGGCTCGGGGATTTCAGGCGGCTGGGCCGCCAAGGAGCTGACCGAGCGCGGACTGCGCGTGCTCCTGCTCGAGCGCGGCAAGAACATCGAACATCAGAAGGACTACCCGAACGCGCGCAAGGGCCCCTGGGAGTATCCTCACCGCGCCGGCCGCACGCGCGCAATGATCGACGCGTATCCGGTGCTGCGGCGCGACTATCCGCTCAACGAGAAGAACCTCGACTGGTGGGTCAACGAACAGGAATCGCCGTACACCGAGGTCAAGCGCTTCGACTGGTATCGCGGCTACCACGTCGGCGGCCGCTCGCTGACCTGGGGCCGCCAGAGTTATCGACTGGGCGATCTCGACTTCGAAGCCAACAGCCGCGAGGGCATCGCCGTCGACTGGCCGATTCGCTACGCCGACCTGGCGCCTTGGTACGATCACGTCGAAAGGCACGCGGGCATTGCCGGCTCGATCGAAAGGCTGGCACAGCTCCCGGACGGGCAGTTCCAGCCGGCCATGCCGCTCAACTGCGCCGAGGAAACGATCGCCGGGCGCCTGGCGAAACACTTCGGCGGCCACCGCCGGATCATTCCCGGCCGCAACGCCAACCTCACGCAACCGCTGCCGGGCCGCGGCCGCTGCCAGTATCGGAACGCCTGCGCGCTCGGTTGCCCATCCGGTTCGTACTTCAGCACGCAGGCGTCGACGTTGCCATTCGCGATGGCGACCGGCCGATTGACGATGAAGACGCACGCGATCGTGACCGACGTGGTCTACGACCGCGACCGCCGCCGCGCGACCGGTGTGCGCGTGATCGATGCGCAGACCAACGCGACTACCGAGTACACCACGCGCGTGGTTTTCCTGTGCGCCTCGACGCTCAACTCGACGTGGCTGCTGATGCGTTCGGCCACCGAGGTGTGGCCGGGCGGCCTCGGCAGCAGCAGCGGGGAGCTCGGTCACAACTTGATGGACCACCACTTCCGGTGTGGCGCCAATGGCGTGATCGACGAGCATCACGACAAGAACGTCTACGGCCGCCGGCCGACCGGCTTCTACATCCCGCGCTTCCGAAATTTCTTTGGCGACAAGCGTGAGTACCTGCGCGGCTTCGGCTACCAGGGCAGCGCCAGCCGCCTGGGATGGCAACGCGCGGTGGCCGAGCTCGGCGTCGGCGGGGCGTTCAAGGATGCCGCGGCCACACCGGGGAACTGGCAGATCGGCGCCACTGCGTTCGGCGAAATGCTGCCGAACCACGCCAACAAGATTTCCCTCGACGCCGCGAGGACCGACAAATGGGGCCTGCCGGTACCGGCCATTGATTGCGCCACCGGCGAGAACGAACGCCTGATGCGGCGCGACATGATGAACGACATGGCCGAGATGCTCGAGGCCACCGGCGTCAAGCAGGTGCGGGTGTTCGACAACGGCTACTTCCCGGGCATGGGCATCCATGAAATGGGCACGGCGCGCATGGGGCGCGATCCGAAGACCTCGGTGTTGAACGCGCACAACCAGGTGTGGGACTGCGCGAACGTGTTCGTGACCGACGGATCGTGCATGACCTCGGCGGCCTGCCAGAATCCGTCGCTCACGTATATGGCGATGACGGCGCGCGCGGCGGCCTACGCCGTCGCTGAACTGAAGCAGGGAAATTTATGACGATTACGCGGCGCGATGTGATTCAGCGCGTCGCTGCCATGCTCGGCGGCGCCGCCCTTGTCGGCGGCGATCGGCTGCTGGCGTTTTCGTTCGATGACGAGGCCTTCGCGCGGGCCATGGCGCAAGGTGCCGGCACGTTTACCGCGGCCGACGTCGCGCTGCTCGACGAGATCGCCGAGACCATCCTGCCCGAAACTTCCACGCCCGGCGCCAAGGCCGCCAGGACCGGAGCGTTCATGGCGCTCATGGTCACCGACGTGTACACCGATCGGAACCAGCAGGTGTTTCGCGACGGCATGCGATCGGTGGACGAGGCGTGCCGCCGCGCGCACGGCACGGCGTTCATGCAGGCCACACCGGCCGAGCGGCTCGCCATCGTGGAAGCGCTCGATCGAGAACAACAGCAGGTGATGGACGCACGGGTTCCCGCACCGAGCAACCGGGCGCCCGCGCCGTCAGTCCTCGCTCAGGAGAATTCATCGGAGCTACGGCGGATCGAGCCTGAGCCGGCGCATTACTTCAGGATGATGAAGGAGCTGGCGCTGCTCGGCTACTTCACGTCCGAGATCGGCTGCACCAAGGCGATGCGCTATATCGAATCACCAGGCCGGTTCGATCCATGCGCGCCGCATAAGCCAGGCGACCGATCGTGGGCCGGACACGCGTAGGGGTCTTGGGTCTTGGGTCTTGGGTCCTGGGTCTGTCAAATCACGAGCGCGTGAAGAGGTTTTTGCCCAAGTCCCAAGACCCAAGTCCCAAGTCCCAAGACCCTTTACTGCATAGGCGCCGCTGTATGCAACGCCCGATCCAGTGTTTAATACCCACGTTATGAAACGTCGAGAATTCATCGGAGCATCGTTAACCGGGGTCGTCGGTGCCAGCCTCACTTCCGTCCCGGACGCGTTTGCCCAGGCGGCCGCCGCCTCGCAGCGCAAGATCCTGATCGCCGGAGGAGGCTACGGCACCGCCTTCATCCGCTACATGGCACAGCTGACCGGCAAAGCCCGGCCGAAGCTGCTGTATCTGCCCACCGCCTCGGCGGATTCGCCAAGCGGCGTCATCAGTTGGTATCGCAACTGCTCGACGCTCAACGTCGAAGCCTCGCACCAGGACAGCTTCATCGCCAGCACGCGGCAGACACGCAGCTGGGAAGAAGTCCTGTTGTCCGTCGACGGCATCGTCTGCTCGGGTGGCAACACATTGAATCAGCAGGCCATCTGGCAGGCGCAGGGGATCGACGTGATCCTGAAACAAGCGTGGGATCGCGGCATCGTGCTCGGTGGCGCCAGCGCCGGGTCGTTGTGCTGGTTCGAAGAGGGCACGACCGACTCGCGCCCCAAGGAGCTGTCGATTGTCAAGTGTCTCGGGTTCCTGAAAGGCAGCCACTCGCCGCACTACGACGCCGAGCCCGGACGCCGGCCGCTGTACCACAAGCTGATCGCTTCCGGCGCCATGAAGCCCGGCTACGCCTGCGACAACGACGCCGGCACCTACTTCGAAGACAACACCGTGAAGCGTGTCGTGCACACTCGCGCCGCGGCCAAGGTTTATTACGTGAGTGTCGAAGGCGGCAAGGCCGTCGAGAAGGTGATGGAGCCGGAGCGAATCGACTAGCGGAACAGCCTGAGCAGCGCGGCGATGGCGGTAGTTTGGGCGGCGAAGAATACCAGGAGCCACTTCAGGAGGTCAGCATTGCGGGTGATCATTTCTGCCCGCAACTCGCCAAAGCCCTGGGCCATTTCGGTGCGCAACTTCCCAAATTCCACGGCCATCTCCACCCGGAGTTGACTGCGTTCTTCGGCAAGCCGGCGTTCGAAACGTTCCGTCACGAGTGGAATTGGATCGTCGTCATGGGGCATAGGTTTCAGCGCCGCGAAGGCGCCCCTCGGAGACATAAACCCTCACCTTCTCTATACGCGTGTCCTGACGACGACGGTCTCATCGTCGAAACGGAAGGTCAAGCACAAACCCAGCCGTGCGGATGAGATTTAACAAGTCGCAGAAATTGCGTACTAGGAGCGTGTCCGGGTAATCGGTGTCGAATCTGTGTGAATCGGTGGCCTGATATGGAACGACCTGTCAAGTCCGGTGGTTGTTCGAGACGTTCCCCGACTGGACGATCGTGAACGAGGAACCGCTGATTGATGGTGATCGCGTGGCGCTGCCCTTCCGGGCCACGGCGACTCATGTCGGCGAGTTCATGGGACTGCCGGGCACGGGACGCAAGTTCCAGATCGAGGGCGCGCGAATCTTCAGGATGGGCGACGGGCTGATTCAGGACGAGCGGCGGATGTACGACTTCACCAGCTTCCTGATCCAGATCGGTGTGTTGCGCAGCAAGCCCGGTTACTGATCGCGGTCGTCCGGCACGGCTGCCCTCGCGAACACCGAGTCGAATTGGTCGGGCGGCACCAGTTCGGTCACCACCGCTGCCAGATCCGCAGGCAGCGGCGCCGTGAACTCCAGCCGCTCCTTCGTTCGCGGATGCGTGAAGGCGATCCGCTCGGCGTGCAGGAAGGGCCGCGTCAGCTTGGTGACGGCGCGGAGCGGATGCGGCACGCGGCGGTGCACGCCGCCGTAGAGCGCGTCGCCGACGATCGGGTGACCGATGGCGCTGAGGTGCACGCGGATCTGGTGCGTGCGCCCGGTGGCGATGGCCACGCGCAACAACGTGACCCCCTTGAGATCGCGCGACCACGTCACCCGGGTCACGGCGCTGCGCGCGCGGCCGGCGCGTGTCGACATTTTCACGCGGTTCTTCGGGTCGCGGCCGATCGCCGCGTTGATCCGCTTGCGCTGCTGCACCAGCCCCCAGGCCAGCGCGACGTATTCCTTTTCAACCTCGCGATCGTGAAATTGCCGCGCCAGCTCCTTGTGGGCCTCGTCGTTCTTGGCGACGACCATCACACCTGAGGTGCCCTTGTCGAGACGATGGACGATGCCCGGACGCACTTCGCCACCGATGCCGCTGAGGTCCTTGACGTGATGGAGCAGCGCGTTGACGAGCGTGCCGGTCGGGTTCCCCGCGGCCGGGTGCACGACCATGCCGGCGGGTTTGTTCACGACCACCACGTCTTCGTCGTCAAACAGGATGTCGAGCGGCAGATCTTCGGCCTGCGCCTGAGACGGTTCGGCGTCCGGCACGTCGACGGTGATGAGGTCGCCGTCACGGATGTCTGAGTTCGACTTGACCTTCTTGTATCGCGAGTGCGTGACGTGGCCGTCTTCGATCAGCCGCTGGATTTGCGAGCGCGAATGGTCCGGGATCTGCGCCGTCAAATAGCGGTCGAGCCGTTCACCTGCGGCATCCGCGTCTGCTGTGAATTCCAGACGCGTTGCCGGGATCATCACGCGAAGCGAGGCTTCCGCGGGCCGCGTGGCGCGGTTTCCGCGGCTGCGGGCCGAGCGGGCCTGCTGAGATACCACAGCATGAAGAGGCTGAGCGGCACCAGGATGACCGAGATGAACTGCGACGTCGACAGCATGTTGAACACCATGCCGCGGTCGTCGCCGCGGAAGAACTCGATGACGAACCGCAGCACGCCGTAGAGCAGCGCGAAGCTCCAGAAGGTGCGGCCGGGAAAGTGGCCGGGCCGCCGCTCGAGCACCAGCAGCGCCACCAGGATCACGAGGCCGGCGGCCGATTCATACAGCTGCGTCGGGTGCAGCGCCACATTGAGCGGCGTGCCGACATTGAAGTTCGCCGCCGGGTCCGTGAACGTCACCGCCCAGGGCACGTCGGTGGGCTTGCCGTAACAGCAGCCCGCCATCAGGCAGCCGAGCCGTCCCACCATGTAACCGAGCGCGATGCCCGGCGCGAACAGATCGCCCGATTGCCACAGCGGCAGGCGGTGCCTGCGCAGCTGCCAGATGCAGACGACGATCGCCGCGATCAACCCGCCGTAGAACACGCCGCCCGACCGCAACAGCGTGGTGAACTCCTGCCAGCTGCTCGTGAAGTGCCGGAAGTCGACGACCAACAGCAGCGCTTTGGCGCCGACGAGGGCGGCGATGATCACCCAGATCAGGAGGTCCATGATCCGGTTGGCGTCCACGCCCACGGCGCGGGCGCGCTTGACGGCGAGCCACAGGCCCAGCAGGTAGGCCGCGGCGAGCAGTACCCCGTACGAGTAAATCGTGATTGGACCAGCGTTAAACAGGATTGGATGCATTTGAGGCCTGTCCGTTGATACGCCGCCCTACGCCCAGCATATCGAGAATCATGAAGATCACGCCCACCGTGATCGCGGCGTCGGCCACGTTGAAGGCCCAGAAGTGCCAGGCGCCCCAGTAGGCGTCGACGAAGTCGAGCACGTAACCCTCGGTGGCGCGGTCGATCAGATTGCCGACGGCACCCCCCAACACGCCGGCCACGCCGATGCGCGCCAGCCGGTCGGTGAGCGGTACCGTGGCAGCGTACCACGCCACGCCGCCGAGCGCGATCAGGGCCACCGTCGACAGCACCAGCGTCTTCATCGGAAAGTCGACGGCGTTCAGCATGCCAAACGCCGCTCCGGTGTTGTGCACGCGCGTCAGGTCGAGGAATCCTGGAATCACCTCCACGCTGTCGTGCAGGGCCAGGGCCGGCCGCACCATCGCCTTGGTGATCTGATCGAGGATCACGATCGTCGCGGCCACGATGACTTCGAGCTTTCGCGCGACGAGCACGCTATGAGCCCAACGCTGCCACGCAACGCGAGCACAGCCCCGCCTGATCCGGCTCGGCGCTCACCACGGGCACGTACCGCCAGCAACGTTCACATTTAGTCCCACCGGCCCTCTCGACAACAACCTCAGGGCCGGCAGAGGTCTTGAGGTCTTGAGGTCCTGAGGTCCTGACGTCAACCTCCGAGACGCCGAACAAGGTCGGCAGAAAGTCGCGATACTGCTCCAGCAGTGATGCCGTTCTCCCGTCCGGAGTCAAAACGACTCTCGCGGAGAGGTTGGCGGTGATGGTCTTGTCCTTCCGCTTCTCCTCGAGCTGCAGGTTGACCTGGTCGCGGACGGTAGCCAGTTGTGTCCACCGCTCGAGCAACGTGGGGTCGTTCCACTGCTCGAGATCGCGCGGGAACAGCGCCATGTGCACCGACTCCTCGCGCGCGCCCGGCAACAGCCGCCACAACTCATCCATCGTCACCGACAAGATCGGCGCGAGCAGGCGGGCAAGCCCCTCGACGACGATGAACATCGCGGTCTGGCCGGAGCGCCGCGCTTCGGACGTGGCGCCGAAGGTATACATCCGGTCCTTGGTGACGTCGACGTAGAACGCGCTCAGGTCCACCGTGATCAGCTGATTGGCGATCTGGAAGATCGCCGGGTAGTCGTAATCGTCGTAGGCCTTGACGATCTTCTCCGCCGCGTCGGCGTACTTCGCCAGCACCCAGCGATCGATCTCGGCCATGCGCGCCTTCGGCACGCTGTCGTCCTTCGGATCGAAGTCGTAGAGATTGGCCGCCAGCACGCGGATCACGTTGCGGAACTTGCGGTAGCTCTCGACCGCGCGCGCCAGCACCTCCTTGCCGATGTTGATGTCGTAGCGGTAGTCCACCATCGACACCCACAGGCGCAGGATCTCGGCGCCGCTCTGCTTGATCACGTCCTGTGGCGCCACGGTGTTGCCGAGCGACTTGGACATCTTGCGGCCGTGCTCGTCCATGACGAAGCCGTGCGTCAGCACCTGGTTGAACGGCGCGCGGCCGCGCGTGCCCACGCCCACCAGCAGCGAGCTGTGGAACCAGCCGCGGTGCTGGTCGCTGCCTTCGAGGTAGATGTCCGCCGGCCAGTGATGGTCCTCGCGGAAGGGCAGCACCGCTTCGTGGCTCGAACCGGAATCGAACCAGACGTCGAGGATGTTGGCTTCGCGCTCGAACTCCTTGCCGCCGCACGCGGCGCAGGTCATGCCCTCGGGGATGAATTCCTCGACCGGGCGCTCGTACCACGCGTCGGCGCCATAGACGTCGAACACCGCCGCCGCCTTGTCGACCAGCGCCCTGGTCAGCACCGGGGTGCCGCACCTGGTGCAATCCATCGCCGGGATGGGCACGCCCCACACCCGCTGGCGCGAGATGCACCAGTCCGGGCGGTTGGCGATCATGCCCTCGATGCGCGCCTCGCCCCACGTCGGGATCCAGCGCGTCTCGCCGATCGCCTTCAGCGCCCGCTCGCGCAGGTGTTTCGCGTCCATCGCGATGAACCACTGCGAGGTGGCCATGAAGATCACCGGGTGGTGGCAGCGCCAGCAGTGCGGATACGAGTGATCGAAATCCTCGCGATGCCATAAGCGGCCGCGCTCCTTCAGCGCCTCTTCCACCTGTGGATTGGCATCCCAGACTTTCACGCCCGCGAACAGCTCGACCGACTCGTTATAGTGGCCGCCGGCATCGAGCGGCGCGTAGATCTCCAGGCCGTAGCGCACGCCCGTGTGGTAGTCGTCCGAGCCGTGGCCCGGTGCGGTATGCACCGCGCCGGTGCCGGCATCGAGCGTCACGTACTCGCCCAGCACGGCCAGCGATTCACGCGCGTAGAGCGGGTGATGGAACACGAGCCGCTCCATGACCTTGCCGGTGAACGTGGCGAGCAGTTTGTCGAACGTCTTGCCGACCTTCTTGCCGACGGCCTCGGCGAGATCCTTCGCGACAATCACCGCCTTGCCGTCGACGTTGTACACGCCGTATTCGAAATCCGGATGGAACGCGACGGCCAGGTTGTTCGGGATCGTCCACGGGGTGGTCGTCCAGATGAGGACGGACACCTTTTGTGACGCGGCCGGCCGCAAGACCTTGGTCACGCCCGCATCGAATGCATCGACGCGTTCCCAGAATTCGTTGACACTTGCTTCCGCCATGGGGAACTCGACGTAGATCGAGGGCGAGGTGTGCGGCTCGTACTCGACTTCGGCCTCGGCCAGCGCGGTGCGGCAGTGCGTGCACCAGTGCACCGGCTTCTTGCCCTTGTAGACCATGTCCTGCTCGACGAACTTGCCGAGCGCGCGGACGATGGCCGCCTGGTAGGTAAAGGTCATCGTCGTGTACGGCTCATCCCACAGGCCGAGCACGCCGAGGCGTTTGAAGTCGCGGCGCTGGATGTCGAGATATTTCCCGGCGTAGGCCCGGCAGGCGCGGCGGAAGTCCGCCGTGCTCATCTGCTTCTTCTTCGGGCCGAGCTCGCGGTCCACCTTCAGTTCGATCGGCAGGCCGTGGCAATCCCAGCCCGGGATGTAGGGGGCGTCGAAGCCGAGCATGTTGTGCGACTTGACGACCAGGTCCTTGAGTATCTTGTTGAGGGCGTGGCCCATGTGGATCTCGCCGTTGGCGTACGGCGGACCGTCGTGCAACAAGTACTTGGGCGCGCCCCGGCGGGCCCCGCGAATCTTGCCGTAGAGGTCGATCTCGTCCCAGCGGGCGACGGTTTCGGGCTCGGTCGTCTGCAGGTTCGCCTTCATGGAGAAGGCGGTCCGTGGCAGGTTACAGGTGTCTTTCCAATCCGCCATGAGTATCCAACTATTGTACTGTTGACGGATGGTTCGGGAAGAAGTGCTCGGCAACGGGCTCAAGGTCTTGATTCGGGAAGCGCATACGGCGCCACTGGCGTCGGTGTGGTGCTGGTATCGCGTCGGCTCGAAAGACGAAGGGCCGGGCGTGACCGGCGTGTCGCACTGGTGCGAGCACATGAACTTCAAGGGCACGACGAACATTCCTCGTGACCAGGTGAAGGGCATCATCGAGAAGTTCGGCGGCGCCTGGAACGGCTACACGTGGCTCGATCAGACGACGTATCTCGAGACGGCGTCGAAAGACGCGCTCGACCGCATGTTGTTCATCGAAGCGGAGCGCATGGACGCCTGCCTGTACGATCCGGCGGACTGCGAATCCGAGCGCACCGTGATCATCTCGGAGCTGCAGGGCGGCGAGAACGATCCCGAACAGCTGCTCGACACCGAGGTGACCGCCACCGCCTTCAAGGTGCATCCGTATCATCACCCCACCATCGGCTGGTTGCCCGATCTGCAGTCGATGACACGTGACGATCTCTACGGGCACTACCGCAAGTTCTACGTGCCGTCGAACGCCACGCTGGTGATTGTCGGCGACGCCGACACCGACGAGGTATTGAAGAAGGTCGAGAAGCAGTTCGGCGGCATCGCTGCCGGGTTGCGGCCACCGCGCATTCGCCAGATCGAGCCGGAGCAACAGGCCGAACGCCGCGTGGTGCTGAGAAAAGAGGGGACCACCGCCTATTGGAAGGCGGTGTTTCATTCGCCCGCCTTCGCGCACGAAGATTTCTTCCCGCTGCTGGTCGCCGACGCGGTGTTGAACGGCGCCGCCGGGCTCAACATCTGGTCGATGGGCGGCGTGTCGCGGCCGCAGCGCAGCGCGCGGCTGTACCGGGCGCTGGTCGACAAAGGGCTGGCGTCGGTCGTCAGCGGCGCGCTGATGCCCACCGAGCACCCGTACCTGTATGCCATCAACGTCAGCGTCGCCGAAGGGCAGAGCCTCGCCTCGGTCGAGGGCGTGGTGATGGGAGAGATCGAAAAGCTGCGCGCCGGCGGCATCACGCCCGCGGAGCTGAAGAAAGTGCACACGCAATTGCGGGCGCGGTTCGTGTATGACGCCGACAGCGTCACCGACATCGCGCATCAGCTCGGCTACTTCGACACCATCTCGTCGTGGCAGGCGTACGAGACATTGCGCGAGCGGCTCGACGCGGTGACGCCGGACGCCGTGCACGCCGCGGCACAGAAGTACCTCATCGCCTCGAACCGGACGATTGGGTGGTTCGAGCCCGAGAAACCTATTGCGGTAACCAGTTGAGCAGCACATGAATCGGACCCGTCGCCGCGGGTTCCGATGTTGCGACAGTCGAGCTGATCAGGAACCGCTGCCCGTCGCGCGTGACATCCCAGTCGATAAATCCCGCCGGAAGGTCGAGCTTTCTGGGGATGCCGGCGTCGATCCGACCTCCCGGCGAGCGACCGATATCTACGGCCATCATCGACTGTCCACTGGGAAAATACAGTTCCCGGCCGTCATCACGCCATCGTGCCTTAACGGCCGTCGTCCGACCAGTCCGTGACGAAGGTCCCGGATCCGAAGGGCCAGGCAAACAGCCGTTGTTCCGCCGTCACTCCGCTCGAATTGCGGCTATAAATGCCATCGCCTTCCTGATCCACACGCGCGAACGCGACCGAACCGCCGTCCGCCATCGATTGTCGCCCGACCAGAAGGGCCACCTCGCTCCGTCGGTACCAGCCAGCACCTGCTCCCCGCCTTCCAGGTTGCGCACCCACAAGCGTCTGATTCCGGCTTCGTCTGCCGTCGTGACGAGGGGCGTGCCGCTCGGTGAAACCGCGATTTGATTGTTCGAAGGTGTGTTGGGAGTTTCGACCTCGAAACGCAGCTTCATGGGCGGCCCCGCCTCTTGCGGCTGGCTTACCCAGACCAGCGACCGGCAAGCCGAGTGACGGCGCCTCACACACAGCCGGTCGCGATGGCGAGAGCGCGGCAGACTTGCTGCATCTTGGCCGGTGCCAGCGATCCGATGTAGCCGACGAGCCGGTCTTGCTCGACCGTCTGCACGTGATCGAGATTGATCGCCGAATCCTTCTTCAATCCCTCGTCGGTGCCGACGGCGACCTCGCTGGGTGCGCCGCGGCGCGTAGAGGTAATCGGCGCCACCATCACCGTGTGCAGCAGGGGAATCACCTCCGGCCGCGTGAGGACTACTACCGGCCGCCGCTTATCTGGCGACTTGAACCGGTAGCTCCAGATCTCGCCTCGCTCTATTCGGCGGGCCATGTGCCTTCGTCACTCCAACCCGACAGCTCGGCATCGACGCCAGCAGCGTATGCGCGGCGGTAGGCGTCAGCAATCGATCGTTGGCGCCGATGCCGCAGGTACATCTCCGCGGCCCGCCGCAACACCGCCGAGCGCCCATCGCGCTGGACCTCTTCGTCCCGGTCGAGGCGGTCGAGGAGCTGGTCGTCGAAGCTGACCTGTATAGCTTTCATATACACATAATACATCATAAAGTATGTTGTTAGAGTTCCGACGGCTGCGCCGGCGCGGCCCAGCTCCGCGCCGTATTGGCATAGGATTGGAGGGTGCCGCTCAATCCCCACCGCGTGGTGCTGCCCAACGGCATCACCGTCATTGCGAAAGCCAATCACACGTCGCCGACGGTAAGCCTGCTGGTGGGCGTCCGTACCGGCGCCTATGGCGATCCCCCGGAGAAGGACGGCACGGCGGCGCTCTGCGCGCGCGTGCTGGATCGCGGCACGTCGAAGCGGACGGCGGACGTGATCGCCGACGATCTCGACGGCCGTGGCGCATCGCTGTCGGTCGTCGCCGGCCGCCATCAGATGGCGCTGGCCGCGACCTGCCTGGCCGACGACTTCGAGCCGGTGCTCGCGCTGGTCGCGGACGTGGCGCGCCATCCCGGGTTTCCGGACAAAGAAATCGCGACCCGCCGCGAGCAGTTGATCACGTCGATTCGGCAGGAAGAGGACAACCCCGCGACGATGGCGGCGGATGCGTTCGCGAAGGCGCTCTACGGCGATCATCCCTACGCGCGAAAAGTGCGCGGCACGATCGCGGGACTCGAGGCAATCCGCCGCCAGGACCTCGTCCGCTTCCATCAGAAAGGGTTCGACCCGCCGATCATGACCGTGGTGGTGGTCGGCGACTTCGTCGAGGAGCTCGCGCTCGGCGCCATTGCGAAGTTGTTCGGCGACTGGTCCCCCTTGGCGAAAGCGACGGGGGACAAGACGTCCGTCATCAAGGTGCCGGACCCGGCGATCCCGGGTGAACGGCGCCTCGTGCCGGTGCCGATGATGAACAAGGCGCAGGCCGACGTGGTCTACGGGTTCCTCGGCGTCAGGCGATCCGATCCGGAATTCCACGCGATCTCGGTGATGAACAACGCCCTTGGCCAGTACGCGATCGGCGGGCGGCTGGGAGACAGCATTCGCGAGCGACAGGGGATGGCGTATTACGTGTTCAGCGCGCTGGACGCCACGTTCGGTCCGGGCCCGTTCACCATTCGCGCCGGCGTGGCGGCCGCCAACGTCGAGAAGACGATTGCCTCGATTGACCAGGAGCTGGACCTCGTGCTCAGCAAGGGCTTTACGCCGCAGGAGATCGACGAGTCGAAGAGCTACATGATCGGCTCACTGCCGCGCCAGCTCGAGACCAACGCCGCGATCGCGTCGTTTCTGCTCAACGTCGAGACGTTCGGCCTCGGGTTGGATTACGACGAGCGGCTGCCGGGCTTGATCGGCGCCGTCACCAAGGAGGCCGCCGACGCCGCGGCGCGCCGCCTGCTCTATCCTGTGAAGGCCACGATTGGGGTGGCCGGACCGTGGACACCGACCACGGTGGTCGCCACTGCGCCGAGCCCGACTCCGCCTTCGCTCGCTGAATCCTCCACGAGCTCCGGCGAGACCCGGCCACCGGACACTGAGGCCGGGACGCTGAGCGCGGGTGGGCCTCCGCCCCCGGAAACTCCCGCGATCCCCAGTCCACCTCCACCCGTGGAGACTCCCGCGATCGCCAGCCCACCTTCGCCCGTAGAAGCTCCGTCGAGCCCCGATCCGCTTCTGGACCTTGACGCGCTCTTCGCGCCGCCTCCGCCTTCGCCCGCCAGTTCCCCGACGGGCTCCGGCGCGACCGGGCCAATCGAACCTGGGGCCCGGTCCCAGACGCCAGACAGTTCCTCGACGAGCTCCGGCGAGACCCGGCCACAGAGTCCCGAGGCCGGGGCCCAGACGCCCGACAAGGCAAAGCCAGACGACTCGGCGCTGTGACGAAGGCGGTATTTTTCGACGTCGACTTCACGCTGATCTATCCGGGTCCCACCTTTCAGGCTGAAGGCTACCGGCGGGCGTGCGCCGCGCATGGCTTCGAGATCGACCCGTTGCGCTTCGACGAGGCCACCGCAGCCTCGTCGTTCATTCTCGACGAAGTCGAGGAGCAGATCTACAACCATGATCTGTTCGTGCACTACACGGCGTCGATCATCGAGCACATGGGTGGACGCGGCGACCAAGTGATCGCCGTGGCGCGGGAGATCTACGATCAGTGGTCGGTGAACCATCACTTCGAGCTGTACGACGACGTGGCGCCGGTGTTGACCGAATTGAGCGAGTCGGGACTCATCGTCGGCGCGATCTCGAATTCGCATCGCAGCCTCGACGCGTTCTGCGAGCACTTCTCGTTGCGCAGCCTCATCACCGTGTCGGTGTCCTCGGCGGAGCACGGCTACATGAAGCCGCACCGCAGCATCTTCGACGCGGCGCTGGCCAAGGCCGGCGTGCTGCCTGGCGAGGCGGTGATGGTCGGCGACAGCATCAAGCACGATATCGAGGGCGCGCTGGCCATCGGCATGCGGGCGGTGCTGTTGCGGCGGTCGGGTGAAGTGCCGCCGGATCTGCCGGCCGGCCTGCCCGTGATTCAAACCCTCACCGTGCTGCGGTCGGTGATCTAGTGGCGTGTCCGTTCGATATCGAAGCGGGCCGTTCCTACGGAACGGCCCCACTACCGTCGATGAGCAGCGATGTTCGATACAGTCGTTTTGGTTGATACGCTCCACTAGATGACGATCGACGTCGACATCCGGGACCTCACCACCATCGACGAGTTCCGCCAGGTGGTGGCGCTCGAACAGGCCATCTGGGGCTACACCGACGCCGCCGACCTGGTGACGGTGCCGGTCTTCATCTTCACGGTGCATCGCGGCGCGACGCTCCTGGGCGCGTTCGATCCTTCGACTCCGACTGGTCCCCGTGACGTCGCGGACCCATCGTCGCTCGGGGCAGGGCCCGGGAGGATGGTGGGTTTCGCGTACGCCGTGATGGGGATGAAGGATCGCCGGCCGATGCAGTGGTCGCACATGGCGGGGGTGTTGCCGGAATACCGGGGCGGGCTCGGCTACCGCCTGAAGCTGGCGCAGCGGGAGCGCGCCCTGTCGCAGGGCCTTGACCTGATCGAATGGACGTTCGACCCGCTGCAGGCGATGAACGCGCACTTCAACTTCGCGAAACTCGGCTGCGTCGCGGACGAGTACGCGGCGAACTTTTACGGCGAGTCGACCAGCGCGCTGCATCGCGGCACCCCCACCGATCGCCTGGTGGCGAGCTGGCGCATCGCCGAAGCGCACGTCGTCCGCCGGCTCGAGCAGTCCACCGCCCTGCGGGCGCGTTCGCATGACGTCTCAGCCGCGCCAATCGTGAATCCCACCAGCCTCGACGGCCAGTGGCGGAAGGCGGATTCGATCGATCTGTCGCGCGACGATCGGCGCGTGTGGATCGAGATCCCGACCGGGTTCACCGAGATGCAACAGCAGGCGCCCGACCAGGCGCTGCAGTGGCGCATCGATCTGCGGCAGATGTTCGAGGCCTATTTTGCGAAGGGGTATCGCGCCGTGGATTTCGTGTTGCAGCGCGAGAATGGTTTTGGCCGGTATTTATTGGCCCGGTGACCCGGGCGGAGCCCCCGGGACCCCCGGCTGAAGCCGGGGGCTATAAAATCATCCCGGCGGCCACGCCATCGATCGTCCGCCCAGGACGTGCAGGTGAAGGTGAAACACCGTCTGGCCCGCCTGCGCGTTGCAGTTGAACACGGTCCGGTACCCGGGGCCGTCGTAGCCGTGTTCTTTCGCAATCGCCGCCGCGGTGCGGACCATCGCGCCGACCAGGCCATCCTCGGCGGCGGTAAGATCGTTCAGCGTCGCCACGTGCGTCCTGGGCACCACCAGCACGTGCATGGGCGCCTGCGGGTTGATGTCCTTGAAGGCGATCATCCGATCGTCCTCGTAGATCTTCGATGCGGGGATCTCGCCCGCGACGATCTTGCAGAACAGGCAGGCCACAGATTAGACACCGATTAGACACTGACTAAACATTGTCAGCAATCTTTCTTTCAATCACTGCCACGCGCGGGATGCGCTGCAGGTCGTGGCTGATCCTTGCCAGCGTCAGCGACGGGAACGCCTTGACGCGCTCCGCGAGCGCATCGGCCTGCTGGTGGCCAATCTCGATGAACAGCGTGCCGCCCGGCTTCAGCCGTTCGGCGCTCACGTCGACGATTTGCCGGATGTCTCGCAGCCCGTCTTCGCCGGCCCGCAACGCGATTTCCGGTTCGTACTCGCGCACTTCCGGTTGGAGCTCTTCGTACTCGGCCTCGGCCACGTACGGCGGGTTCGACAGGATGAAATCGAACATGCCCGTGGTGCCCGAGAGATACGCGCACTCCAGGAACTCGATTCGCGGCGACACGCCGACCCGATCCGCGTTCTTGCGCGCCACCACGAGCGCCGGCCGCGAAATGTCGGTGGCCACGACGTGCAGGTGCGGTCGCTCGGCGGCCACCGTCACGGCGATGCAGCCCGAGCCGGTGCCGATGTCGGCCACGCGCCGCGGCAACGCGGGCGCGTCGATCGGTAACAGCGCCAGCAGCTCCTCGACGACGAGCTCGCTTTCCGGCCTGGGAATCAAGACCTCCGGCGTCACTTCGAAATCGCGGCTCCAGAATTCCTGGAGGCCGCGGATGTATGCCGCCGGCTCGCGGCGGGCGCGCCGCTCGATCAACACCCCGAAAGCGTCCTCGAAGCCGTCCGGAGTGGGATGTTCCTGCCGTTGCAGCATCTCCGCCCTGGACCAGCCGAGCACGTGCCGGGCGAGGAGGTTCGTGTCGAGCACGGCCTCGTTGTTGTCGACACCGGCGGCAATCAGCC
>CAZEMI010000038.1:0-5127 GCA_964513235.1 uncultured Acidobacterium sp.
CCCGGCGTGCGCCACGTGAGCGCGATGGTCGATCCGCAGCGCTCGGATCTCGCACGCGGTGGTTCATCACGTGATGTGTATCGTGCCGAGATCGCCAAGACGCGGCAGTTCACGCGACTACTGGCCGATGCGACGTTGACCGGCGGACCGTGGGGCCACGATGCGTCGACGTATCGATCGCGCGAGTATGCCGGCGATGGCTGGCTGCTCGTCGGCGACGCCGGATCGTTCATCGATCCGCTGTCGTCGGCGGGCGTCCAGAAGGCGCTGGCCTCCGCCTGGCTGGCGGCGGTGGTGGCGAACACCTGTCTCGTCAAGCCGTCGATGCAACCCCATGCCCTCGCGTTCTTCTCGGCCCGCGAGCGGGAGATCGAGCAGCGCTACAACGAAGCCAGCCGTCACTTCTTGACCGAGGCTGCCAGGCAACATCGTCAGCCGTTCTGGGCGGACCGGCATCTCGAGCCGGCCGCGCCTGCCGGAGAGGCCGAGCGCGTGCGCGCCGCCTACGAGCGGGTCAGGAGCCGCGACACGTTCAAGGCGCGCGCCGCCGATCAGATCAGGATCGGCCCGCGCCCATATGTCGCCGGTCACGAAATCATGCTGGGGCCCCACGTGGTGACGAGCGATGACGATAGCGGCGTGCGCTACCTCTACACCATCGACGTGCCCGCGCTCCTCGAGCTTGCGCCGGCGGCAGGCGGGGTGCCCCAGCTGTTCGAGGCCTACGTGCGGCGCCATGGCCAGGCGGACTTGCACGATTTTCTCCTTGCCTTCTCGACCGCGGTTGCGCGAGGGTGGCTTGTGTCAGAATGAGCGGCGCGGAACTCACCGAACACCAGGGCCGCAGACTTGTCCCGCCGAAGCGCGACGCCAAGGCGGCAGGCACAGAAAGCTCAGATCTTTATGACGATACGAGCTGTCATCATCACCAGCATCATCCTCCTGGGTGCAATCGTTCATGCGACCCAGGCACCTCCTCAAACGCCTGGCAACCAGTCGTCGGCGGCGCCGACCGCCAAGCCGGAAGAGGGCATCCCAATCACCGACCAGACCGTGTTGAAGGCCTGCGGGTCGTGCCATCGACCCGACGACAAGAACCAGATGTCCCGCATCTCGTTCCAGCGCAACACGCCGGAGGGCTGGCAGAACACCATCCAGCGGATGGCGGCGCTCAACGGGCTCAGCATCGATCCGGCCACCGCGCGTCACGTGGTGAAGTACCTGTCGAACGACCTCGGCCTGGCGCCAGAAGAGGCCAAGCCGGCGGCGTGGGAAGTGGAGAAGCGGTGGATTGATTTCAAGTACACCGCTAACGCCGATGCGGAGAGCACCTGCAACAAGTGTCATTCGCTCGGTCGCGTGATTTCGCAGCGCCGGACGCGTGGCGAATGGGATCTGCTCGTCGCGATGCACCGCGGCTGGTACCCGCTTGTCGACAACCAGGCGTTCCGGCGCGGTGGGCCGGCGCCGACCGGCCGATCGACCGACGGCCGCCCGCCCGATACGCGCCACCCGGTCGAGAAAGCGATCGATCACCTCTCCCAGACCTTTCCTCTGAAGACGTCCGAATGGGCGGCGTGGTCAGCCAACATGCGGCCGGTCCGTCTCGATGGCACGTGGACGTTGAGTGGATGGGAGCTGGGCAAAGGCGCCATCTACGGCAAGGTCACGATCGCCGCCGATCCATCGACGCCCGATGAATTCACGACATCAGCGACCTATCGCGTCGCGCGCACCGGCGAGACCATCACGCGCACGGGCCGCGCGATTGTCTATACGGGCTTCCAGTGGCGCGGGCGGTCATCGATGCAGGCGGAGGATTCCGCGCTGCGCGAAGTGATGATGATCGATCGCGACTGGCGCCACATGGAAGGCCGCTGGTTCACGGGCGGCTACGACGAGCTCGGCCTCGACATCACGCTGGATCGGGTCGGCACGGAAACACGCGTGCTCGGCACGGATCGCACGGCGTTGAAACAGGGTGGCGCTGGACAGGAGTTCAAGATCTACGGCGTCAATTTCCCGGCGGCCCTCCGGGCCGCCGAGATCGATCTCGGACCGGGACTCACCGTCACGCGGATCGTCAACGTGACGCCTGAGGTCGCCACCGTGACCGTGGATGCCGCAGCCAACGCCTCGATCGGCATGCGCGACGTCTTCATTGCCGGCTCGTCGCGTCAGCGCGCGCTCGCCGTGTTCGATCGCGTCGACAGCATCAAGGTGAAGCCCGACTGGGCGATGGCGCGCGTCGGTGGGGTTGCGTTCCCGAAAGCGCTGGCCCAGTTCGAAACGTGGGCGTTCAGCAACGGCGCCGATGGCAAGGCCGACACGCCCGACGATGTGGCGCTTGGCCTCGTCGATGTGCAGTGGAGCATGGAGGAATTCACCGCCACCTACGACGACGATGACATCAAGTTCGTCGGCGCCATCGACGCGAAGACGGGACGGTTCACGCCGAACATCGACGGTCCGAACCCGGCGCGCGTGGGATCGCGCAACAACATCGGCGACGTGTGGGTGGTGGCGCGATATGCCGCGGAAGCCGCCGGCGATAAACCTGCGGCCACCCTTCGGGCCCGCGCGCACCTGCTCGTCACCGTGCCGTTGTATATGCGGTTCGATCCGTCGGCCGGCCCGCCCGAGCCGCCGCGGCGTCCGGGGACCGGCCAATGAGCGTGGTTGGCCTTCGGGAATTCCATTCGTTCGAAGCTGCTGGCCGCCGCTACGTGTACTTGGTGCCCAGTGCCGCCGTGTTCGCGCTCGATGATTGCTCCGCGGCCATCGTCGACTCGCTCGGCGAGGGCCCACGCGGCGTCGACGAGCTGACGCGCGACCTCGCGGCGCGGTTCGATCACGTGGAAGTCGCCGGCACCATCGCCGAGCTGAAGCGCGTCCGGGCGCTTGGCGAGACGTCCGCGAAGTCCGCCTCCGCCTCCGCTCAAGCTACGGCGGACAAGCCGCTGAAGATCGTGCCGCTGCGCCCGGTGCCGCTCCAGACGCTGGTGGTGAACGTCACCAATCAGTGCAACCTGGCCTGCACCTATTGCTACGAGTACGGCGAAGACAAGATCGTCGATACCGAGAACGGCCAGCAGCCGAAGTTCATGAGCGAAGAAACGGCGCGCGAAGCGGTGGAGTTTGCCTTGCGCGAGTCGCGCGACAACCCGCGCGCGCACATTACGTTCTTCGGTGGCGAAACGCTGATGAACTTCCCGGTGTTGCAGGCGACCATCGGGTATGCGCGCCGCCGGGCGGCTGAGGCCGGCAAGGAGATCGACTTCAGCCTGACCACCAACGCGACGCTGCTGCGCCCAGACGTGATCGAGTTCCTCGCCAATGAACGCGTCGGCGTGACGATTTCCATCGACGGTCCGGAGGATCTGCAGAATAAATTCCGGGTCTTCAACGGCGGCACGGGCAGCTACGCGATTGCGGCGCCGAAGATCAAAGCGCTGCTGGCGCGCCATCGTTCCCGGCCGATCGGCGCGCGCGTGACGCTGACGCGGCAGACGCTCGATGTCCGCCGGATTTACCAGCATCTCTTCGAGGAGCTGGGTTTCTGGGAAGTCGGATTCGCGCCGGTGACCACCGCGCCGGGCCGCGACTACGCCATCTCTGATGGCGGGTTCGATCACCTCCTCGATCAATTCCGGGCGCTGGCCGCGGATTATCTGGAAGCCTCGCTGCAGAACAAGCACCACGGTTTCTCGAACGTGCGCGAAACGCTGCAGGAGATCCACCAGGGCCATGCCAAGGCCTATCCGTGTGGCGCCGGCCTGGGGCTGATGGGTGTGTCCACTGACGGCCGCGTGGCGCTCTGTCACCGCTTCGCGGGTTCCGACGATCACGGCTTCGGCACGGTGCGCGACGGCGTCTCGTGGGACAAGCAGCAGCAGTTTCTCGACTCGCATCACGTCTCGAACAAGACCGATTGTCAGACGTGCTGGGCGCGGCCGATTTGCGCCGGCGGGTGTTATCACGAGGCGCATACCCGTTACGGATCGACCAGCCGCCCCAACCTGCACTACTGCGAATGGATCCGCGGGTGGACGCACACCTGCCTGGAGATTTACGGCGAGCTGGCGGAACGCAATCCCGGGTTCCTGCGCCAGTTCGATGATGCAGACGTTCCGGAGAAAGTCTCATGAAGCACCTCACACCGATCAACCGCAAAGCGGATCGCATGGAAGCGGCAACCCGAGAACCGGCCGCGAAGGATGTCGTCGCTCTTCAACAAGGGGGCCCTCCGCAACAGCCCGAACCGCATATCCCGCACGGGTGTTCGCTGGTGTTCTCGCCCGGCTGGGAGGCCGATCGCAACGGCGGCACCGCTGGTCTCTGCCAACCCGTCGAGCGCGATCTGTTCGACTGTCACATGGGCTGCTTCTGGCCGGCGCAGGTCCCCGACCAGTTGAACCACGCGCCGGATTGGACGGCCAAATGCGCGGCCGCTCAGAAGGACTGGCGCAAGATTGACCTCATCTTCCCGGACGAGAAGAAGAAATGATCAGGATTCGAACAAGAGCCTGGCTCGCCGTAGCCTTGTGCGTAGGCGGCCTCGTCGCCGGCGCCGTCAGCATCGGAGCGCAGAAGCCCGCGGCCAAGATCGCCATGCCGGGTGGCGATCACTTGATGTACATCGGCACCTACTCCGGCAACATCCAGATTTTCGACGAGACGTCGGAAACCATGGTCGGCGATATCAAGCTGAAGACCGGCATTCCGCGCTCGCTCACCCTGTCGCAGTCGCGCAAGAAGTTCTACGTGTTGGACTCGACGCTCGAAAAGATCGAGATTGTCGACATTGCGACGCGCGCCTCGCTCTCGAACTTCACCCTGAGTGAAGCCAACAAGAAGGTCAGGATTCGCGGCTTCCAGGTGGATCCCCTCGAGCGTTTTCTCATTCTCCTGACGCGCTCGGCCACCAAGCAGATCGATCGCTGGGAGATCGGCGACATCACCATCCAGTTCTACGATCTCGCGCAGCACAAGGTCACGCGCACCATTCCCTGGCCGCGCGGCGAACAGCGCGAGTTCATCAACATCCGGTTCTCACCGGATGGAAAACTGCTGTATTTCTTCGGCGACGACGTGCTGATCCTCGAGACCACGAACTTCACCGAGGTC